>NZ_PSWM01000029.1:0-51099 GCF_002932795.1 Rathayibacter sp. AY1B5
GCTCGGGGCAGGGGGATCGAAAAGACGGCGGAGTCGGCGGATCGAGACCGGCGAGGACGACGAAGGGCCGCCCACCGGGGTGGACGGCCCTCGACGACGGAGGGGGCTACTCCGCGGTGGGAGCGTCGACGCCGGGCTCGGCGGTGGGAGTGGGGAGCGCGGTCCGAGCGGGGTCGGCCGTCGGGGTGACGGTCGGCGTCGCGGAGGGCGCGGGGGTCAGCGTCGAGTACGCCTCGAGGGCGTTCGTCAGGACGGGGACGAGGAGCTCCTTGCCCTGCTCGGAGCCGTACTGGAAGTAGACGGGGAGCAGGCCGCCCGGGATGGTGCCGATGTCGTCCATCTGGACGGCCTCGGTGCTGTCGGGGCGCACCTCGGTGCGGCCAGGGACGGCGTCGACGGTGTCGCTGGTGCGGCCCGCGGAGCCTTCGTACTGCACCTCGACGCTCAGCGCCTCGTCGGTGGAGTTCACGAGCGTCACGATCAGGGTGCCGGCCTCGCCGTCGTCCGAGACGATCATCGCGTTGCGGATGGCGAGATCGCCGATCGTCGCGCCGACCCCGTCGCTCGGGTCGTAGATCTTGCGCGTCGCCTGCGGGGCGACGAGGTTGCAGCCGGCGGTAGCGAGGGCGACGCCGACCGCGAGAACGACGGATGCAGCGATACGCGCCTTCACAGGAACCTCCAGATCGTCGGCCCCGCTCGCCCCGGACAGGGCGACTTCACTGTGCACGAGCCGACACCAGGCTAGCGTAGCGAGCACCGCGGCTCCGCCCGTCCGGACTCCCGTCCCGCTCGGCGCGCATGGTAATCTGTCCGCCGCTGAAAGGACGTCGCATGCAGTTCGAGGTCGGAGAGACGGTCGTCTACCCCCATCACGGAGCCGCCACGATCGCCGAGGTGAAGACCCGGACGATCAAGGGCCAGGAGAAGACGTACCTGAAGCTCCGCGTCGCACAGGGAGACCTCGTCATCGAGGTGCCCGCCGACAACGTCGACCTGGTCGGCGTCCGCGACGTCATCGGCCGCGAGGGCGTCGACCGCGTGTTCGAGGTCCTGCGCGCCGAGGTCGTCGAGGAGCCGACCAACTGGTCGCGCCGCTACAAGGCCAACCTCGAGAAGCTGGGGTCCGGCGACGTCGTCAAGGTCTCCGAGGTCGTCCGCGACCTGACCCGCCGCGACCGCGAGCGCGGCCTCTCAGCGGGGGAGAAGAGCATGCTCGCCAAGGCCCGCCAGATCCTCGTCTCCGAGCTCGCCCTGGCCGAGAAGACCGACGAGGACGCCGCCTCCGTGCTCCTCGACGAGGTCCTCGCATCCTGAGCGATCCCGCCGGCGCGCCGACCGCGGCCGTCGTCGTCGTCGCCGCAGGCAGCGGCACGAGGCTCGGCCGCGAGCGCCCCAAGGCCTACGTCGACTGCGCGGGGAGGACGATCCTCGAGCGCAGCCTGCGCACGGTGCTGCTGCTCGCGGAGCCCGTGCAGATCGTCGTCGTGGCGCCCGCCGCCCTCCTCGAGGAGACGGCCGCGCTCGCGCACGCCGCCGGAGCCCCGGACGGCTCCGTCAGCGTCGTCGCCGGAGGCGCCAGCCGCCAGGAGTCGGTCGCTCGGGGACTGCGTGCGCTCGACCCGGCCGTCGAGACGGTGCTCGTCCACGACGCCGCCCGCGCGCTCACGCCCGTCGACCAGTTCGAGCGGGTGATCGCGGCGGTCCGGGCCACGGGCGGCGGAGTGATCCCCGGCCTGCCGGTCACCGACACCATCAAGCGCATCCGCGCCGACGGCGGGATCCTCGGCACGGTGGACCGCTCCGAGCTCGCCGCGGTCCAGACGCCGCAGGGCTTCCCTCGCGCGCTCCTCAACGAGGCCTACGCCTCGGCACAGGAGGACTTCACCGACGACGCGGCGCTCCTCGCCTCGCGCGGCAGTCCCTCGGTCGTCGTCGCGGGCGACCCGCTCGCCTTCAAGATCACCACCCCCTGGGACCTGGCCCGCGCGGAGCAGGTGCTCGCACCGCCGCCCGCCGTCGTCGTGCCGCGCGTCGGCATCGGCACGGACGTGCACGCGTTCGACGACGCGTCGCCGCTCTGGCTCGCCGGGCTGCACTGGCCGGGGGAGCGGGGACTGTCCGGGCACAGCGACGGCGACCCGGTCGCCCACGCGATCTGCGACGCGCTCCTGGCGGCGGCGGGTCTCGGCGACATCGGCTCCCGCTTCGGCACGGCCGACCCGCGCTTCGCGGACGCCCACGGCGAGGTCTTCCTCCGCGCCACCCGCGAACTGGTCGAGGCCGCGGGCTTCGCCATCGGCAACGTCTCGGTGCAGCTCATCGGCAACCGCCCGACGTTCTCGCCGCGGCGCGAGGAGGCGCAGAGGCTGCTCTCGGATCTGCTCGGCGCACCGGTCAGCGTCGCCGCCACCACCTCCGACGCGCTCGGCTTCACCGGCCGGGGCGAGGGGGTCGCCGCGACCGCGACCGCGCTCGTCCTCCCCGCCCCCGCGATCGCCCGGTAGTCCCCGGACGCCGCCGCCGACCCGGCCGGCAGCGGTCCGCCCGGTAAACTCGCCCGCGTGACTCTGCGACTGCATGACTCGAAGGCCCAGGCCCTCGTCGATTTCGTCCCCCTCCGCGAGAACGAGGTCGGGATGTACGTCTGCGGACCCACCGTGCAGTCCTCGCCCCACATCGGGCACCTGCGGTCCGCGCTCGCCTACGACCAGCTGCGCCGCTGGCTGGCGTACCGCGGCTTCCAGGTCACCCTGGTGCGCAACGTCACCGACATCGACGACAAGATCCTCGCCATCGCCGAGGATGCGCGGCGTCGGGCGCCCGAGGGCGCGCCGGTCGAGCAGTGGTGGGCCCTCGCCTACCGCGTCGAGCTCGAGTTCACCGCCGCGTACACGGCCCTCGGCATCCTCCCGCCGACCTACGAGCCGCGCGCGACCGCGAGCATCGCCGAGATGATCACGCACATCCAGGCCCTGATCGAGCGCGGTCACGCCTACCCGGCGCCCGACGACTCCGGCGACGTCTACTTCGACACGCGGTCCTGGCCGGACTACGGCTCGCTCACCCACCAGCGCCTCGAGAGCATGGAGGCGGCGACCGACGCCGACCCGCGCGGCAAGCGCGACCCGCACGACTTCGCGCTCTGGAAGGGCGCCAAGCCGGAGGAGCCCGAGTCGGCCGCCTGGGCATCCCCGTGGGGCGCCGGACGCCCCGGCTGGCACATCGAGTGCTCCGCGATGTCGACGAAGTACCTCGGCACCCAGTTCGACATCCACGGCGGCGGACTCGACCTGCGCTTCCCCCACCACGAGAACGAGCTCGCCCAGTCCAGCGCCGCCGGCCACGCCTTCGCCAGCTACTGGCTGCACAACGGACTGGTGTCCGTCACCGGCCAGAAGATGAGCAAGTCGCTCGGCAACTCGGTGTTCGCCTCCGAGCTGCTCGACGCGGCCCGCCCGCTCGTCGTCCGCTACTACCTCGGCTCCGCCCACTACCGCTCCACCCTCGAGTTCCACGACGGAGCCCTCGAGGAGGCCGAAGCGGCGCTGGAGCGGATCGAGGGCTTCCTCGAGCGCTCCCGCCGCCGCCTCGACGGCACGCGGTTCGCCGCGCTCGGCGAGCCCGTGGTCCCGGAGGAGTTCGCCGAGGCGATGGACGACGACCTGTCCGTCCCGCAGGCCATCGGCGTCCTGCACGAGACCGTGCGCGCCGGCAACGCCGCCCTCGACGCCGAGGACCTCGGCTCCGTCTCGGCCCTGCGCACCCAGGTGCTCGCGATGGCGGCCGTGCTCGGCATCGACCCGGAGGCGCCCGAGTGGGCGCGCTCCGACGACGAACCCTCGTACCGCGCGCTCAGCGTGCTGGTCGACCGCCTGGTCGCCGAACGCCAGACCGCGCGCGAGCAGCGCGACTGGGCGAGCGCCGACCGCATCCGAACCGATCTCGCCGCGGCGGGAATCACGATCGAAGACACCCAGACGGGTGCGCATTGGAGTCTCGATGGCGAATAAGCCCGGCCGCCCCGGAGCGGTCCGAAAGAAGAGCAAGGGCAAGGCCGTCGGTTCCGGCGGTCAGGGCCGTCAGGCCCTCGAGGGCAAGAAGCCCACGCCCAAGGCCGAGGACCGGCCGTACCACCCCGCAGGCAAGGCGAAGCTCGCGCGCGAGCGCTTCGTCGCCGCCGGCGGCAAGGGCCGCCCCGGCGGAGCCCTCACCGCGGCCGCCCGCGGACAGGGGCGCCCCGCTCCGTCGCGCAAGCCCAAGAGCGGCGACGACTTCGAGATGGTGACGGGCCGCAACTCGGTCCTCGAGGCGCTGCGCGCCAGCATCCCGGCGACGACCCTCTACCTGGCGACCCGCATCGAGATGGACGACCGGGTCAAGGAGGCGCTGAAGATCGCCACCGCCCGCGGCCTGCCCGTGCTCGAGGTCATGCGCCCGGAGCTCGACCGCCTCGCCGGCCCCGACTCGGTGCACCAGGGCCTCGTGCTCAAGGTGCCGCCCTACGAGTACGCCCACCCGAGCGACCTGCTCGAGCGCAGCGTCTCCCGCGGAGCCGTCCCCCTCCTCGTCGCGCTCGACGGCATCACCGACCCGCGCAACCTCGGAGCGATCATCCGCTCCGTCGCCGCGTTCGGCGGACAGGGCGTCATCGTCCCGCAGCGCCGCTCCGTCGGCCTCAACTCCGCCGCCTGGAAGACCTCCGCCGGAGCCGCCGCACGCATCCCCGTCGCGATGGCGTCCAACCTCACCGCCATGATCAAGGACTTCAAGCGCGCGGGCGTCTTCGTCATCGGACTCGACGGCGACGGCGACGTGATGCTGCCCGGCCTCGAACTCGCCGACCGGCCGCTCCTCGTCGTCGTCGGCAGCGAGGGCAAGGGCCTCTCCCGGCTCGTCACCGAGCAGTGCGACGCCGTCGTCTCCATCCCGATCAGCTCCGCCACGGAATCCTTGAACGCCGGGATCGCGGCGTCGGTGGCGCTCTACGAGATCTCCAGACTCCGCTCCGAGTAGCGCGCGCGCGGGCGCCGGCACGGCGATCTGCGGCGTTGTCGTCGGGCGCGATACCGCCGGTATCGCTTCCTCCTCCGCCTTGCAGCTCACCGCGCCGGCGCCCGCGCTACGGGGCTGGAGGGGGTGAGGCGCCGCCTGCGGCGAGCGGAGACGGGCGCCGCCTGCGGCGAGCGGGAATGGGCGCCGCCTTCGGCGAGCGGGAATGGGCGCCGCCTTCGGCGAGCGGGAACGGGCGCCGCCTTCGGCGGGCGGGAATGCGAAGAGGGCCCGTGCGGACAGCGCGGGCCCTCTTGAAGTGGGAGGGGTCAGACGTTCTTCGTCCAGTCGACGTCGGCGTCCTCGTCGGTGAGCTCGGCGTCGCCGGACTCGTCGAGGACGAGGTTCGGGAGGGTCAGCGCCTCGGTGGGAGGAGCGATGACCGTCGCCTCGTCGCGGCGGTGACGCAGGATGTCGTTCACGTAGGCGGTGACCGCCTCCGCCAGGGGGACGTCGCGCGCCTGCTGCTGCGACATGAACCAGCGGTGCTCGAGCAGCTGATGGAACATCTCGGCCGGCTCCAGGCGACCCTTGAGATCACGGGGGATCGAGCGGATGACCGGCTCGAACACCTGCGCCAGCCACTCGTGCGCCACCATCTCCTCGTCCAGGCCCTGCTTGTCGTAGGTCGCCGTGTACGAGTCGAGGTCGTTCAGCAGGCGCCGCGCCTGGTTCTCCTGCGCGTCCAGCCCGGTGAGACGGAGCAGCCGCCGCTGGTGGTGGCCGGCGTCGACCACCTTCGGCTGGATCCGCACCGTCGATCCGGCCTCGTCGGTCTTGATCGCGAGCTCCTCGATGTCGAAGCCCAGCTCGTTCAGCCGGTTCACGCGGTCGTTGATCCGCCAGCGCTCCGAGGTCGCGAACGACTCCGCACCGGTCAGCTCCTTCCAGAGGCTGCGGTACGCCGCGACGATGCCGTCGGAGACGGTGATCGGGTCGAGGTCGTCGTCGACGCGTCCGCCCGCCTCGAGGTCGAGCAGCTCACCGGCGATGTTGACGCGGGCGATCTCCAGATCGTTCTCGCGCTGGCCGTTCGAGAGGCCGCCCGAGTAGAGCTGCCCGGTCTCCGCATCGACCAGGTAGGCGGCGAAGGCGCCGGCATCGCGCCGGAAGAGGGTGTTCGAGAGCGACACGTCGCCCCAGAAGAAGCCGATCACGTGCAGGCGGACCAGGAGGAGCGCCAGCGCGTCGACCAGGCGGGTCGCCGTGTCCGGCCGCAGCGTCTGCGAGAACAGCGCCCGGTAGGGGAGCGAGAACTTGAGGTGACGGGTGACCAGCACCGCGGGCAGGGCCTCACCCTCGTCGTCGGTGCGGTTCGTGATCACGGCGCCCGGCACCACGCACGGCACGTCGAGGCGCTGCAGCGTCTTCAGCATCTCGTACTCGCGCCGCGACATCTCGGCCGTCGTCTCCTTGACGGCGACGACGTGTCCGGAGAGGTGCGCGAAGCGGACCGTGTGCCGCGAGATGCCCTTCGGCAGAGCGGCGATGTACTCGTCGGGCCAGTCGTCGAGCCGCAGGTTCCACGGCAGGTCGAGCAGGGCCGGGTCGACGGTGGCCGAGGTGATGTTCAGGGAGCCGGACATGGTGCGCCGTTCGTGTCGCGTGTCGGACGGTGGGGGAGCCGCAGACGACGCTGCCGCCGCCCTGGAGGGGACGGCGGCAGCGTGCGGTGCAGGAGGAGGCTCAGGAGAGGCGCTCGCCCGACTCCGCGTCGAAGATGTGCACGCGGTGGTTCGCGGTCACGTACACGCGGTCGCCCGCGGTGGGGTGCACGCGGCCGTCGACGCGCGCGACGATGTCGGTCCGGCGGCCCTCGACCTCGGTGTGGCCGTAGAGGTAGCCGTCCGAGCCGAGCTCCTCGATGAGGTCGACCTCGATCGGCAGTCCGCCGGGCTGGGTCGAGACGGTGACGTCCTCGGGGCGCACGCCGAGCGTGACGACCTTCTGGCTCGTCTTCGCGAGCGCCTCGCGGGCGATCGGGAGGACGGTGTCGCCGAACTTGACGCCGCCGTCGGTGACGTCCGCGTGGAACAGGTTCATCGCGGGCGAGCCGATGAAGCCGGCCACGAAGACGTTGTTCGGGTTCTCGTACAGGTCGCGGGGCGATCCGACCTGCTGGAGGAGGCCGTCCTTGAGGACCGCGATGCGGTCGCCCATGGTGAGCGCCTCGGTCTGGTCGTGGGTGACGTAGACCGTGGTGATGCCCAGGCGGCGCTGCAGCGTGCCGATCTGGGTGCGGGTGGACACGCGGAGCTTGGCGTCGAGGTTCGACAGCGGCTCGTCCATGAGGAAGACCTGGGGCTTGCGGACGATGGCGCGGCCCATCGCGACACGCTGGCGCTGACCACCGGAGAGCGCCTTCGGCTTGCGGTTGAGGTAGGGCTCGAGGTCGAGCATCTTCGCGGCCTCGAGGACCCGCGCGGCGCGCTCGTCCTTGTTCACGCCGGCGATCTTGAGCGCGAAGCCCATGTTCTCGGCGACGGACATGTGCGGGTACAGCGCGTAGTTCTGGAAGACCATCGCGATGTCGCGGTCCTTCGGCGGAACGTCCGTGACGTTGCGGTCGCCGATGAGGATGCGGCCCTCGTTGACCTCTTCGAGGCCGGCGAGCATGCGCAGGGAGGTGGACTTGCCGCAGCCGGAGGGGCCGACGAGGACGAGGAACTCGCCGTCGCCCACCTCGAGGTTGAGCTTGTCGACGGAGGCGCGAGTGGCCCCGGGGTAGACGCGGGACGCGTGGTCGAAAGTTACGGACGCCATTGTTCTTGCTCCTTCACCGGCAGGTACGTGCCGGACGATCCGAGTGAATGGAAGTGATGGTCATCATCGCGTGGGCGACTCCGACCAACCGTCACAGTATGCCACGGGGCCGACAATCGTCGGTCGGGCGCCCCGTATCCGTCGTTTGGAGGTTTCCCAGGGCTCGCGCGTAGGATTCCGGCGAGTCGCGCCAGGCGACCCCCTTCTTCCCCCTCTCTCATTCGGAGCGTTCTTGTCATGACCACCGGCGGAGCCAACGACCGTCTCTCGAAGAACCAGCGACGAGAGGCCGCCCGAGAGAAGGCGCGCCGCCTGCGCGAGCAGCAGAAGCGCCGCGACCGTGTGAGCCGCTTCGCCCTGCAGGGCGGGCTGGCCGCCGTCGTGATCGCGGTCGTCGTCATCGTGGTCTTCGCCGTCACCTCCAGCATCCGCCCCGCGGGCCCCGGCCCGGCGAACATGGCGAGCGACGGCGTGGTCGTCGGCGAGAACATGGTCGCGCAGACGAGCGGCGCCGTCGCCGCCGACGGGACGCCCACTCCCAGTGCGCTCGACACCTCGGGCGGCACGGTCGACATCCGGGTCTACCTCGACTACCTCTGCCCCTACTGCGGCCAGTTCGAGAAGACCAACGGCGACCAGATCAAGGAGTGGGTGACCAGCGGTGCCGCGACGGTCGAGATCCACCCGATCGCCATCCTCACGACCCGCTCCAACGGCACCAAGTACTCGGAGCGCTCGGCCAACGCCGCCGCGTGCGTCGCGGACCGCTCGCCCGACTCCTTCTTCG
Source organism: Rathayibacter sp. AY1B5 (assembly GCF_002932795.1). Classification (NCBI taxonomy): domain Bacteria; kingdom Bacillati; phylum Actinomycetota; class Actinomycetes; order Micrococcales; family Microbacteriaceae; genus Rathayibacter; species Rathayibacter sp. AY1B5. Next base: position 8,603 of record NZ_PSWM01000029.1, read on the forward strand.
ACTTCAACTCCCTGCTCTTCGCCGACCAGCCGGCGGAGGGGACCGACGGCCTGTCGGACGACCAGCTGAAGGACTACGCCTCGCAGGCCGGCGTCGAGGACACGGCGGCCGTGAACACCTGCATCGACGACCAGAGCTTCGTGAGCTGGGTCCGCGCCGCGACCGAGCGCGCCACCTCGGGTCCGCTCCCCGGCACGGACGTGCCCGCCGTCACCGGCACCCCGACCGTCCTGGTCAACGGCGAGGCGTACTCGGGCTCGCTGACCGATCCGGACGCGTTCAGCTCGTTCGTGCTCTCGGCCGCCGCCGACTCGTACTCGTCGGCGACTCCCGCGCCCTCCTCCTCCGAGACCCCGGCGCCGAGCGAGACGCCCGCCACGACCGAGACCCCTGCCTCGACCGAGACCCCGGCTCCCGGCGACGCCCCGGTCTCCACCGAGGCTCCCGCCTCCTCCGAGCCGACCCCGGCCGCCGCGGGCTGAGTCCCGGACGCGGAGAACCCGCGCTCAGGCAGAAGGCCCCGACCGCACGCAGCGGTCGGGGCCTTCTGCCTTTCCTGAGCCGACGACGGGACTTGAACCCGTAACCGCCCGATTACAAGTCGGGTGCGCTACCAATTGCGCCACGTCGGCAGGTGCGCTCATGCGCCCGGCCACCCTATCGCGGGCCCCGGATCCGCTCGGATCGGGGCCCGCCGGGGTTCACGGCTCGAGGATGCTGAGGTGCCGTTCGGCGGGAGCGGGGCGCTTGGGGCCGCCGATCTTCCCGTCGGGACGGCCGACGTAGAGCCAGCCGAGCAGCTCCTCGCCCTTCTCGAGGCGGTGCGCCTTCCGCACGGCCTTGTCGCGCGTGTAGGAGCCGGTGCGCCAGAAGACGCCCCAGCCCGCCTCGTCGAGCAGCAGGCTCAGGACGTGGGCGACGCCCGAGGCGACGGCCTCCTGCTCCCAGGCCGGCACCTTCGACTTCTTGACGCTGACCACGACGGCCAGCAGCAGGGAGGCGCGGTGCGTCTTCTCGATGTACTTCCGCGGGTCCTTCTTCGCTCCCGAGGCGACCGCGAAGCTGCGGCCGACCCGGTCGCGGGCGGCGCCGCGGATCTCGATGACCCGCCACGGGCGCAGCGAGCTGTGATCGGCGAGACGCGACGCCGCCGAGACGAACGCCGCGATCTCGTCGTGCCCCGGAGCCTCCGGCGTCACCTTCGAGCGCGAACGGCGCGCGAGGACGGCCTCGAGCACGGGGGAGGAGGGCACGGTCACTCGCCCTCGGCCTGGAAGTTCAGGGCGATCGAGTTCATGCAGTAGCGGTCGCCGGTGGGCGTGCCGAAGCCGTCGGGGAAGACGTGCCCCAGGTGCGATCCGCAGTTCGCGCAGCGGACCTCGGTGCGGACCATGCCGAGAGTGCTGTCCTCGATCAGCTGGACGGCGTCCGGGTTCACGGACTCGTAGAAGCTCGGCCAGCCGCAGCCGGAGTCGAACTTGGTGCCGCTCTTGAAGAGCTCGGCACTGCAGGCGGCGCAGGTGTAGAGGCCGGCGCGGTGCTCGTCGAGCAGCTCGCCGGTCCACGGGCGCTCGGTGGCCGCTTCGCGCAGGACCGCGTACTGGTCGCGGTCGAGCTCCTCGCGCCACTCGGCGTCGGACTTGTTCACGGAATACGACGACATGGGTCTCCCTCGGAATCCTCGTCAGTGTACGGGGGCGGTCGCGCCCCTCCACCTGGTCCAACCCCCGGGACGACGGCTCCATTCCGCCTCCGCGGGCTGTGGAGGAGACTCCCCGCCGCGGCGCCGCGACGCGGTCGCGAGCCGTTCGGAGCGCCTCCCCGGCGGCGGCCGCGGGCCTGCCTACCCTGGGGGGATGAGCAGGACGACGGACCCGAGGCCGGGCACCGGTCTGTCCGAGCGCGAGCTGCGGGTGCTCGCCTTCGAGCGCGAGTGGACCGCCCGCTCCGGCGACAAGGACGACGCGATCCGCTCCCAGTTCGGACTGTCGGCCGCCCGCTACTATCAGGTGCTCAGCGCGGTGCTCGCCTCTCCGGCCGCCCTCGCGCACGACCCGATGCTCGTCACGCGGCTGCAGCGCATCCGTGATCAGCGCGCCGGCGCCCGCGCCTCGCGACGCCTCGGGCGCCTCGAGTAGACGAGCTGCTCGAGTCCACCAACGGAAGGCCGGCCGTACCCCCGATGTCGAACACGCACCCGAGAGACCGCTTCGACGAGGTCCCGGCGACGGAGGCGCGCGTCGGCGCCCACCGCCGGCCGCCGGCTCCCCACGCCCGCGCCGTCGCCCTCGCGTGGGCGGCGCTCGCCACCGGAGTCATCGTCCTGCTCGGCTTCATCGGGCTGCTGGTCATCGACGACCGGGTGCAGTTCACGGACGTCTTCACCCCGCCCACCGCGACCGCCGAGGCGACTCCGACCGCGGCCGCGACGCTCGATCCCGAACTCGCCGTCGCCGTCCTCAACGGCACCGCCACCGTCGGACTCGCCGCCAGCGCCGGCGACGCCCTGACGACGGCCGGCTGGAGCGTCCCGACCGTCGCGAACGCGAACACCGAGGACATCGCCGCCACGACGGTCTACTTCAGCGACCCGGCGCTCGAGGGAGCGGCCCTCGGTCTCGTCGACTCGCTCGGAACGGGGACCGTCCTGCTCTCGCAGGACTTCGTCGAGACGGGCTCCGTCGTCGTGGTCCTGGGGTCCGACTACGCCTCCGAGCAGGGCTGATCGGGACCCTCTGTTACGGGCACGTTTCCTCCGTGTTGAATCCCGGGCAACTCTTCCCCGCGACGCCCTCTCCAGCCCCTGCCGGGCCCGATCGTCGGATTAGTATTCCTGACCAGGCACCAGCACATCGCTTGTGCCGCGGGCATCACAGCACTGGGGAGTACAGAGATGGCGAACGGAACCGTCAAGTGGTTCAACGCTGAGAAGGGCTACGGCTTCATCACGGTCGACGGCGGCGGACAGGACGTCTTCGTCCACTACTCCGCGATCGACATGTCGGGGTACAAGGTCCTCGAGGAGGGGCAGCAGGTCGCGTTCGAGGTCGGCACGGGGTCGAAGGGCCCGCAGGCCGAATCGGTCCGCCCGGCCTGACCGCCGAGCCTCCCGGGAGCCGTCGTCCGCCTCGTGCGGGCGGCGGCTCCTTCGTGTCGGAGCGCGTGCCGGTCGCTTGCACTCGTCCACCGCGAGTGCCAGAATCGACCTTGGCACTCGCTCCGGTCGAGTGCCAGCACAGACATTTCACGACGTCCGGGAGGGACGAGAAACACACATGGCCAAGATCATTGCTTTTGACGAAGAAGCCCGCCGCGGCCTCGAGCGTGGACTCAACACTCTGGCCGACGCGGTCAAGGTGACCCTCGGCCCGCGCGGCCGCAACGTCGTCCTCGAGAAGAAGTGGGGCGCTCCCACCATCACGAACGACGGCGTCTCCATCGCCAAGGAGATCGAGCTCGACGAGCCGTACGAGAAGATCGGCGCCGAGCTCGTCAAGGAGGTCGCCAAGAAGACCGACGACGTCGCCGGCGACGGAACCACCACCGCGACCGTCCTCGCTCAGGCGCTCGTCCGCGAGGGCCTGCGCAACGTCGCGGCCGGCGCCGACCCGATCAGCCTCAAGAAGGGCATCGAGAAGGCCGTCAAGGCCGTCACCGCCGAGCTCATCGCCGGCGCGAAGGCGATCGAGACCAAGGAGGAGATCGCGGCGACCGCCTCCATCTCCGCCGCGGACCCCGAGATCGGCGCGATCATCGCCGAGGCGATCGACAAGGTCGGCAAGGAGGGCGTCGTCACCGTCGAGGAGTCGAACACCTTCGGCACCGAGCTCGAGCTCACCGAGGGCATGCGCTTCGACAAGGGCTACCTGTCGCAGTACTTCGTGACCGACCCCGACCGCCAGGAGGCGGTGTTCGAGGACCCCTACATCCTCATCGTCAACTCCAAGGTCTCGAACATCAAGGACCTGCTCCCCGTCGTCGACAAGGTGATCCAGGCGGGCAAGCAGCTGCTGATCATCGCCGAGGACGTCGACGGTGAGGCGCTGGCGACCCTGGTCGTCAACAAGATCCGCGGCATCTTCAAGTCGGTCGCCGTCAAGGCTCCCGGCTTCGGCGACCGTCGCAAGGCGCAGCTCCAGGACATCGCGATCCTGACCGGCGGCCAGGTCATCTCCGAGGAGGTCGGCCTCAAGCTCGAGAACGTCACCCTCGACCTGCTCGGCTCGGCCCGCAAGGTCGTCATCACCAAGGACGAGACCACGATCGTCGAGGGTGCCGGCGACGCCGAGGCCATCGCCGGCCGCGTCGCGCAGATCCGCGGCGAGATCGAGAACACCGACAGCGACTACGACCGCGAGAAGCTCCAGGAGCGCCTCGCGAAGCTCGCCGGCGGTGTCGCGGTCATCAAGGCCGGAGCGGCGACCGAGGTCGAGCTCAAGGAGCGCAAGCACCGCATCGAGGACGCCGTCCGCAACGCGAAGGCCGCCGTCGAGGAGGGCATCGTCGCCGGTGGTGGCGTCGCCCTCATCCAGGCCGGCAAGCTCGCCTTCGAGAAGCTCGAGCTCGTCGGAGACGAGGCGACCGGCGCGAACATCGTCAAGGTCGCCATCGACGCCCCGCTCAAGCAGATCGCCCTCAACGCGGGCATGGAGCCCGGCGTCGTCGCTGCGAAGGTCCGCGAGCTCCCCACCGGACACGGCCTCAACGCCGCGACCGGCGAGTACGTCGACCTCATCGCCGCGGGCATCATCGACCCGGTCAAGGTCACGCGCTCCGCTCTGCAGAACGCGGCGTCGATCGCCGGCCTCTTCCTCACCACGGAGGCCGTCGTCGCCGACAAGCCCGAGAAGAACCCGGTCGCCGCGGGCGGCGACCCCACCGGAGGCATGGACTTCTAGTCCGGGCCCCGACCACGCAGAAGGCGGTTCCCCTCCGGGGGAGCCGCCTTCTGCCTTTGAGGGTGCGCGTGAGCGTGCAGGCGAGCGTGCAAGCAGATGCTCCTGGACGGGACCCCGCGATCACGACGGCGGTTCTCCTCCGGGGGCACCGCATCCCGTACCCTCCGGGTCCTCTCGATCGGCACCGGCAGCTGAGGCGCGCAGGGTGCGGCCCGGGCCACGTCGCGACGCGGAGGATCGGGGAGCAGAGGTCCTCGGCCGGACGGATGCGGACGGCGACTCCGCCGGATCCGCGGACGCGGCGTTCAACGTGCGTCGGCTCTGGTCTCCGGCGGTGCGGGCGGGCTCGCGGCCCGGTGGTCCCGAGGAGGAGAGAGTGAGCCGTGCGCGGCCGCTCGGGCGGGGTGCGCGAGATCCCGATCGCCCGGGTGGATCGATCCGTGCCGCCCGGGGACGTCGATAGGAGAGCGCGGAACGGAGCGGCCCCGCCGGGAGACGGACCGCGGTGCGGATCAGACCGAGGCGGGGGAAGTCTCGCCGTTCTGACCGACGGTCAGCAGCGGCAGCGCGACACGGAAGGTCGCGCCTCCACCCGGCGTCTCGACGACGTCCACGCGGCCCTTGTGCGCGGCGACGATCGAGGAGACGATCGCCAGCCCCAGGCCGCTGCCGCCGGTCTCGCGGGTCCGCGACGTGTCCGCGCGCCAGAAGCGCTGGAAGATCTTCTCGCGGATCTGCGGGGGGATGCCCTCGCCGTGGTCGATGACCTCCAGCAGGGCGAGTCGGCGGGAGCGGTCGACGGCGACGCCGATCTCGATCGGAGTGTCCTCGGGCGTGTAGCGGACGGCGTTGCCGATCAGGTTCGTCAGGACCTGGCGGATCTTGTTCTCCTCCGCCATCACCATCGCCGGCACGCCCGGCTCCTCGGGGGCAGTGGCGGTGCCGGCGGCGATCTCCTCGGCGTTGACCCGGCGCGGACGCCGGCGGAAGCGGGCGAGCCGGGCTCCTGCCGCGGCGATCGGTCCGGTGAGCCCGGGGTTCGTCAGCTCCATGGGCTGCGTGGCGGAGGCGCCGGCCTCGTCGAGCTCGAGCGCAGGCGTCTCGACAGGGGTGTCGTCGCGGGTCTCGACGCCGAAGTCGCGGTCGGGCCAGGAGGCCATCGCGTCCATCGCGGCGTCGCGGGCGAGCGGCATCAGGTCCACGGGCGCGAGCGCGAGAGGCTTCGTCTCGTCGAGGCGTGCGAGCTCGAGGAGGTCCTCGACCAGGCCGCCCATCCGGATCGCCTCCTTCTCGATGCGCTCCATCGCCTGGCCGACCGCCTCGGGCGTCTGCAGAGCGCCCATCCTGTACAGCTCGGCGTAGCCGCGGACGGAGACGAGCGGGGTGCGCAGCTCGTGGCTGGCGTCGCCGACGAAGCGGCGCATCTGGTCGATCGTGCGGGCGCGGTCGCGGAAGGCGGAGTCGATCCGCCCGAGCATCGCGTTCAGGGAGCGGTTGAGGCGCCCGACCTCGGTGTTGGGCGTCGTGCCGTCCAGGCGCTGGCTGAAATCGCCGTCGGCGATGGCGGCGGCGGTCTGCTCGACCTCGCGCAGCGGAGCGAACGTCGTGGTGACCAGCAGGCGGGTGAGGAGCGCGCCGATCACGACGATCGCGACTCCGAAGCCGAGGAAGATCGTGAGGTACGTCGTCATGATGACGTCGACGCTGCGGGTCGACACCGCGAGCAGGAGCGTCTGGTACTCGGTGCCCCTCGTGAACACCGTCGACATGACGTGGTACTCGACCTTGCCGTTGGAGCTCCAGATCTCCATCGGCTTGTCGCCGCCCTGCAGCGCCTGCTCGAGGGTGAAGGTCTGCGGGAAGGCGGGATCGGCCGCGCCGGACGCGTTCGTGTTGTCGAGCGTGCCGTACTGGTCGTAGACGGCGCCGAAGTCGGCCTTGGACTCGTCGATCGCGGCGAGGTCCTTGACGGAGAGGTCGCTCGCCGTCCGCTGGACCTGGTCGGCCAGCTGCGCGTCGAGCTGCGCGACGAGCTGCGGCTTCAGCATCGTCATCGTCCCGATACCGGAGACGAGGAGTCCCAGCGTGAGCAGGAGGACCGTGACGGCGGTGATCTTCGTGCGCAACGAGATGGAGTTCCACCGCTCGGCCAGACCCTGGTGCATGGCGGTGGAACTCCCTCGGGATCGGCGGGCGCCGCGCCTCCGACGGGAGGTGGCGCCGAGGTGGCGGAGGCTAGGCCTTCGCGACCTTCAGCATGTATCCGAATCCTCGCTTGGTCTGGATGAGCGATTCCTCCGAATGCGTGTCGAGCTTACGTCGCAGGTACGAGATGTAGGACTCGACGATGCCCGCATCGCCGTTGAAGTCGTACTCCCACACGTGGTCGAGGATCTGCGCCTTGCTGAGCACCCGGTTCGGGTTGAGCATCAGGTAGCGGAGCAGCTTGAACTCGGTGGGGCTGAGCTCCACCGGCTCGTCGCCGACGAGGACCTCGTGCGTGTCCTGGTCCATCGTCAGCTCGCCGGCGCGGATGACCGCGTCCTCCTCGGCGTGCATGGTGCGGCGGAGGATCGCCTTGATGCGCGCGACGATCTCGTCGAGGCTGAACGGCTTGGTGACGTAGTCGTCGCCTCCGACGGTGAGGCCCGTGATCTTGTCCTCGGTGTCGTCCTTCGCCGTGAGGAAGAGGATGGGGGAGGTGTATCCGGCCGAGCGGAGGCGCTTGGTCACGCCGAAGCCGTTCATGTCCGGGAGCATGACGTCGAGGATGATCAGGTCCGGCTCCTCCTCGAGGACCGCCGAGATGGCCTGGGCCCCGTTGCCGACCGCCCGCACGGCGAAGCCGGCGAAGCGGAGGCTCGTGGTGAGCAGGTCTCTGATGTTGGGCTCGTCGTCGACGATGAGAATGCGGGGTCCGTCCATGCAGGACAGTATCTGGCCGTCGGCTGTGCGGAGTCTGGGAGTCGGTTGTCCGGGCGCTCGGTGCCTGCTCGGCGGCGGGGAACGCCGGATCCGCGGCGGAGCAGAAGGAGGAGATCGCGGCCGGTCAGGACTGCGCGCGGCGGCGCCGGACCCCCACGATCAGCATCGCGATCATCATGAGGAACGCGATCGGCAGGCCCACCAGCGGCACGGCGAAGACGAACTGCCAGAACGGGCCGGTGTACTCGCGGATCCCGAGCGCGGGGGCTACCAGGATCGCGAGGAACGCGAGGACCGTCACGACGATGATCGCGATGAACATGTAGGCGAGCGTGCGCTCCGCGCGTCCGATGCCCGTCGGCTCCTGTGGCTTCACCCGTCAAGGATAGGGCGGCCCCGGTCGACTAAACTGATGGCTGCTTCATTTCCAGGAGGGGTCTGCATGCCTACCGGCAAGGTCAAGTTCTACGACGAGGAGAAGGGCTTCGGCTTCATCAGCACTGATGACGGCCAGGAGGTCTTCCTGCACGCTTCCGCGCTGCCCTCCGGGACCGCGGTCAAGGCCGGCACCCGCCTCGAGTTCGGCATCGCCGACGGCAAGCGCGGGGCGCAGGCGCTCTCGGCGCGCGTCCTCGACTCCCCGCCGAGCCTGGTGAAGCTCAACCGGAAGTCCGCGGACGACATGTCCGTGATCGTGGAGGACACGGTCAAGCTGCTCGACGGGATCGGCGCCGGGCTCAAGCGCGGTCGCTACCCCGACAAGGCGCACGGGCGCACGATCGCGGCGCTCCTGCGCCGGGTTGCGGACGAGCTGGATGCCTGACGCCGACGGCACGACCGACGAGCACGGCCCGATCGACGAGACCGTCGCCGTTCCGGCCCCGGAGGACGCTCCCGTGGAGCAGTCCTCGGGAGAGGGCGACTCCGTCGCCGAGCAGGACACGACTCCTGCCGAGCAGGACCCTTCCGCCGAGGACGCGAGCGGGGCCGACGAGGCGACCGCCGCTGACCCGGCGGCTGGTGACGACGAGGCTCCTTCCGGCGGGGCCGAGGGCGACCCCGCCCTCCCGGTGACCGAGGGTCCCGCCCACGACTCCGCCTCTGCAGAGGAGACTCCTCCGGCCGAGGACGTCGCCGCTGCGGCGGAGGCCTCCGGCTCGGACGCGGCGACCGCAGAGGACGCGAGTTCTGCAGAGGATGCCGCTCCCGTTCCCGACGACCGTTCCGAGACCGATCCCGCATCGGCGGCGGACACGCTTCCGGCCGACGGCGACGCTTCCCCGGGAGAGGCGGACGAGGCCGCAGCGGTCCAGGCTCCCGAGCCCGTCTACGAGGCGGACGCCGTGCTCGCGGGGTCACTCGATGCCGCTCGTGCGGCGCTCGCCGAGATCGCCCCGGAGGGGACGATCGGCGAGCTGGTGACGACTCTCGCGCAGGGCGAGCACGTCGTGTCGCTGCAGTTCGCGAACCTCATGCGCGGGTACCCGGGCTGGCTGTGGACGGCGACGCTGTCCCGGATCGACGAGACCGAGGACGTGAACGTCCTCGAGGTCGAACTGCTGCCGGGCGAGGGCGCCGTCCTCGCTCCGGACTGGGTGCCGTGGTCCGTGCGTCTCGCCGACTACCAGACCGCGCAGGACGCGCTCGGCGAGGAGGTCGAGAACGCGGACGACGACGAGCTCGAGGAGGCCGAGGACGAGGACCTCGACGACGAGGAGGACGACTCCGACGAGGACGACTCCGACGAGGACGACTCCGACGAGGACGACTCGGACCACGACGACTCCGACGAGGACGACTCCGACGAGGACGACTCCGACGAGGACGACTCCGACGAGGACGACTCCGACGAGGACGACTCCGACGAGGACGACTCGGACGACGACGACTCCGATGACGAGGACTCGGACGACGTCGAGCCCGAGCCCGAGCCCGCTCCCGCCCCGACGACCCGTCGCCGTCGACGTCGCCGCTGATCCCCTCCGGCGCCGCCCGATGAGCATCGACTCCGACACCCGCATCGCCTATCCCGACGGCGCCGTGCGCTCCTCCGGGCGCGTGCTGCACGTGGGCCGGCTGGACGACGGCCGCTGGGCGGTGGTCCTCGATACGACTGCCGCCCACCCGGTCGACCCGACGTGGCCCGATCAGGGGCCCGATCACGGTGCGCTGGTCGTGGCGGGGGAGCGGCTGCGCCTCCTCGACTGCCGCATCGGGGCGTGGCAGGGCGGCGAGCTGCACCTGGGCGAGCGGCTCCCGGCACGGCTCGGCACTCCGGACTGGAGCTTCGTCGTCGTCCACATCGTCGACGACGCCTCCTCACTCCAGACGGACGTCGAGGTCGACGTCGAGGTCGACGCGGAGCACCGGCGCGAGCTCTCCCGCGGGCACACCGCCTGCCACCTCGCCTCCCTCGCCCTGAACGCCGCTCTGGCCTCGTTCTGGTCGAAGCCGGCTCGCACCGACGCCCTCGGGAACCCGGACTTCGACCAGGCGGCCGTCCAGACCTCGCGGATCCGCGAGTCCGGCTCCACCGACGTGTACCGCCTCGGCAAGTCCCTCCGACGCAGCGGGATGGACACCGCCCGCCTGCAGGCGGAGGTCCGCGAGGTGCAGGAGCGGATCGACGCCCTCCTCGCCGAGTGGATCGCCTCGGACGCGCAGGTGCGCATCGAGCGCGACGACGACCTCCTCAGCACGCGGCGGACATGGCGCTGCACCCTCCCCGCCGGGGACGCCGCGATCGCCTGCGGTGGGACCCACGTCGAGCGGCTCTCCGAGTTCACCGGACTGCGCGTCCGTCTCGAGCTGGAGGCCGACGGCACCGGGCTCCGGATGGAGACCGACGCGCTCTAGCGGCGGTTGCGGCTGTAGAACAGCCCGATCGTGCCGAGGACCAGTCCGATCACGACGGTCGACAGGACGACCGGCTCGACGACGGCTCCGACGGCCGATGCCACGAGCACGGCCGCGAGGGCGACGGCCCAGACGACGCACCCGACCAGCAGAGCCGTCGCGTCGTCGCTCGCGTAGGGCGGCGGCGCGGGCCGCCGCTCCTCCTCGCGCAGCCACAGCCGCATGGGGAGCCTCAGACCGCCAGGCGCTCGAGGACGTGATCGATGCAGCGGAGCAGCGAGCGGACGTCGTCCGGCTCTATCGCGACGAACGTGGCCACGCGCAGCTGGTTGCGGCCGAGCTTGCGGTACGGCTCGGTGTCGACGATCCCGTTCGCCCGGAGGATCTTCGCGACGAGAGCGGCGTCGACGGAGGCGTCGAAGTCGACGGTCGCGACGACCTGCGACCGGTGCTCGGGCACCTCGACGAACGGAGTGGCGAGGCTCGACGCCTCGGCCCAGTCGTAGATCGCCGAGGAGGACTCGGCCGTGCGCGCCGATGCCCAGGCCAGACCGCCGGACGCGTTCATCCACTCGAGCTGCGACTCCATCAGCAGGAGCGTCGAGAGCGCCGGAGTGTTCAGCGTCTGGTCGAGGCGCGAGTTGTCGACCGCGTTCTTGAGGCTGAGGAACTCGGGGATGTAGCGGCCGCTCGCCGCGATGCGCTCGATCCGCTCGATCGCGGCGGGCGAGAAGAGGCCGAACCAGAGTCCGCCGTCGGAGGCGAAGTTCTTCTGCGGGGCGAAGTAGTAGACGTCGGCCTCGGCGATGTCGACGTCGATGCCGCCCGCCGCGCTGGTGGCGTCGATGACGGTGAGCGCGCCCTCGTCGCCGCGGACCCGGCGGACCGGAGCCATCACTCCGGTGCTCGTCTCGTTGTGGGGCCACGCGTAGACGTCGATCCCCTCGACGATCTCGATCTCGCTCCGCGATCCCGCGGGGGCGGAGACGACATGGGCCGGCTCGAGGAAGGGCGCGGAGGCGGCGGCCGCGAACTTCTGGCCGAACTCGCCGAACGTGAGGTTCTCGGCGCGGCGCTCGATGAGGGAGAAGGCCGCGGCGTCCCAGAAGGCGGTCGAGCCGCCGTTGCCCAGAAGGACTTCGTAGCCCTCGGGGATGCGGAACAGCGTGGCGAGGTGCTCGCGCACGCGGCCGACGAGGTCCTTCACGGGCGCCTGGCGGTGCGAGGTCCCGAGCAGGTGCGCGCCCTGGGTCGCGAGGTGGGCGAGCTGGTCGTGCCGCACCTTGGACGGGCCGCAGCCGAACCGTCCGTCGTGGGGGAGCAGCTCGCGAGGAATGGTGAGGTCCGGCATGCGTTAATACTAGGGTTCCCGGCCCGCACCCCTCCTCCGAGCGACGGAGGCCTGCGTCGCGCCGCAGCGCCGATGCTGCGTCGTGGCGACTACTAGGGTGGAGCGCGCCGAGACGGGAAGGCTGAGATGACGGATCTGATCGACACCACCGAGATGTACCTGCGCACCATCCTCGAGCTCGAGGAGGAGAACATCATCCCGCTGCGCGCGCGCATCTCGGAGCGGCTCAGCCACTCCGGGCCGACGGTGTCGCAGACCGTGGGGCGCATGGAGCGCGACGGCCTCGTCGTCGTCTCGGGCGACCGCCACCTCGAGCTCACCTCCGACGGCCGCCGCAAGGCGATCCACGTCATGCGCAAGCACCGCCTCGCCGAGCGGCTCCTCCACGACGTCATCAAGCTCGACTGGGAGTTCGTGCACGAGGAGGCCTGTCGCTGGGAGCACGTGATGAGCGAGCAGGTCGAGCGCCGTCTCCTCGAGATGCTCGACCACCCGACGGAGTCGCCCTACGGCAACCCGATCCCGGGCCTGGACGAGCTCGGCGACACCCCCGCCTCCCGCTTCGCCGACGGCGTCATCAGCCTGCCGCGCTTCGTCGCCGGGTCGAGCGAGCCGCGCCGCGGCGTCGTGCGGCGCCTGGGCGAGCCGGCTCAGGTCGATCCGGAGCTCCTCCTCCAGCTCAAGCAGGCCGGCGTCGTCCCCGGTGCCGAGGGCGAGTTCTCGGCCCTCAACGGCTACGTGCTCGCGCGCATCGACGGAGCCGAGGCGGGCATCGAGCTGCCCAACGAGGTCGCGGCGCACATCTTCCTCGTCGTCTGATCAGCCCTTCTCTGGGAGAGGCCCGTACGGGCCCTTACCGCATCCGGTGACCGGAGTCGAACGGGAGAGCGGTCTCTTCCCGCCGAGAAGGTGACAAATCGGTAACGGTCGCTTACGCTCTGTGGAGCCCTGCGGCCGAGCCTCGGTCCCAGGGCGCGGGATCCGACGCCCCCACACCCGTCTCGGATCCTGTGCACACCGATGCTTCGTGCATGAGACGGGACAGCTGCCTGGGCTGAGGGGACGTCGGAGGATCTTCCCCTTGCCCCAGAACCCCCTCACCCCGAACGAGGACGCCGGCTCGCCCGACCGGTTCCGCTCCAACCACCCCGACCGCTCCGGCGACGCGACCTTCGAGAACCGGCCCCCGGTCATCCGCGCCCGGATCCACGGGGACGCACCCGTCTCCCGTCGTGCCGTTCCCGCGGCTCCCGCCCGCCGCGCGGACATCACCGACTTCGTGCCGTCGCCGGCCGGCACCCCGCGCAAGCGCCGGGGCCGGGTCGTCGGCAAGGTCGCGATGGTCGGCTTCGCCGGTGCGCTGGTCGCGACCATGGCGCTCCCCGCCTACGCCTTCACTCCGGGCAGCCAGGACGACGGCCTGTTCGCGGCGTCGCGCGCCGACCTCCTCCGCCAGGGCTCCGCTCAGACCGTGGCCGTCGACGGTGGAGTGGTGCAGGCCGCGATCGCCCGCGACGGCTTCTCGGCCGAGGCGGCGCCCCCGCCGCCGCCCGCCCCGGAGCCCGAGCCCGTCGTGGTCGCCGAGCCCGTCGTGGACACGAGCGACGTCGCCGAGGCTCGCGCCGAGACCGCCGAGGAGTTCAACTCCTACTCCGGCGCCTCCGCCAGCGAGATCGCGGCCGCCGCCCCGACCACCAGCTACAGCCTCTCGGCCGTGTTCACCACCGCGATGCAGTACCAGGGCGTGCCCTACGTCTTCGGCGGAGCCGACCCGAGCGGCTTCGACTGCTCCGGCTTCGTGATGTACGTCTTCGCCCAGTACGGCATCTCGATGCCGCACTCGGCCGCGGGTCAGGGCGCCATGGGCACTCCGGTCTCGCTCGCCGACGCTCAGCCCGGCGACCTCGTGATCATGGACGGCCACGACGGCTTCTACGCGGGAAACGGCAACATCCTGCACGCGCCGTACGAGGGCGCGAGCGTCCGCGTGCAGCCGCTGTGGACCTCCGACTACCGGATCGTGCGCATCAACGGCTGACCCGGTCGATCCGCTCGAGAGCCCGTCCCCTCCTGGAGGGGGTGGGCTCTCGTCGTCCCCGTGTGAACGCCGCGTGACGAATCCGGACCGACCCCTGGTGTTCCGGGCGCGAAGGGTTAACCTGAACCCCAGTCCGCTCGCGTGGCGAGCGGATCGATTCGTCGAGGGACGGAGTGCCGGGATGGCCGAGCGGAGCGGGCGCCACAGCGTGGGGCTGCGCTCGCGCGTGCGGCCGGCCGATCCGATACGCGCGCGGGTCCTCACCGCGGCGGTGCACTCCTCCGACACGCGGATACGACTCCACGTCATCGCGCGGCACTCCGCCGCGGCCTCGCAGGGCGCCGTCATCACGACGGCGCCCTTGCTCGTGGTCGCGACGTCGTCTCGCGACGGCGTGCGACAGCACGGAGGTCACTGATGCGCACTCTGGTTCTGAACGCCGGCTACGAGCCTCTCGCGGTGGTGTCGTTCAAGCGGGCCCTGGTCCTGCTGATGACGGAGAAGGCGACCGTGATCGCTGCGGACGAGGGCAATCCGGTGCACAGCGCGCACGGCGACCACGTGCGGCCCTCGGTGATCGTGCTGACCCGGTACGTCCGCATCCCGAGCGGCCGGAGCGTGCCGGTGTCGCGGCGCGGCGTGCTCCGCCGGGACAACCACCGCTGCGGCTACTGCGGTCAGCACGCGGCGACGATCGACCACATCCAGCCCAAGTCGCGCGGCGGCCGCGACACGTGGGAGAACCTCGTCGCCTGCTGCCAGCGCTGCAACAACGTCAAGAGCGACCGCACCCCGCACGAGATGGGCTGGCGCCTGCGGACCGTCCCCCGGATGCCGCGCGCCGGCTCCTGGCTCGTGCGCGGCGCGGAGCGGACGCAGCCCGACTGGGACGACTACCTCGCCCCCGCAGCCTGACGGGTCGCTCCTCTCCGCGAGATGCCACTTGTGACGGGGTCCGACGGCGTGTCGGCATCACAGGTGGCATCTCGCGAAGGGGGAGGTAGGGGCGGGGCTATTCGTTGTCGTTGCCGGTGTTGGCGCTGGCGTTGCCGGAGCGCTCGCCGGCCCAGGTCCAGTTCGCGACCTCGGGGATGTCCTCGCCGTGCTCGCGCGTGTAGGCGCGGGCGCGGATGCGGGCGTCCTGCATCTCCTGGCGGAGACCGGCGGCGCGGGCGCCGAGGCCGGGGGTCCGGTCGATGACGTCGATCACCAGCGAGTAGCGGTCCAGGTCGTTGAGCATCACCATGTCGAACGGAGTGGTGGTGGTGCCGTTCTCCTTGTACCCGCGCACGTGCAGGTTGCCGTGGCCGGTCCGCTTGTAGGTCAGGCGGTGGATGAGCCACGGATAGCCGTGGTACGCGAACACGATCGGGCGGTCGGGGGTGAAGATCGCGTCGAACTCGAGGTCGGAGAGGCCGTGCGGGTGCTCCGACTCCGACATCAGGCGCATCAGGTCGACCACGTTGACCGTGCGGATCGCGAGGTCCGGCAGCTTCTCGCGGAGGATGCTCACCGCCGCGAGGGTCTCCAGCGTCGGCACGTCGCCCGCGCAGGCGAGCACGACGTCCGGGGACTCGCCCTGCCGCTCGCTGCTCGCCCACTCCAGGATGCCGAGCCCGCGGGTGCAGTGGGCGACCGCCTCCGCCATCGTGAGCCACTGGGGCGAGGGCTGCTTGCCGGCGACGACCACGTTGACGTAGTCGACGCTGCGGAGGCAGTGGTCGTACGTCGAGAGCAGCGTGTTCGCGTCGAAGGGCAGGTAGACGCGCACGACCTCCGGCTTCTTGTTGACGACGTGGTCGATGAAGCCGGGGTCCTGGTGGCTGAAGCCGTTGTGGTCCTGGCGCCAGACGTGGCTCGAGAGGAGGTAGTTGAGGCTCGCGATCGGGCGGCGCCACTCGATGTCGCGGGTCCCGTCCAGCCATTTGGCGTGCTGGTTGAACATCGAGTCGATGATGTGGATGAACGCCTCGTAGCACGTGAAGAGCCCGTGGCGGCCGGTGAGCAGGTAGCCCTCCAGCCAGCCCTGGCACTGGTGCTCCGAGAGGACCTCCATGACGCGGCCGGCGCGGGCGAGGTCGTCGTCGAGGGGGCTGAGCTCGGCGTCCCACTGCTTGTCCGTGGCGGCGTACACCGACTGCAGGCGGTTGCTCGCGACCTCGTCGGGCCCGAACAGGCGGAAGTTGGTCGGGTTGGCGCGGATGACGTCGGCGAGCCACTCGCCGAGCACCTTCGTCGCCTCCGCGACGGTGCCGCCCGGCTGCTCGACCACCACCTCGTAGCGGCGGAAGTCGGGAAGGTCGAGGGTCTGCCGCAGCAGCCCGCCGTTCGCATGCGGGGTCGCGCTCATGCGCAGCTCGCCCTCGGGGGCCAGCGAGCGCACGCGATCGACCACGCCGCCGTCCTCGGTGAAGAGCTCTTCGGGGCGGTAGGAGCGGAGCCAGTCCTCGAGCAGGCGGGTGTGCGCCTCCGTGTCGCGGGCGTTGGGCAGCGGGACCTGGTGCGAGCGGTAGGTGCCCTCGACCTGGACGCCGTCGATCTCGGTCGGGCAGGTCCATCCCTTCGGAGTCTTCAGCACGATCATCGGCCAGGCCGGACGGGAGAGGTCGCCGGCGGCGGCGCGCTCCTTGATCGCGGCGATGCGGTCGAGCACCGTGTCGAGGACGTCGGCGAACCGCTCGTGCACGCGCATGGGATCCTCGCCGTCGAAGCCGCCCTCGACGAGGAACGGCTCGTGGCCGTAGCCGCGGAGGAGGCTGTCGAGCTCCTCCTGCGGGATCCGGGCGAGGACGGTCGGGTTCGCGATCTTCCAGCCGTTGAGGTGCAGGATCGGCAGGACGACGCCGTCGGTGAGCGGATTCACGAACTTGTTGGAGTGCCAGCTGGTGGCGAGCGGGCCGGTCTCGGCCTCCCCGTCGCCCACGACCGCCGCGACCAGCAGGTCCGGGTTGTCGAAGGCCGCTCCGTAGGCGTGGCTCAGCGCGTAGCCGAGCTCGCCGCCCTCGTGGATGCTGCCCGGAGTCTCGGGGGCGGCGTGGCTCGGGATGCCGCCGGGGAAGCTGAACTGGCGGAAGAGGCGCCGCAGTCCCTCCTCCGACTCGTCGATGTGGGAGTAGATCTCGCTGTAGGTGCCGTCGAGGTAGGCGTTGGCGACCATGCCCGGTCCGCCGTGGCCGGGACCGGTGATGTAGAGGGTCGGCTGGCGGCGCTCTCGGATCGCGCGGTTCAGGTGCGCGTAGATCAGGTTGAGACCGGGGGTGGTGCCCCAGTGGCCGAGCAGGCGGGGCTTGATGTCGTCCCGGCTCAGCGGGGTCTTCAGGAGCGGATTCGCGAGCAGGTAGATCTGCCCGACCGCGAGGTAGTTCGCGGCGCGCCACCAGGCGTCGACCGTGTCGAGAGTGTCCTGGGTGAGCTCGGCGTCAGCCGGTCGGGCGACCCAGCTGTGCTCGGGGACGGGCAGGAGGGACGGAGCGGGGGAGTCGGCCATGTGCCCACGCTGGCACCCGGACGCCCGGGGCGGAAGGGCCTTGCAGGCCCGGCTCCGGAGGGTGTCGGCCCGCCCCGCTCGGCGGATGGGTGCCGGTGGTGTCAGCTGCTGCGCGGGGTGGCGCGGCGGAGGATCGCCCAGCCCGCGACTCCGGCGATCGCGGTCGGGATGAGCGAGAGGCCGTAGCCGCCCGCGTACCCGACGCGGCCGAAGAAGGAGCCCACGGCCGGCCAGTTCTCGGTGAGCGTGAGGAGGGTGATCACCGCCAGCACGAGGGCGCCGAGGATCCCGAAGAAGAGCAGCATCCCGCGCTGGCGCCAGCGCACGTAGACCGCTGCCGTCGCCGCTCCGACGAAGAAGAAGAAGAGCAGGGCGCAGAGCACCGCGACGGCCTGCTCGCCCACGGAGTCCCCGCCGAAGTAGATCGAGCGGAAGAAGCTGCCGCCGAAGCCCCAGCCGTCGGTCGCCCGCTCCACGATCCCGAGGACCACGAAGACGCCGGTGTAGAAGACCGAGAGGGCGACGAAGGTGAGGGCCGTGCCGAGGGAGAAGTCGCGGCGGGTGGCGCCGTAGCCGAGGGCGAGGCCGAAGGTGACGTTCACCGACTGGACGGCCACGACCATCATGTAGACGAAGAGGAAGAAGGACGCGCCGGAGTAGGTCATCCCCTCCTGCGCCTCGAGGCGCTCGCCGGAGGAGAGCCCGCGGAGGATCAGCCACCAGACGACCAGGTTGCCCGCCAGGATGACGGCGGTGATGATCAGCGGCGTGTAGAGGATGGTGGCGGGGTTCGCGAAGTGCAGGCGGACGATGCTGCCGAGGCGGCCGGCGGCGGTGTCGTGGCGCGCGGGGGAGCTGACGAGGGCGGTCATTCCGAGGCCTTCCCGGTGGTGAGCTGGACGACGAGCTGCTGGAGGGGGACGGACTCGAGTTCGAGCCCGTGGCGGGCGGCGGAGGCGCGGCCGGCGTCGTCGAGGCGGGGGAGCGTGGCCGAGGCGCGGCTGCCGAGAGCGGAGCGGGCGATGACCTCGCGGCCGGCGGTGAACGCTTCGACGGCCTGCCGGGGCCCGATGACCGTCGCCGCGGCACCGCGCAGCTCCTCCGCGTCGCTGTCGACGACGAGGCGGCCCTCGTCCATGACGAGGACGTGCTCGAGCAGGCTGCTGACCTCGTCGATGAGGTGGGTGGAGAGGACGACTGTGCGGGGGTGCTCGGCGAAGTCCTGGAGGAGGCGGTCGTAGAACAGCTGCCGGGCGACGGCGTCCAGGCCCAGGTAGGGCTCGTCGAAGAACGTGAGCGGGGCGCGGGAGGCGAGACCGACGACCACTCCGATCGCCGACAGCTGCCCCCGGGAGAGCTTCTTGATCTTGCGGTCGACCGGGAGGCGGAAGTCGTCGACGAGCTCTCGGGCGAACGCCTCGTCCCATCCGTCGAAGAACCAGGGGGCGCTGCGCAGGACGTGCTTCACCCTGAAGTCGTCCGGGTACTTCTGGCTCTCCTTGATGAAGCAGGTGCGCGAGAGGACGGCGGCGTTCTCCACCGGCGATCGCCCGAAGACGCGGATCTCGCCCGAACTGGCGAACTCCTGGCCGGTGAGCAGCGACATCAGCGTCGTCTTGCCCGCGCCGTTGCGCCCGAGGAGTCCGTGGATGCGGTTCTCCTCCAGTGCGAAGCCGATGCCGTCGACAGCGCGCATCCGTCCGTAGTGCTTGGTGAGGTCGTTGACCTCGATGACCGCGCTCATCGCGATCCCCCTTCTCTGATCATGTCGGCGAGATGCTCGGTGCTGAGGCCGAGCTTGGCGGCCTCGGCGAGCAGAGGAGCGACGAACTGGTCGCGGAACTGCGTGCGGCGCTTCTCGACCAGCCGGTCGCGCGCCCCCTCGGCGACGAACATGCCGATCCCCCTCCTCTTGTAGAGCACCCCGTCGTCGACGAGCAGGTTCACGCCCTTGCCGGCGGTGGCCGGGTTGATGCGGTGGAACGCGGCGAACTCGTTGGTCGACGGGACCTGCGACTCCTCCGGCAGCGCGCCGTCGATGATGTCGTTCTCGATCTGCTCGGCGATCTGCAGGAAGAGCGGGCGGGAGTCGTCCACGCGGGCTCCTTCGGTGCCGGGTCAGGTGGTTAGTCGGTGTTGTAACTAACCATGGAGGCGAGAAGCGGTGGTGTCAAGAGAGGCGTGCCGCTCGTTCGGCACGACGACGGCCGTAGCGCGCTTCGCGGGCATTGTGGTGGGGGCCGGTCGGCGCTTCGCGGGGGGCGGCGCACGGCGGGTACACTGGCTCGGCCAGCCTCTGTAGCTCAATGGAAGAGCGACTCCGTCCTAAGGAGCAGGTTGGGGGTTCGAGTCCCTCCAGGGGCACCAAAGTGTCGTTACTAAAACCCTTGCCAGAGAAAAACGCCGGATCAGCGCCGATCTCGGCCTCCAGGAAGCTGGCGAGGGTCCGAGCACCACTCCTACGAGTGGTGCTTTTTTCGTCTGCGGCGGACTGCACGGCGGACGAGGTGATCGTGGCAAATGGTTCGTTCAGCTCTGCGGTGATGGTCCCGTCGGCGTGGACGAGAACGCGCGCGAGGAAGACCTGATTGAAGAGCCGTTTCACGTGGTCGGGCGCCGCGCCGTAGGACCTGGCGCACTCCTCGGTCACGTCGAGGGCAAGCCGGATGGCGTGCTCGACGTCGGCGACGTCCTGAGTGAGGTGTGCTTCATCGCGCTCGGCAATCGTCCGCTCTGCGCGAATGCGATCCTGCTCCTTCTTGAACAGGTCGAGAGGGATCGCGTCTGCGTAGTGAGCCTGGAGGAGCCGAAGCTGCTCACGTTCGAGACGCTCCAGGTCGGTCCGGATCTGCGCGCGCTGCCGCTCGGCGTCGCCGCGGGTGGCCACAAACTCATCGTGGAACAGTCGCTCGAGGTCATCTCGGGCGATCCGGTCGAGCCGGAGACTCTTCTTGTACTCCTGGACGATCTTCTCCTCCACGACGTGGATGAGGACCGCCTTTTGCGTGCAGTCGTTCCGTTTCGCCTGACGCGCGGAGCAGTAGAAGTAGGGGTAGATCTCCCCGGACTTCGAGCGAGTCATCTGCACGATCAGACGGTTGTGGCAGTTGCCGCAGTACACCGTGCTCTTGAGGTAGTGGTCGTGTCGACGTCGGCGCTCGCCGGAGCGACGAGATTGAAGCGCGTCCTGCACCTTGTCCCACGTCTCCTGATCGATCAGCGGCTCATGCTTGCCGGCGTAGGTCGCTCCCGAGAACGAGACGAGGCCCAGGTAGTACGAGTTGGTCAGGATCTTGTGGAGATCCGTGTCAGTGAGGGCGCGCGAGGGCACTTGCGGAGTTCGCCGAGTAGTAAGCCCGCGCTGAGCGAGTTCGAGTGCGAGCTGGGACAGGCTGACGTCTGGCTCGACGTATCGGTGGAAGGCCCAGGAGATGAGCGGAGCGCGGTCGGCGTCAGGGCGCACTGTGCGGCTCTCGCGGCCGTCGCTGTCGAACTCGCGGACGTTCAGGTACCCGAGCGGGGCCCGACCTGGGGTCCCGCCCTTTTGTACCTTCTGCGTCATGCCCTTGGTGACCTCGTGTGCGAGATTGCGCGAGTAGAACTCGGCGATCGAGGACATGATCCCGTGAAGGAGCGCACCCGACGGTGACTGGTCAATGCTCTCTGTGGCGGAGATCAGCGCCACGCTCGCGGCGGTCAGCTGCTTCATGATCTCGACGTCATCCTCGCGATTGCGGGCGAGGCGGTCGACTTTATGGACGACGACGTAGTCGACCGAGTGCTCACGGATGTACTCGAGCATCTCCTGAAGGGCCGGACGGTTCGCTGTTTTCGCGGACTCTCCGCGGTCGACGAACTCCTTGGCGACCATGGCGCCCATCGACTGAGCCTTCTTCCGATTCGCCTCCCGCTGCGCAGGGATCGAGAACCCCTCCTTCTCGTCACCGCGCTGCGCCTGACGCGCTGTCGACACGCGGAGGTAGAGGACCGCGACCTTCGGCGTCAGCATCTCGCCGATCACGGAGAGGGGGTCGGGGGCGGCCGGCTGAGGGCTCAAGGTAGGGGTGGCGAGAAGCGGTGAGAGTGTCATAGCGCTCTGATTAACGCTCTGAACGCGCGCGGAGTCGAGTCTTTTCTGTACCGAAAGTCGATCTCCTCCCAAGGGATCGGCCGGCGACCCCGATCGGCTGGTGTTGCGGAAATTGCTACGGTCGGAGGAGGCATTTCGGGATCGGAAGGTACTTCGTTGCGATGCTTCTGTGGCTGGGCGGTTACTGGCATGAAGTCTTTTCTCATTTATGGAAGACATAGACCCGGTCTGCGTGGTGGACGATGTCGAAGATCTCGCGGAACTGGATCTCGATCGATTCGTAGTTCCAGCGCAGGTCGTGGTCGGCGATGCCCTGCTCTTGGCGGAACTGGGTGAGGGTGGTGCGCCAGCCGAGCCCGTCGATGTGCTCGTCGAGAGCGGCCCGGACGCTCGGGTACTCGCCGAAGAAGCTGTCCTCGAACTCTGCATCGAAGGTGCGTGGGTCGGTCTCCGAGCCGAAGACCTGCACGAAGGCGGTCATCGCCTTCGCTCGGTCGTAGGTGTCCGTGCCTTCGCTCGGTCGCGGCTCGTGGTTCTCCGGGGATTGAGGTTGTTCTGGTGTTGTCATATCGAGGTTCTCTTTTCTGCCCACCCGGTTAGATGTGTTGCTGGGTTATTTCTCGCTACTGGTGGAAGATAAAAACCTTGTCTCGGTAGTAGATAACGTCGACGGTCTCTCGGAAGCGGCGTTCGATCGCGGCGTAGTTCCACTGGAGTTCGTCGGGCGTGATGCCCCAGTCCCGCTGCAAGGCCGTAAGGGCGTCGTTCCAGCCGAGGCTTTCGATCTGGTCGTCAATGGCCTCGTCGAGGCTGTCGTACTGCGAGAAGAAGATGTCGCCGAGGCCGGTGTGTCGTTGCTCGAGCCCGCTGCGCCGGTACTGCTGGTACTGCCGGCACTTGGTGATGATGCGGGCGGGGTTCTCGGTAGCCAGGTCGACTTCGAGGAACCAGTGATCCTCGTACCCGTCGGGGGTGCTGGTGACGACGGCAAGGTCGGGCTTGAGGAATAGTCGTTGGCCGGCCGGGCCGAGGTAAGGCCGCCAGCAGGCGGGCTCCGGCGTGATGCTTTCTACCCTGAGCCGCTTGCTGTCTTCGAGTTCCGCGAGGTGGACGCGGAGTTCGGAGATGGCGAGGGTGTGCTCGAGGAAGGTGAGGGTTGGGTCCTGATCGCGTCGGTAGCGCTTCTTCCTCTGCTCGGGATTCGGGTCGCAGGTCCCTGCAAGCCGTGCGCCGCGGTTGGTGATGGTCCAGATGCCGGCGCTGGAGCCGCGCGCTTGTCCGCCGACGGTACGGGGGAGGACGTGAAGTAGGCCGATGCTTCCGAGTTTCTGCAGGAGCCGGTTGGTTTGGCGCGCGGCGGAGCGGTCGCTGCCGTACCTCGCCCGGGCGGCCCGGGCGAGCTGTCGGCTGGTGGCGTAGCGCTGTTCAAGCAGGAAGCGGAGGACTGCCTGCTCCTGCTCAGTCGGCCTCGGCTCTGCGATAGTCCGTCTTCGTTGGCTGCTCATAGGTGTCGTCCTGGGCGAGGGCCGGGTACCCACCGGAACGGTGGGTGAGTCATAGCCACAAGGGGTGCGGATGTGGCGGATTGTCGGGCGAGTACGGGCGTGTTCAGGAGAGCGACGAGTCTGCCGACGGGTCTCTGCTTATCGGTGTGGGAGACATGCGTCATGCGCGCTTCCTCCGCCCGACTGGCTCGGTGCTCGCGTTGTGCGGAGCGGTGTCGGCCTGTTGCTCGAGGTGTAGGTCGCGTCGGAGCGCCGCGTCGATCTCGCTCACGGGCCGGCCGTAGCGCTCGGCGCTCCGCTGTCGGATCTCGATCGCATCCGACACCACAGGTGGCGGCGGTTGCGTTGCGGCGGAGAACCAGCCGGTCTGCTGACCCTGTTGCCGGAGATTCACGTAGACGTGGTGGGCCGGTAGGAGCTGGAAGTCTTCGGCACTCAGCTCGCGAGTGGTCTTCGCGAGTGCTGCGGCGTCGGCCTGTTCGAGGCCGAAGACGATCTTGCTCCGGGCGTTCGTATCGATCGCCGCGCGCATCGCGGCCGGGAGTTGGTCTCGGTACTGGTGGGCGAGCTGCCAGGCGGCGCCGAGCGAGCGGCTCTGCGCGAGCGCATCCGCGAGGTCGCCAGAGGCCGGGAGGGCGAGATAATCCTGGACTTCGTCGATGTAGAGGGAGGCGATGGTGCGCTTCTCCTGAGGAAGGGCGCTGCGGCCGAGGATGATCGGCCAGAGCGAACCCACGACCAGGGAACCGAGAAGTCGCGCGAACTCCGGTCCGAGTAGTCCCTTGTTGAGCGAGATCAGCACGATCTTCTTCTTCGTGAATAGCTCCGACAGGTCGAAGCGCGATTCGGACTGCCCGAGCACTGCCCGCATCCCCGGGCGGATGAGAAAGGTCCGCAGTTTGTTCATGGCCGGCCCGATCTCCATCGCCTGCTGCTGCGGAGTGAGCGCGTCGTACCGAGCCCAGAAGGCGCCGACGCCCAGTGGGTCGTCGATGCGGCCGGTGATCTTGCGCCGAAACGCCGGGTCGGTAAGGAGCGTCGGCAGCCAGAGCAGGTTCGCTCCCGGCGTGCGGGCGAGGGTGAGCAGGGCGGAGCCGAGGACGTCTTCGGAACGGACACCCCAGTTGTCGAAGATCCCCTTCAGCGCCGCCATGAGCGAGTCGGCGACCAGCTCGGGGTTGCGGTCAGCTCCGGACAGGACGTTGATACCGACTGGCCGATCGGAGAGCGGATCGATCACGACGACGTCGCCGCGCCGATGCTCGGGAATGCGCTCGAGGACGTCGCGGACGAGGTCCGCCTTCGGATCGACGACCAGCACAGGGCGACCAGCAGTCATATCCGCGACGATCAGCGACAACAGCGCCGTCGACTTCCCGGACCCCGTCGGGCCGAGCAAGATCGTATGGAATGCCGCGTCCTGGATCGGGATCCCGATGGTCTGAATGACGCCGGGTGCTGTCGTGGTCGCGAAGGCGCGTCCGCCGTCCTTGAGGCCGGGTGGGGCGGGCAGAAGCCGGGGATGCTCGGCGGGCAGTCCGGGCAGCGGCCCGTCACCGAGCGGCCAGCCCAGTAACGGCAAGAGTTCCGGGACCGACAGGGCAAGTCGGTAGCTCCCTGGTCGCCGAGCGGCATTGACCGAGGCTGGTGCCAGACCGTCGAGGTGCAGGCGGGTTCCGGCGGCTTCGGCGACGCGCAGCGCTCCGAAGAGGGAGGTCAGCAGGGACCGGCGCCGTTCCGGGGTCGCGGCGGCGGCACCGATGCGCATCTCGACGCGGAAGCCGTGCTGGGAGGCGCGCTGTTTCAGCGAGCTGCGGACCTCGGTCGGTGCCTGAGGGGTTCCCCAGAGGAGCTGCCACCAGGCCCGCCGCGGATCCTCAACCGCTTCTGGGACGAGGTGCGGTCCGCGCCGGGCGCCGAGGACAATCTGGACGACCAGCTTGTCGCCGTCCCGGTTCGCTTGAGCGAGCGCTGCTAGCACCGAGCGGGTGATCGCGCCGATCCGTTCAGTGGTGAGACTGAGCGCGGGGTGGCGGAGTCGGATCCGGCCGGCGCTGACGACCGCGATGCGGGGGCCGATGGGCGCGGTGAGTCGTGCTCCCGTCAGCTGCTTGACCATGGCGGTGCCGGTGCCGATTTGCGGCTTCTCGAGGCCGATGAGCCAGCGGATGCCGGTAGCGCTGGCGCGGGCTTCGAGGCGGACCGCGCCGAGCGAGGGCTCGGTCGCGATCCGCTGCAGCAACTCCATCGCAGCGTCGATGGGGAAGGGGCGTTGCCAGTGCACCTCGCGCCAGATGACCGGAGGAGCGCTACGCATCCGAAGCCCCCTCGGCGTGGCGGCTATCGGTTGACTGCTCGGCGGCGGCGGGGCGCTGCTTCGCCGGGTCGTGTTCCATCTGCCAGAGGACGAGAGCGATGACGGCGCGGGCGAACTTGCGGCGGTCGATCGGCTGGTTCCAGATCGGCTGCACGTGCACCTGGCTCGATGCGGAGGTGCCGGGCTCCTGCTTACGGCCGGCCATGTCGCCCGCCTTCCGCCCGCGCGCTGGTCTCGCCGTCGAACTGGGTCACAGGTCGTTCCTGCGGATGAAGCGCACGAGCAGCCACAGGCCGAACCCGACCGCGAGGGCGACCGCGACGATCCACCACACCTCGAGCAGGAGCCGCGCTGCGATCGACACGAGCACGGCGATCCCACACAGGACGACGGCTCCACGCAGTGCGCTCGAAAGCCACGAGTCGTTCTTCTTCTCGGACATACTGCTTTCCTCTCATCACTTCGCCCCTTTCGCGGGCGCGGTCTTCGGCTGCCTCGGCGTCCGGTCGGACGGGACGGGGTATCCGGGGATCGCGATGTCGGAGTCGACCTCGTTGCCCCACACGGACCAGTCCGCGTTCGACGGCGGGCGACGACGAGCGAACAGCTCGAGGTACGGACCATCAGAGATACGCTCGATGACGGCGAACTGCTCTTCGGGCTTGTGAGAGTGCGCCTGGAGCGGCGCGAACATCCAAGTCGGCTGCGACTTGTACCGCACCGGCGCCTTACCCTTCGTGGCGAAGAGGAGGTGCTCGGTGGCGTTACGGAGGTAGTTGCCGAGCAGGATGCGCGGCTTGATCCAGGTGAGGGGGGAGCGCGGGGTGAAGCCCCAGGCGCGGATCACGTCGTAGCCGTGCTCCAGCGTCGCGTTCGTCACCCACAGCCAGAGATGTGCGTTCTCCGCTGCGAGCGCTTCGACGGGCATCGCCTTGATGCGGTCCAGGCTCATGAGGGTGTAGTGCTGGGCGGCGCCGAGGCGTCCGGTCTGCTCGATGTTCCACGGCGGATCGGCCAGGATCGTCGAGAACTTCTGAGGCGTGTCTGTAGGCATAGGGAACGGGTCTCCTTTCAAGAGGGAATGAGTAGAATTTCGGCGCGACAAATACCGCTTACGCTTGACTGCCGCGAACTACCCCGTATTACGAGGCATGAACGCCAATCCGTAAAGACTGAACCTTCAGCGGAATGCAAGCGACGAGAAAGCCGAACCTCAGATACCAGAGGTGGCCGGAGTGGTATCCACAGCCGTTGACGTTTTCTTCACAACACCCTGTGGAAAACGGACCTCTCGGTCAGGGTTGGGTCAGCGGCGGCGGTGCTTCGCGAGCGACGCGAGCACCGCGTGGGCGACCGCACCGAGCTCATCATCGGAAGAGATCCGGGTCACAAGCGTGTTGTCGCCGAAGTCCGCGTCGGTCGGGCCGCCGCCACCGAGGACCACCGCGTGAACGTCGCCGGGGAACTCCGACAGTCGGCGAAGGATCTCCGCGGGGTCAGCGTCGAATAGCTCGAAGTCCGACAGCACCACCAGCGTCGCCAGATGCTCCGGCCGCGTTGCCGCCAGCCGCGTTGCCGCCAGCAGCGACGGTCCGAGTACAGAACTCCCTCGAGCATCGAGGGGAGTGCGCAAGCCGTGCTCGATGAGGCGCAGCCCCACCTGAGTCATCCGCACAGGCGGCACGTCTCCCGATGTCGGAACGTCGAAGTGCAACACCGCCCCGAGCTCGTCGCGCCCGACGCCCGCCGAGGCGATGCGGCGGAAGGCGAGCTTGCACTCCTGGTAGCGGTTCGAGACCGGGTCGACACCGGCCGGGCCGATCACGGAGCCGGAGTCGTCAGCGACCACGATGGTCAGTGACTTGCCTCGGCACGGCCCGCCCGGATGGCTGAGCCGGATTCGAGGCCCGCGCGGAGGCCGGCCTGCTCCGCTGCCGAAAAAGTGCAGGCCGGGACGGACAAGATGCGCCGTCGCGAGCTGCGAGGTGGCCAGTCCGATGACGCTCATGCTCGCTCCCGATCCTTCGTCGGTGATGCCGTCCGCCCAGGAGGAGTACTCGGTTCCGGTGGACGTCCGTGCCCGACGACGCCGGGGTTGCGACGCAGGATCCGCGCCTTGAGCGCCGCGTAGGAGAACGTTGCCGCCTTGCCGCGCTCGGTGTGCTCAGCGCGGATCGACTCGGACGACTTCGTCTGCTCTTCGTGACGCATCAGCGAATTGCCGCTGCTGAGGCGCGCGGTGCGGCGCAGTTCCTTCTCGTAGCGCTGCTCGAACGTGCCGAGCAGATCGTCGACCTCGTCGGAGTACGCCCACGCGTTGAGGAAGGACCCGGCGGCAACAGCTAGGGCGAAGCCGCCGTAGATGAGCCCGGCGATGGAGCCCTCAATGCTGGAGCGCAACCCGAAGATGCCGATCGTGATCGCCGTTGCCACGCATCCCGCCACACCGGCCGCGATCTTCACGAACCTTGCTCCTGGATCGACTTCCGAGAACAGATGGAGGAACCGTTCCAGCTCGGGGGATAGTTCTTCCTGCTCCTTCTGTCGTCGAGCAGCCGACCGGAGTTCGCGGACATCCCGTCCTACCGACCCGGCAGACACCGCGGCGAGCCCGACTGACACAGCTTGAATGAGAGCTAACTCTGGGATCTCGCCGAAGTAGATCGCGGCACCGGCAATGCCCGCGACATCCCCACCCACGAACCCGAACCAGCAGCCGACATACCAGCGGCCGGCGTGCGGCTTTCGACGCACGAACGGAGCGAGGGCCCGCCGCGCCGTGGTGAGCTGCTCCCTGGACTCGCTCAGCACCGAGTCGTTGCCGTCCGCCAGCGCCCGCGCCTTTTCCGCCGGATACTTGAGGCCAGCAGCGCGGACAGCATCTGAGCGAGATGCTTCCTCGCCGCTCGCGGCCCACGACGGCACCTGCGCGGCGCCCAGCTCGTCGTACTCTTCCTCGACGTATGTCAGATTGATGCTCGACGGACGTACGATTGCGGAGGCCTCGTCAATGCGTGGCAATGCGACACTGTCAGCGAGAGCCGACGCGTCCTCGGTCTCCGACCTACTCTGAAGAACGCCACGGGGTCTCACCAGGCACCGCCCGCGAAGTCCGTCAGCACTGTGCAGGAACCCGCACTCGTCGACTCGCAGGTTGCAGACCAGAACGCCTTCAGACCGTTGACGTACTCCGTCGAGGGCTGCTCCGAACCGGCCACCTTCCCGATGCCAAGGAACGACACCGATACCCGATCGTCGAGCTGCGGCAACGCGGCGGAGGCGGCGAGTGACTCGGCGGACGCAGAGGTCAACGCCGGATCGTTGAGATTGACGCCGACGTTCTGGATTCCGTCTGTATCGATTTGGGCGCGATACAGGTGGTCACCGACGGCCCTGTCCCGCTCTTCGATGTAGTCACCGAGCGCGAAGTAGGCGGAAGTCATGTCTGTTCCGTCTGCGTCCAGTCCCGGGAGTGCAGCGATGTAGGCCGCCTTCGCCTGCTCCAGGTTCTCCTCGACCATTTCATCGACTCGGCGGAGCTGCGCGTTCTCCGTTGCCCCCGACGGCTGGAGGTCGTTGTCGAGAAGAACAACAGAAGTCGCAGAGGACGAGGAGATCACGACGACCCGTGCGTGACCGCTGCAGACTGCCGTCTGCGTGAGGTGGTCACGCACCGATTCCCAACGGTTGGCGAGGAGAACCTCGTTTTGGGACGATCCGCTGCCGTCGAGCGCAACGAACGCGTTGTAGACCGAGCCCTTCGGGCAGGCCAAGGACTTTTCCTTGAGCGCGGTGAGCGCGCTTCCGTTGGTCGGCAGGTGACTGGAACAGCCTGTGAGGCTCGCCAGGGCGATCACCGCACAGGTGACGCCAGCCGCGGTTCGGCGTACGGTCGAAGAAGACATTCGGATCCTTTCGATCACTTCGTGGAGATGGAGGAGCGGGAGTGGACGGACGTCTGGTGGTGGCTCGTTGGCGCGAGTCACCACCACCTCTTTCGGGAGTGAGGAGGGTGTGAGGGTCGGTAGTCATCTGCCCGTAGAACCAGGATCAGACCGACGGATGCTCTCGTCACTGACACGAAACTGACACGATGGCGACATGAAGGATGATCCGCTGAGGCTTCAACTGCGTTCTGAGCTCCGCGAACTGCGCAAGGGTCAGGGCGCGTTCGCGCCTGACCGCGTTGCGGTTTGCGAAGCATTGGTTCGTGTCGTCGGCATCGGCAGCGTCGAGCAGGCACACGCGACCATCTTCGAGATGTTCAAGCGCTACAGCGTCGAACCAGATGGTGACATCCGTGCCTACCTCGAGACCAGCGGCGTCGGCCTGCCAGGGGCAACATTGAACAAGCGACTTGAGGCGTATGCCCTTGCGCATCACGTCGAGGAGCGCACGGGCCTTCGTCGCAGCGACCGCGGAGCTGACAAGCTGGCGACTTTGTTTCGCGACGAGGCACTGTTCTTCCGCCCATGGGGACACCTGACGGTTTACCAGTTTGGCACGCGGGTGCTCGCCAGCATCGCGTTACACGCTGATCCGGCGTCGGAATACAGGTCGCCTGTCGTTTGGGTCAACGATCAGGAAATTGAGGACCTTGCCTTCCAGTTCAGCACGCCCAGCGAGCACACCGGCTACGTCAGGGCGGTTCAAAACATTGACGGATATCGGCTCGATGCAGATGGCGAGCGGCTGTTCAAGATCGACGTCGAGTGGCGAATGGCGGTCTGGCCACAGTGGGTGCTCGCTGCGCAACTTGCTGACCCACGTCTCGTCGCAAAGATCCAGACGCAACGCAACTTCATGACCGAGGTGACAATTACTTGGGGAGCGTGGCCAGCCGGCGAGGTCCCAAGGTCACCTTCATTCGCAGGTTTTCCCAGACGTTGGCCGTCAGGAGAGGCTGTCGCGCAAGCTTAATCTTGATTACTCGACGCTCAGCTACGGACCGCTGCCCTCGGCTAAAGTTTCCGTTCGACGGTAAAAGATAGCTATAGCTTGACCGACGAACTAGTATCGCGACTAGCGTGAGGTCGTAATCACACTCCCTCTGGTTGAGCTGTTGCTCAATCAGAAGGGCGACATTTGCAAGTCCTCTCAGGACCAGGCGGAGTCGGTAAGGTACTGGTCGAGCCACATATCGGCGACCCTCGTTCTGTCCTCGTGGTTTAACTCCAGCACATACCGTACCGATTCTGCTGGTTCAAGCGCCTTCACGAGGCATGCAGCAATTTCACCTTGCAGAAGCTGGATCGCTGGTCCAATCACTCCCTCGTGCTTGAAGTTAACTGCATTACCGCCGAGCATGAGATAGAACTCATGTCCGTTAGTGCCTCGAGGTGATGACTGCCGCCACTTCGCGATGTCACCGTTATACCGCAGAGGGGTTGGCGAATAGTCGGCGGCTATCAGGGATTGTATGTCAATTTCGTCGTCCGCCGAGGTAACTGACGCGACGAATGTTCCTGGTCGGAGCGCTCCAATGGTTTTCTCGGAGATCGGCCGTTCTCCCCTGTCGCCAGATGCGCCTGCACCAGTCGCACTGACGAGCAAGTTAGCGGTCGTGGCAAACTCTTCAAATTGGCGCCTGAAATCGTAGACGCGAAACCCCTGCGCTGCTGCTTGTGCCAGACGAATGGAGTCCAATTCACAAATCGTGACAGGAATTCCGCGGCCACGAAGGGAGTGCGCGACGCTTCGTCCGATCGGCCCGAAGCCGATGACTCCTGCCCGTCGCGACTGCAGGACGATGTTCGATTGGCGAAGGATAGCCTCGATCGAGAAGGTGACGGCCACCCCGACAAGATGATTCTCGGGCTTCTTAAGAGGGCTTCTGGCAACGGAATATACATTGAAGCCGAGAGTCTCTTCGGAAGAGGTGGCGGCGAGGGCGCGCTCGTAACGTTTGTGGCCGTTCTCGGTGTCTTCGATGATTCCGACAAGACGATACCCGAGTGCGTCGACTGCATCCCTTAGCTCTGCGAGTTGACGAGTCGCATCTGCCCGAAGAGGGGCGAAGTAGCCGCCGATGTCTAGCAAGATAAGACGAGGACGCTTCTGAGGGTCGATGGCTCGATCGATCTCAGGTAGAACTTCAGCAAATATTGCGGAAGGATTCTTTTTGAATTCTTCTTTATTGAGTGCATGCTCGCGTTTCGGAACGGCTGCGCTTAGGAATCCGCTTGCATTTTCCTGCATCGAACTGGGCTTACCGAGAAAAGCACGGAGTGCGAAGTGTTTGTCGAGTGCTGGGATGAATGCGATAGCGCTATCGACTATATGGGCGATTGCGATCACGTTGACGTCTTGCATGCCCGGAACCCGCGCATCACTGAGAATCCGAGAAAAGTAGGCCGTGGCCTTGATGTGGTCCGGATTGCCTTCGACTTCCATGCTTCCCCCTTTGAAACAAATAGCCCTCATGCGAGGGCTATTTGTTGATTGTGCTAGTCGACAATTTTATTCGGCGCTTCCCATAAAAAAGCCTCCTTTCTCAATGATTTTACCAGATAGTCCTAGACAACCCAAGAAATCCTATGAATTCCTCTTTTTGAGCCATCAGGAGAGTGAAATATTCGCCAAAGTTTGGAGTCGTCTCCAAACTTATGGGGTGCAAGAGGAAAATTCTCCTCTTGAATTCCATCTTCATCACCTTCGAAAGGTTGAAGCGAGTAGACCGCTGAGGCGGGACGATCCTTAAGTACTATCGACATAGTAAAGTCGTCGTACTCATGGAAGTTCCGGTGTGAAAGATAGGGAAGCGCGGCTTCCGACTCGTCAATAAAGGTTTGTTCTGTCACGACAGTGAGCTCAGCATCAGCAAGGATGGTCTCGCCCAAGTCGATCAGGTAGGCTTCGACCTTGTTCTCAATCCATGGGCGTCCATGTACGCTGGCACTGAGTGGTCGCCCGTCTACTGAAGCGTCGACCCGGGGTCGACTTTTTACTCCCGCCCCCGACCACTGGTGCTGCCGTTCGATGAACCGGGTTCTCGCTCGGACGTTGTACTTAATCGTGACCCGATGGATGAGCTTTAGCTGATTGCGCTCCGGGAAGATTTCTTCAACATGTACTTCTTTTACTCGCTGTGAGCCAAGCGACTTTGCGAGCGGCGGCTCAGAAGAAAGTTCGGCGCCGACATCCGTCCAAAGAGACCGCTCGTCGTCCTGTCGGACATCGTCACTCATGCTTGGGCCTCCGATTTTGCTGACGGGCAGCCGCCTGGGAGTCGATGTCGCACCAGTGAGGAGGCTCTAGCTGCCGAATCGCAGGCCATGGAGGTTCGAGCCTCCCTCTAGAGTCGTGGTTGCGGCTCGGCTCATCATCCTGTACAGGATGTCGAGCCCCGATGGTACGAGCGTAGCCCCTCTTCGGGGGTGTGTTAACCGCTGGTTCCGAGTCGAGCCGCATCAGCTCCAGCGTCGATCCTTCGTCGGCCGGTTGGTCGGGGTCGCGAGGGCGTCGGTGCGTTCGTTTGAGTGTGACTTGTGCCGGCGGATCCGACAGCGGATCGCTCCGTCGCTGCGTCGGCGGGCTTCCATGCCGTGGTGTGAGGTCGTTGCTGATCTATGTGCACCCGGCGCCAGCCGGGCGCTCGAGCGTGAGCACGCAGCTGCGTGATTGCGGCGGGGGCGGTTCGGGCTCAGCTGGCGCGGTTGAAAAGGTGCAGGATCGTGACTCTCGGTCGAAGCTGTTTTCGTACCCAGCGTCTCTCGCCTGCGCGGCGGGGCTCATCCAGGCGGTGAGGTCGCTTAGGGCGACGAGGTGGCACCAGATCCGATTCTGGTCGAAGCCGTCCAGCGGCAGGTTGCACAGGCCGATGCCTTTCGCGAGCTGGGTACGGTCTTCGCAGCGCGCCGGCGCCGGTGTCGCAGATCGAGCACTGGCTGGCGAAGGTCTACGAGTCGATCCGTCCCAAGGACGTGTCGAAGGTGTTCCTGTGGGACCGTCTCGGCGCTAGGACCACGGAGCTGATCCACGGGCACATGACCGCCGCCCGTGTGCGGTCCATCGCCTCGAAGACCGTCTCCTTTGACGCGGCGGGCCTCGAGTTGGTCAGGCAGATCGCCGAGCAGTTCAGGCTAGACACCCGAGATGAAGCCGGGCGACGTCTACGAGGAGGTGCTCGACTCGATCGAGGCGCGCCTGCGGCGGCGGCTCGCCGAGACGGAGAGCCCGGTGTACCAGTCGCTGGCGGAGCGGATCGAGAAGCTCCGCAACAAGGCGATCGAGAACGTCGAAGATTCGCTCGCTTTCCTGGAAGAGGTGCTGAAGATCGCCCAGGACGTCGTCGCCGCCGACCGAGCGGCCGAGGCCGGCAACGAAGCGACGCTCGAGCGACCCTCGAACCCGAAACGCGGAGCGCTGACGCAGATCGTCGAGGAGAACATCCCGCCGGCCTGCACAAGATCGGGCCGGACATCGTTGACCAGATCGACGCGATCGTCGTCGAGGTTGCCTACACAGGCTGGACCCAGAGCGACGCCGGCTGCAAGCGCGTCCGTCACGAGCTCCGCGCCGCGTTAAAGGATTACGGCCTTCCCATCAAGGGCGACCTCTTCGACCGGACGCACGAGTACGTCCGTGAGAACTACTGAAGTCAGACACCCGTCGCCCGGCTTGACTGTTCGGCGCCTTGCCGATCAACGCGAACTCGTACGTGCGTTACGGATGCAGCCGGACCTCAGCCCGTTGCACGATGCGGAGGAGCAGGTCGGCGAGCTGTATCACTTCGGCCGCCTCGACCGCGTCGTCGAACTGGACAGTGCGATGGCTGGCCGGATTCTTGTAGGCGCCGATCGCGCCGGCGAACAGATCGGCGATCGCCTGTTGTTCGCCGCCCTCCGCGCCCGGGTCTCGCAGAGCGCCATCCTTCGGGCTGAAGGCCTTCCTCATAAGGGCCACTCCGAGGAGTTCGTTCGGCAAGCCGGCGACGCGACGCACTTCCACTTCGACGGCCTTCATCGCCGCGAACGAGGCCGTCTCGTAGTCGCCGAGAGCGAAGTTCGATCGGGCCGACGACAGCGCCGGATGAAGCTCGCCTGAGAGGCGGTCGTCCGCCCACACCTTCGATAGCGCATTGGGATCCTGGAGCAGAGCCTGTCCCGTGCTCGTGACCCGGCTCCAGGCGCTGCCTTGGGGGTTTTTGGACGAGTGGCCAATTAGGGCATGCGACTCGAGCCATGCCCAGGAATCCGACAGACGAGCCAGCATGACATCAAGATCGGCCGGGGGCTGATCATAGCCGCCTCGCTGCTTGAACCCCTGGATCAGATTGTTGAAGTTCGGCTCGGTTCCCAACGACCGGAGGAGGTTCAGACTCAAGTCCGGCAGAGGAAGATTCCGAACGTCGTCATAAGACATGCCCATGCAACAATGCTACAGCCGAACAAATTTCTGCTCAGGCACGTGGGGCAAGGGTCGTTCCGCTGTCCTCCTCCCAATCGTTTCGTGAGGGTTAGCCGGTGAGGCTCTAAGGTGCTGACTGTGGCAGGCATCCCGGTGGTACTCGAGACGTTCAGCTGGCCGACGCGCTCGGCGGCCGAGGCGGCGTTCCGTGGGATCTTGCGGGACTCCGGCTACTCGGTCGGCGACGCCGTCTCAGACCCGGTCCATTACCGGATGCTCATCCAACTCCTCGAGCGCCACCCGGAGCACGCCCAAAAGACCGGCCCGGGCGTCAAGGAGTTCTTCATCGGCCGAACTCGCGATGCGAGTGGCGTGTTCGCAGGGGCCAATGCGATCGGTATCTGGATCCGCCGCGTCGATGGGGAGGAGGTAGATTTCAGTTACCTCACCGCGATTCGCCAGCACTCGGCGAAGTCCGACGCCAAAGAAGCGCTGCGGACAGAAGTGGACGACCGGCGGCGGGCATACCGCGAGGCGCGCTTCGCTTCGCGCGACGAGGTCCGGAGCGAGCTGTCTGGAGATCGGATCGATTCCCTTCACGACGCCCAAGTCATTTACATAAGCCCGACCTGGGGACAGCTCACCTATCGGTTCGCGGAGAGCGAGGGCGGCTGGGGGGAAGTGGCCGTAACCCTAGCGGCGAGCGGGATGGCAGCCGTCGGATCACGGCTCGCCGACCGGAACCAGGCTGGCCGGTGGCTGGTGTTTCACGCGCGCTACACAAATTTGGGCCTTGCGACCGCGTCCGAAGCCGCCCGCCGCCGCCAGGTGAGCGATCTCGACTGGATGCCTCTCGACCTGAACGACTAGTCAGTCTCCGGTGCTGTCTCGGAGCGCCGGGTCGCCACTTCGATCAAGTCGCGGATCTCGCGCTGGAGGAGCACCGGCACGCCGAGCCCATCGAGGTTCTGAGCCACGAGCCATTCCAGGGCCTCCGCTCGGGACCACTCGTCGACTCCGATAAAGTCGGACAGGGCAACGGTCGCTGTTCGGGACAGCCCCAGCGACATGAGCACGACCTCGCTCGTGCGGGAGACGCCGAGCTCGAGCATCATCGCGTAATCAGGTCGAGCGGTAATCTCCAACCCGAGCTCCGCCGCGTACACCTCGAGCAGATCGGCGTAGCAGGCGAGGTACTTCGGCGCATGGAACCTTGCGATCGATTCGATGTCTCGCATAACGTCTCGGATCGCCCTCGCGGAGGTGAGCGATGCATTAAACGAGAGCCTTTGATCGATCAGCCGAGCGAGGGGCATGCCCTTCATCCAGTTGACGACGAGGTTGGCGAGCTGCCACTTGCGGCGATCCTCCCCGGAGCGGGGCGCGCCGAAAACGCTCGTCATCGTCGCGCCGATCCGCACGAGCGCCTCTTGGAATCGGGCGCGAGCATCGGGCTCCTCGGGGAGTGGCAATTCGAGCTCCGTCGGCGTCATCCCGGATTGCCGAAAGCTCTCCAGGAGCCGCTCCATCGAGATGGGCGCGATCCCAGTGTGCCGAGTCACAATCTCCACGGGGATCGTCAGATCGGTCGCGGCCTGCACGACCGCGGACTCGACCTCGCTTCGTTCCGACTCCAGAGGAATACGATTGAGAAGGGGCTGGATGGACTGGCCGGCAAGTTGCCGCGAGCACAGATACGCGAAGAGACTTTCAGCGGTGCTGTCGTCGTGCACTTCATCGACGGAGCGCACGAAGGCGAGCAGCCCCGACGCGTCGTCGAGCCCCGTGCTGACGGCTCGGGTGATCTGTGACCGCTTTCGCACTCGCGGCAGATTGGGCCACAGGCTTTCAACGTCAGTGTCGATGCACACCACGTTGCCTGCGAATTCCTTGCCCCAGCGCCCCGCGCGTCCCGCCAGGTTCCAGAAGTCGCCTTCGCGGAGCGGATTGCCGGGCCCCTTCTGAGGGTTGCGCATGAAGATCGTCCGACACGGAAGATTGACGCCCTCGAGCAGCGTCGACGTGCAGATCAGGTAGTGGATCTTGCCTTCTCCGAAGAGGCGCTCGATCTCCGTTCGTACCACCAGCGGCATGTTCCCGTAGTGGAAGGCCACGCGCCGGCCGAGCACGTCGGCGAGCAAGTACTTGCTGTGCACCGCGGTCTTGATCAGATCCCGCAGATCGTCGATCTCCGTGTCAGCCTCCGCCAAGGTCGGGAGCTGCTCGTAGACAGCCTTCGCGACCTTCTCGGCTTCGCTCGGGCCGTTGACGTAGATGACGTTCCCGGGAGTGTTCCCGGCCATTGCATGCGCCACCAGCGCCATGCGCATGGGCACGGTCGTCGCGCGTTGCGCGAGCACGAGTTCACCGACTTTGTAGCTGTTCCCATCCGACACCAGGGATACGCCTCTGCGCTGAGGCTTCCGGTTGATGTGCTCGACCCATAGGAGGTTCTGATTGACGGTGACCGTCTCGGAGACGAACGAGTCGGAACGCCGGTCGGCGGGCGCGTCTTCGACCAGCAGTTCCGGGTTGGAACTCAAGGGGCTGGCGAAGAGCACCTGCGCCTCCGGGCTGCGCCGAATCGTGCGCTCGATCGCGTGCTGAAGAAGAATCCCCCGTGCGTCACCGGCGAGCGATTGCGCTTCATCGACGAAGAGGAGGTCCACGTTGAGCGACGGCAGGAGCTCCAGCACCAGGTGAAGCCTCTCCTGCGTGACGACCAGGACCGTCCGTGACGACTCCGCGAGATCGGGGTCCCACGGCATGGTGAAGACGTCGACGTCCGACGGCACCTCGCGACGGAGATCACGCGAGACTTCCTCGATCAGAGCGCGGGTCGGCACGAGATAGACGAGCGCCAGAGGACCCGCCTGGCGCGCGACCTCCAAGAAGTGCTCTCTGATGATCCGGGACTTCCCAGCGGAGGTCGGAGCCGACACGCTCAGCCAGTCGTTCGCCTCTACTGCTTCCCAGAACTTCCCCTGAAACGGATTGACCGGCAGCACACGGCCGTCGGAGAGGCGGACGGAGTAGTCGATACGGCTTCGGACGACCTCCATCCGGAGCGCACCCGGCAGACGTCGCCAGGCGTCGGCCGGCAGCCGGTCCCGAGACTCCGCCAGTTCCACGGCCATGTGGTTGCCGCTGCGTTCGAGGAGCGCGGCAGCAGCGGCCTTGTGAGCGTCCTCCGCGTCCGAGGACAGCATGCACGCCGTGGCGATTCGGAGGACCGCGGACTGCGCACGCTCTGATTGAGCCGACGTGATCGCGCTGGCGTAGAGGAGGGCGAACCCCCAGTCAATCGAAGGGGTTTCTTCGTTCCATTGCACCGCCGCGAACTCCGAACGGACCGTCAGCTTGCGAGCGGCCTCGAGCACGTCTCTGAACTTGTGCGAGGCGAACACGATTTCCTCGAGCGCCGTGCTGGTGGTCACTTGGCCCCCATCCGCTTCAGGACCCGAGAACGCAGATCGGCGACGTCGGGCATCGGGATGCAGAAGAGATCGACGTTCACGCCGACGATCTCGAACTCCTCGACACGGCTCCCGACCGTCTTGTGCCACCGGCCGACTGCCTTCGACACCGCCTTCTGCTGGGCCTCGTCGAGGGTAGCGATGTTCGGATACTTGTCGTGGTCGAAGCCGACCAGGCAGACCCCGTTCCATCGCACTTTCAACGTCTTGGGGTTCGTCTCGTCGAAGTACTCGAGCAGGTGAGCCGCCAGCTCGGCCTGGGGGACGTTGAGGTGATCGCGTACCAGTAGCAGGTCCTGCTTCCGGCGCTCGTCTCCGTCGGGCCGCAGGTACGGGGCGATGCTCTCGAAGCAGTCTCGGAAAGCGTCCGAGCTCGACTTGTAGAGCTTCGACTCGCCCCAGTAGATGTCCAGAACCCCGTCATCGGCCAAGCTCGCGTGGATGCCGTCCGAGCCGTGTACGTGCACCTCGGTGTTCGTCTTCAGCGCCATCTTCGAGATCAACTGCGGTCGCTGCAGCACCCGTTCCATGAGCAGGAACAGGAGGAGCTCGCCGCCTTCTCCCGAGCTCTCCGATTTCACGAACAAGTCTCGTGCCTGCTGCTCCAAGCTCACGATGGCCGTGGTCGATCGAGTTGCCTCGTACTCTGCGAGCGCTCGTTCGATCTTTGAACGCGGTACGCAGAAGTCCATAGTCGCGGACGCCATCGCTCTTGCGAGGTGCTCCACAGCTGGCGTCCCGTTGACGTCGTGCGCGAGGAAGTGCGTCCGCACGAGAGTCGACGTCCCCGGAACTGTGACGGCCTTCTCGAACGCTGGCAGGAAGCTGATCAGCTCGCTGCCGGTGCCCCGAGCCAGCTCAAGGAATTGTTCGACGACCGCATCTTCATCTACCATCACGCACCCTTAATCGCGCACCTCGTCCGCCCGTGCACGAGAAACACCGAGCCCGCGTTCTTGACCTCGGCTGCCATACCGTCCCCGATCGACTTGTGCTGGTTGCGTTCAACCACGTTCTCGAAGCTTAGGCTCGGCGTCCGAGTCAGGGCCGGGAGCGCGGCGCTGGTAGACCGTTCCTCGGTAAAGCAGCGCGACAGGCGTCTCGGTCTTCGATGCGGACTGCGTAATCTAGAAGCGGCAAAGATGCCCTCACGCGAGTGCAGCTCCTTCGGTTGCGCAGCAGATCGACGAGACGTACGTCTGTTGAGCCCTGCCTGAACCCTGGTGCCGCTTACTGTACTCAGATTCTCACGCTCGAGCCTGCAGCCTCGCCTTCATCGTCTTCGGATCGACGCCGTACAGCGCACCAAGCTGGTTCAACGACCAGCCCCGCATCTTCAGCTCCGCCGCATCGGCCAGCTGTCGAGGAGTCAGCGTCACCTGGCGCACCGGAACGTGCTGCTGCTTGAGCGCTGAGCGAACTGCTTCCCGGCTGACGCCCCACGACGCGGCGAGCTGCCGGATGTTCCCGCCAGCGACGTACTCGGCCGCCAGCTTGGCCTTCTGTTCGTCGGACAGCCGCACCTGGCGCTGACGGAGGGCCTGCACGCCAACAGGGGGAGCGGACGCTTCCGGCTCCTCACCCCTGTTGATCCCGGCCCTGGCAGCCACCAGGGCGCGCTCCCATCTTTTTTGATTAGTTGCAGATAGGTGCACCACGATCCGCGATCGGGGTCGGTCGTTCCGAAGACCGCCGCCGTCGCTCCGTTCCACGCCACGATCTGGCCCCGCGGAGCACTCCCGGCTTTGCTTGTCGAGGCGCCGACGGTTCGAGTCGCTGAGAGTCCTGCCCGGTTCCGAGCTTCTCCACGGGAGTGACGCCCGACCGAGGAGCTCCTTCGCGGGTTCTCGGGTGACGCGGTGGTCGAACTCGGAACCGCCGTGAACGGAGGCCGGAGGCCGACCTCCGGACCGAGCTCGTGTCGCCGAAGAGAGGAAAGGGGGCGTCGACGTGTTCACCACTGCCGCCGTCGTCGGAGGGCTGCTCGTGGGCCTGCTCTTCGGACGAGCGCGCACACCACGGTTCCGCGGCGGTCTGTTCCTGCTCGCTGCTGCCGCGCTCGCCGTCCTCGTCCTGAGCCTCGCCGTCCAGCGGGACGCGTTCGCGAACAGCTGGCTCGCGGGATTCAGTGCGCTCCTCGCGTCGGCCGGTCACGCGGCGGCCGTCTGCAGGAGGCGGCTGTCCGAACTCGGGATCCCCTTCCTCGGCTGGATGTGGCGGGCCGTCCTCCGCCCGCGGTACGTGCGCGACCTCCTCGACCAGGCGGGGAGCGGGGAGGAGATCTCGGAGCGACGCCCGAGGAGCTGACCGCTCACGGCCTTCTGAGGGCGTCTCGCGGGTCTTCGCTCAGGCTGCGCCGCCATGATCGAGGCTGGTACTCGACGGAAGGTTCTCTGTGAGCATGTTCAAGCGCGTTCTCGGCATGGCATCGAAGGCGCTCGATTCGAAGAGCGGCTCGGGGTCGTCCTCGAGCGGGACGACCGATTGGCGCGACCTCGTGCGCACCGCCGCCGACAAGGTGACGGGCGATTCGCGGAGCGGGCAGGCTCAGCCGTCCCAGCAGTACGGCTCGCCGCAGCAGCGCCCCTCCGCGCGACCCCAGGACGCCCGGCCCGGGCAGCAGCCGGTGGTCACGCAGGAGGACCGTGCCGCGATCGCGCGTTACGACTACCTCCTCCGCACGGCCGACCCCGAGCAGCTCGAGCAGGTGCACCGCGATGCTTTCGCGAAGCTGACGCCGACGCAGCGCGCCCAGGTCGAGGCGCGGCTCCGGGAGGAGCTGCCCGCGTACGAGCAGCCGCGCTCCTCCGCCCCCGACGACCTGGCGCGCGCGGCGACGCGCGGCGAGGCGAACAATCCGGGGTTCCTCAAGACGATGTTCTCGAAGCCGGGGACCCGCGGTGTCCTCGCCGGTGCGGGCGTCGGAGCGGCGGCCGGCATCGGGCTCGGCGCGGCGGGCGGACTGCTCGCGGCGGTCGCGGGCGGTGCCGTGATCAGCAGCGTCGCCGGTCCTCTGCTCGCGCAGGCGTCCGGGCTCGGTGTGGACTTCGAGAACCTGGCCGGCGGGTTCGGCGACCTGGGCGACTTCGGCGACATCACCGGCGGCGCGGGAGAGTTCGTCTCCGGCGCGGGCGAGCACGTGTCCGGGCTGGGGGAGCAGGTGTCGGAGTTCGGCTCCGATTTCCAGCTGCCGGGGCTCGGCGACCTCGGGAACCTCTTCGACCGCTAGGCGGACGGGACCTGATCGCTCCGGCGGCGGAGCAGCGGCGACGCGATCGCGAGCGCCGCTCCGACGACGAGCAGCACGGCGCCCACCACCGCGACGGCGGTCGTCGACCAGTCGGGCAGGTCGACCACCGTCGTGCCGTCGAGCAGCGTCCACTGGCAAGCAGCGCCGAGCGGCCACCACGACCAGAAGCCGCGGACGAGCTCACCGGCCTCGGGAGGGACGCCGCCGAGGCTTCCCCGGCAGAGATCGTCGAAGCCCTGGGCGCCGAGGGTCGCGTACTGCAGCGGCACGAGCGCGAGCGCGGCCAGGCCGGCCAGGATCAGGACGGCGCCGGCGAGCAGCGCGAGGCGTGCGGCCGTCCAGCGGCGCTTCGCGGGCGTCGGGGCCGGGGCGGGCGGCGTCTCGGTCATCGTCCGATGGTGTCATGAGCGACGGCGGACGGGGCGGGGGTGCGCAACCGAGGCTGAGATGTGTGAATCTGTCGAATCGGCCGCCTTTCGCCACGCTGAGCCTCGGTTACGACGGGAAAACGGCGCGGAGGACAGCGACCGGGCGCGCGGGCCCGCAGGCGTCGTACCCTCGTCTGCATGGGGTTCGTCGTGTCGCTGGTGATCATCGTCCTGACCGTGCTCGCGCTGGTCGACGTCGTGCGGCAGCCCGACAACGTCATCAAGAACCTGCCGAAGATCGTGTGGATCCTCCTGATCTTCTTCCTCCCGCTCATCGGCGTCTCGCTGTGGTTCCTGCTCGGGCACGATTGGAAGCGCGGGGACGGCGGCTCCTTCGTGCCCGGCGGTCGAGCACCCCGCCGCCGGAGGCAGGCGCCGCCGACCATCGTGGTCCGGTCCGCTCCGAAGAGCACCGAGGAGCAGCTCGCCGACCTCGAGCGCGAGGAGGCGCACTACGCGCGGCTCGCCGAGGAGCAGCGCCGCCGTCGCGAGGGGGAGCGACCGCTCGACGCCTGAGCGGCCGCTCTG
>NZ_PSWM01000003.1:0-184148 GCF_002932795.1 Rathayibacter sp. AY1B5
GAGCAGCGGGGCGGGGGATGTTGCCCGGGGTCGGACGCGATCCCATGCCCTGCGAGCTGGCGAAGGGGTTGTTGCCGGGGCGCGGGGCGGCCGGACGCTGTCCCATGCCCTGGTTGCTGGCGAACGGGTTGTTGCCCGGGCGCGGGGTGCCGCCGGGACGGTTGGAGCCGCCCGAGGCGCCGCCGGGGCGCGGGGTGCTCGCGGCGGGAGCCGGACGCGGGGTCACGGGCTTGGGTCCGCCGGGGGTCGGGCCGGACGCCGGCTTCTCGGCGGCGGCCGGAGCCGCGGGGGCCTCGGTCGGAGCCGGAGCGGCGGCCTCAGCGGGCGCGTCCTTGGCGGCCTGGGCGCGCTGAGCGGCCGCAGCCTCCTGGGCTGCCTGAGCCTGGGCCTGGCGCTCGGCGACCGACATCGGCGGTGCCGGCGCCGGAGCGGGCGGCTTGGCCGGGCCGGGCGTGGGCGCGGACGGACGGGCGCCGGAGGGGCGCGGGGCTCCGGAACGAGCGCCGGCGGCGGGGGCGGCCGGGGTCGCCGACGTTCCCGCGGTGGATCCACCCTGGCCCTGGAGGGCCTGGCGGAGCTTGCGCGCCACCGGGGGTTCGATGCTCGAGGACGGGCCCTTGACGAACTCGCCGAGCTCCTTCAACTTCGCAAGTGCGACCTTGCTATCGACACCCAGTTCGGATGCGATCTCGTGTACGCGTGGTTTTGCCACTTCTCTCCTGTCTTGGGCCTGCACCCAAGACGGGGGCAGGCGTCACGAACGGACGGGTCTCATTTCGAGCCGCTCATCAGTCTTCGCTCATGATCAGTTCACGGGCCGTTCTGCCTGTTCTCTATGGTGTGATCGTGCGCTGCTCCGGGCCCTCCGGTTGAGGGGCCGAGCCGGTCGGATCGTGCGACGTACTGCTCCAGCTCGCTCGCGTCCACGCTCTCGCGTGTCCGGAACGCTCTTCCGAACGCGCGGCGCTTGACCGCGAGCTCGTAGCAGTCGGCTGTGTCGTGGAGCCACGCTCCCCGACCAGGACGGACGGCACGCGGGTCTACCGCGAGGACGTTCGAGTGGAGGACCAGCCTCAGAAGAGAGGCCCGGGGGGCGCGCAGACGGCAGCCGACGCACGTTCTGACGGCTTCCACTCTACTCCCTCCCCTCCGGGACCGCTCCCCCGCACGGCCGATGCTCGGGGATCACTCCCCGTCCATCACCGAATCGGGCTGGATGTCGATCTTCGCGCCGGTCAGCTTGGCGGCGAGGCGGGCGTTCTGGCCCTCCTTGCCGATGGCGAGCGAGAGCTGGTAGTCGGGGACGAGCGCCCGGACGGCCTTCAGGCTCTGGTCGATCACGAACGCGCTGGTCACCTTGGCGGGCGAGAGCGCGCTGGCGACGAAGGTCGGCAGGTCGGAGGAGTAGTCGACGATGTCGATCTTCTCGTTGTTGAGCTCGGCGGTCACCGCGCGCACGCGCTGGCCGAGCTCGCCGATGCAGGCGCCCTTGGCGTTCACGCCGGGCTCGGTCGCGCGCACCGCGATCTTGGTGCGGTGGCCGGCCTCGCGGGCGAGGGAGACGATCTCCACCACGCCGGACGCGATCTCGGGGACCTCGAGCGCGAACAGCTTGCGCACCAGCGACGGGTGGGTGCGGGACACCTGGACCGACGGGCCCTTGGGTCCGCGGCCGACGCTCGTGACGTAGACGCGGATGCGGCGGCCGTGACTGTAGTCCTCGCCGGGCACCTGCTCCTCGGGCGAGAGGATCGCCTCGATGGAGCCGAGGTCCACGTGGATCATCCGCGGGTTGGGGCCCTGCTGGATGACGCCGGCGACGATGTCGCCCTCGCGGCCCTTGAACTCGCCGAGCACGTGCTCGTCGGCGATGTCGCGCAGGCGCTGGTTGATGACCTGCTTCGCGGCGAAGGCGGCGATGCGGCCGAAGTCGCGCGGGGAGTCCTCGGCCTCGCCCACGACGGCGCCCTCCTCGTCGAGCTCGGGCACGAAGACCGAGACGTGA
Organism: Rathayibacter sp. AY1B5; assembly: GCF_002932795.1. NCBI lineage: Bacteria > Bacillati > Actinomycetota > Actinomycetes > Micrococcales > Microbacteriaceae > Rathayibacter > Rathayibacter sp. AY1B5. Next base: position 2,006 of record NZ_PSWM01000003.1, read on the forward strand.
CCGGTCTTGCGGTCGAGGTGCACGCGCGCGTCGACGGCGGTGGCCTTGTCGGCGTCGTCGGCCTGGCCGATGTGCTTGAGGTAGGCAGTCAGGATCGCCTGCTCGATGATCTGCACGAGTTCCTCGAAGGGGATCTCGCGCTCGCGCTCCATGAGTCGCAGAACGCTCAGGTCGATGTCCACGGGCGGGCCTTTCTCTCTATTCACTTGGATGCCGCGGTGGTGACCGCGATCGTTCGCCTGTCGGGCTCTCACCCGGATCAGCCCTCAAGGGTACCCGATGCGGCCCGGGGTTCCACCCGCGGATCCTGCCGACGCGGAAAGGGCCCCGCCTGCCGCGGGAAGCGGTGGCGGGGCCCTCGGCGTGTCGGGACTAGGCGCCCAGCCGGGCGAGCGCGTCGGCGACCGGGAGCTGCTCGCGCTCGCCGGACCGGCGGTCCCACAGCTCGACGATCCCGTCGGCCGCTCCACGCCCGGCGATGACGATCACGGGCACGCCGATCAGCTCGGCGTCGCCGAACTTCACGCCGGGCGAGACCTTCGGGCGGTCGTCGACGAGCACGTCGCGGCCGGCGGCCTCGAGGGAGGCGCCGACCGACTCGGCGAGCTCGAGAGCCGCCGCGTCCTTGCCGGTCGCGATCACGTGCACGTCGAACGGCGCGACGTTCGCGGGCCAGAGCAGTCCGCGGTCGTCGTGGGTGGCCTCGGCGATGATGGCGAGGATGCGGGTCACGCCGATGCCGTAGGAGCCCATCGTGACGGTGACGAGCTTCCCGTTCTCGTCGAGGACCTTCAGCCCGAGGACGTCGGCGTACTTGCGGCCGAGCTGGAAGACGTGGCCGATCTCCATGCCGCGGGCGGTCTCGATCGGGCCCGAGCCGTCGGGCGCCTCGTCGCCCGTGCGGACGTCCGCGACCTCGACGGTGGCGTCGCCGTGGAAGTCGCGGCCGGCGACCAGGTCGAGGACGTGCTGCCCGGAGACGTTGGCCCCGGTGATCCAGGCGGTGCCGTCGACCACGCGCGGGTCGAGCAGGTAGCGGACGCCGGTCGCGGACTCCTCGCCCAGGACGGCTCCCTCGGCCGACCAGGGGCCGATGTAGCCCTTGACCAGTCCGGGGTGCTTCGCGAAGTCCTCCGCGGTCGCGGCCTCGACCTCGGCCGGGGCGAAGGCCACCTCGGCGCGCTTGAGGTCGACGTCGCGGTCGCCGGGCAGGCCGACGATCACGAGCTCGCGGGTGCCGTCGAGCGCGGTGAGCGCGAGGACGACGTTCTTCAGCGTGTCCGCGGCGGTCCACGCGCGGCCGTCGGGCCGGGGCTGCGTCGCGTTCGCCAGGTCGACCAGGGTCTGGATGGTCGGGGTGTCGGGCGAGTCGAAGACGCGCGCCTCCGGCAGGCCCTCGACGGGCAGCGCTGCGGGGACGGGCGTGCGGTAGGCCTCGACGTTCGCCGCGTACCCTCCCGCCGAGCGGACGAAGGTGTCCTCGCCGACGGGGGTGGGGTGCAGGAACTCCTCGCTCCGCGAGCCGCCCATCGCTCCGGCGTCGGCCTGCACGATCACGTACTCCAGGCCCAGGCGCGCGAAGATCCGCTCGTAGGCGTCGCGCTGGCGCTGGTAGCTCGCGTCGAGCCCGGCGTCGGTGTAGTCGAAGGAGTAGGCGTCCTTCATCGTGAACTCGCGGCCGCGCAGGAGGCCCGCGCGGGGCCGCGCCTCGTCCCGGTACTTGTCCTGGATCTGGTAGATCGACAGGGGCAGGTCCTTGTAGGAGGAGTAGAGGTCCTTCACGAGCAGCGTGAAGAACTCCTCGTGCGTGGGAGCCAGCATGTAGTCGGCGTCCTTGCGGTCCTTCAGGCGGAACACGCCGTCGCCGTACTCGGTCCAGCGGCCCGAGAGCTCGTAGGGCTCGCGGGGCAGGAGCGCGGGGAAGTGCACCTCCTGGGCGCCGGCCGCCTCCATCTCCTCGTGGATGATCCGCTCGATGCGGCGCTTGACGCGCAGGCCCAGCGGCAGCCAGGCGAAGACGCCGGGCGCCTGACGGCGGATGTAGCCCGCGCGGACGAGGAGGCGGTGGCCCGCGACCTCGGCGTCGGCGGGGTCCTCCCGGAGCGTGCGGACGAACAGATGCGAGAGACGGGTGACCACGAGGGACGATCCTATCCGCTGCGCTCCCCCGGCTCGCGAGGGCGCCGGGAGCCTCAGTCCGGGATCCGGGAGAAGACGACGGCTCCGCCCGTGCCGTCCAGCAGCACGTCGTCGGGGGTGCCGCCGATCGTCATCGGGCCGGAGAGGAGCGCCCGGAGCCGGATGGCCTCGGGGCTCGGCGTGTCGGAGCAGGTGTCGGATCCGGTCACCTCGTCACCGGGGACCAGCACGCCGGCGTCGATCCGGTAGGCGGCGCTGACCACGAGGCAGCCGGTGCCGACGACCAGGGTCGGCGCACCCCCGACGCTCTCGGAGCGGAGGCGGACACGGGCGTCCTCGACCCACGCCGTGTAGGGGGTCTCCCCCTCGGCCGCGGTCAGCACCCAGCGGTCGCAGCCGAAGGGGTCCTGCGGGGTGCGGCTGTCGATGCACTCGCCGGCCTCGGACGACGGGCCGCTGCGGAGTGCGGCGACACCGGAGGCGAGGAGCGCGGCGGCGACGACCACGAGCGCGAGGCGCAGTGCGGGGCGGACCACGTCGATCCGCCCCGCACCGTCTCAGTTCGCGCCGACGGTGACGACCGGGGCCCCGGTCGAGGTGTCGTCGGCCGGCATCTCGGCGGCCAGGCGGTTGGCCTCCTCGATGAGGGTCTGGACGATCTCGGCCTCGGGGACGGTCTTGATGACCTCGCCCTTGACGAAGATCTGGCCCTTGCCGTTGCCGGAGGCGACGCCCAGGTCGGCCTCGCGGGCCTCGCCGGGTCCGTTGACGACGCAGCCCATGACGGCGACGCGCAGCGGGACGCTCATGCCCTCGAGGCCGGCGGTGACGTCGTTGGCGAGCGTGTAGACGTCGACCTGCGCGCGGCCGCAGCTGGGGCAGGAGACGATCTCGAGCTTGCGCTCGCGGAGGTTCAGCGACTGCAGGATCTGCAGGCCGACCTTGACCTCCTGCGCGGGCGGGGCCGAGAGGGACACGCGGATGGTGTCGCCGATGCCCTCGCCGAGCAGGATGCCGAAGGCGGTGGCGGACTTGATGGTCCCCTGGAACTCGGGGCCCGCCTCGGTGACGCCGAGGTGGAGGGGCCAGTCGCCGCGCTCGGCGAGCTGGCGGTACGCCTTCACCATGACGACGGGGTCGTTGTGCTTGACCGAGATCTTGAAGTCGTGGAAGTCGTGCTCCTCGAAGAGGCTGGCCTCCCAGACGGCGCTCTCGACGAGGGCCTCGGGGGTGGGCTTGCCGTACTTCTGCAGGATGCTCGGCTCGAGCGAGCCGGCGTTCACGCCGATGCGGATCGAGACGCCGGCGGCCTTCGCGGCGGCGGCGATCTTGCCGACCTGGTCGTCGAACTTGCGGATGTTGCCCGGGTTCACGCGGACCGCGGCGCAACCGGCGTCGATCGCGGCGTAGACGTAGTTCGGCTGGAAGTGGATGTCGGCGATGACCGGGATCTGGCTCTTCTTCGCGATGATCGGCAGCGCCTCCGCGTCGTCGCGGCTCGGCACCGCGACGCGGACGATGTCGCACCCGGACGCGGTGAGCTCGGCGATCTGCTGGAGGGTCGCGTTGATGTTCGTCGTCGGTGTGGTGCACATCGACTGGACGCTGACCTGCGCGTCACCGCCCACGAGCACCTTTCCCACCTTGATCTGGCGGGACTTGCGGCGGGGGGCGAGGGTCATGGGGACCTTGGGAAGACCCAGATTCACTGCTGGCACGCGCCCCATCGTACGCGCGCCGCGGGACCCCTCGTCCGCTCGCCGCGTCTTCCCAGCCGCCGCCCCTCGCCCGGGGCTCCGCCCGCGCGCCGCCGCGTGCGATCTGCAGGCCGACGTGCGATCTGCAGGCCCCCGTGCGATCTGCAGGCCCCCGTGCGATCTGCAGGCCCGCGTGCCATCTGCAGGCATCCGTACCATCTGCAGGCCCGTCACCCGGGAAAGCGCTTCCACCCCAGTCAGCCCGCCGAGAATCCCCCGGATCCCCTGCACATCGCACCGGAACAGGACGCGCGCGGCCTGACCGGCGCCCGTGCCGTCTGCAGGCCCCCGTGCCATCTGCAGGCATCCGTACCATCTGCAGGCCCGTCACCCCGGAAAGCGCTTCCACACCAGTCCGTCCGTCACGCACCCCCCAGATCCCCTGCACACCGCACCGGAAGAGGACGCCCGTGACCTGACCGGCGGTCCGCACCATCTGCAGGCCCTCGTGCGATCTCCAGGCATCCGTACCATCTGCAGGCCCCTCACCCGGGAAAGCGCTCCCACGGCAGTCCGTCCGCAGCGCATCCCCCGGATCCCCTGCAGATCGCACCGGAACGGCACGACCGCACCCGCCACCCGTCCGCGCACCACCGCGTCTCACGGCGCACGCACCCGAGGCCGTCGGGTGAAGAACCTCTCAGCGATCCGCCCCAGCCGCCGGCATCCCAGCCCTCCCACGCACTCACCCCGCAGAGCTCACCCCGCAGCGCCCGCCCTCAGCGCCCACCCGCAGCGCCCACCCGCAGCGCCGACCGCGCCACGCCGGTCGGGCACCGGCGTGGATACGGCTCAGAACAGCGTGATCGGCTTGACGATGTCGGCGTAGATCAGCAGGGCGCTCATTCCGCCGAGCACGAGCACGACGACGTAGGTCAGCGGCAGCAGGCGGGCGATGTCGACGGGGCCGGGGTCGCGGCGGCCGAAGAGCTTGGCGATCCGGCGGCGCAGGCCCTCCCAGAGAGCGCCGGCGATGTGGCCGCCGTCCATGGGGAGCAGCGGCACCAGGTTGAAGACGAGGAGGGCGATGTTGAGCGAGGCGAGGACGCCGACCATCGTCTGCACCTTCGACACGACGGGGAGCTGGTCGGAGGCGGCGATCTCGCCCGCGATCCGGCCGACTCCGACGACGCTGATCGGACCGTTGGCGTCGCGCGCCTCCGAGCCGAACGCCGCCTGGGCGACGTCGATGAGGCGCTGCGGCAGGTTGAGGATGACGTGGGCGACGCTCGTGATGTTCGACCAGACCGTCTCGGGCACCGCGGTGATCGGCTGCTGTGCGAGGGCCGACGTGGGCGAGATGCCGATGAAGCCGACCGTCTGCGTCTCGATGGCACCGGAGGCGTCGGTGACGGGGGCACCGTTCGCGTCGGTCACCGCGACCTCGTTCTCGGCGGGGGTGATCGTGAGGGTCAGCGGGGCGCCGTCGCGCTGGACGGACACGCTGAGCGGGACGCCCGCGGAGCGCTGGATGATCGGGGTCAGATCGTTCCAGGTGCTCACCGGAGTGCCGTCGATGGCCGTGATCGTGTCGCCGGGCAGCAGGCCCGCCGCGGCTCCGGGTGCCAGCGGGTCGTCGGCGGTGCAGGTCGCGGTCGCGCGCTGCGACTCCGGGACCACGCACTGCGAGACCGCGGCGAGGGTGCTGGTGCTCTGCGGGATCCCGATGCCGCAGAGGAGGACGGTGAAGAGGACCGTGGCGATCACGAGGTTCATGAAGGGACCTCCGGCCATGACGATCACGCGCTTCCACACGGGGAGCCGGTAGAACGCGCGGTGGTCCTCGCCTTCGCCGATCGTCTCGGCGCTCGCGGCGCGGGCCTCGTCGATCATCGTGGCGTAGGCGCCGCGCTTGGGCTCCTCGAGCTGGGCCTCGGAGGACGCGAGGCCGTTGAAGAAGCCGGTGCTCGACTCCGTGGGCCGGTCCCCCGGGTGCTTCGGCGGGTACATGCCGATCATGGCGATGTAGCCGCCGAGCGGGATCGCCTTGACGCCGTATTCGGTCTCGCCGCGGCGCCGGGAGAAGATCGTCGGCCCGAAGCCGATCATGTACTGCGTGACCTTGACCCCGAACAGCTTGGCGGGGAGCAGGTGCCCGACCTCGTGCAGCGCGATCGAGAGGGCGACGCCGACGGCGATGATGACGACGCCGAGGACGAAGAGCAGCACGGATTCCACCGACACACTGTAGGCCGGGGCCGCCCGTCCACGCTGGGGTCCGCCTGCACGGATCCGATGAACTCCGCGCCCGAGCGGATCAGCGGCGCGACGTCGGCCGAGACGAATCCGCGGAGGCGGAGCCCGTCCGGGCGACCTCTGGTCAGACGACGGCGATCCGCTGGTCCGCCGCGCGGCGCGCCCAGTCCTCGGCCGCGGCCAGCGACTCGCGGGTCAGCGCGCCGTCGACGCTGTGCGCATCGACCACCGCCTCGACCGTCTCGAGGATGTCGAGGTACCCGAGCCGCCCGGCGTGGAACGCCTGCACGGCCTGCTCATTCGCCGCGTTGAACACGGCCGGGTAGGAGGCGCCCGCCTCCCCGACGCGCTTCGCGAGCCGGACCGAGGGGAACGCCTCCTCGTCCAGCGGCTCGAATGTCCAGGAGTGGGAGCGGGTCCAGTCGAGCGGGACGCCGACCCCGGCGACGCGGTGCGGCCAGTCGAGGCCGAGCGAGATCGGGAGCCGCATGTCCGGCGGCGAGGCCTGGGCGATCGTGGAGCCGTCGACGTACTCGACCATCGAGTGGATCACGGACTGCGGGTGCACGGTGACGTCGATCCGGTCGTAGGGCACGTCGAAGAGCAGGTGCGCCTCGATCACCTCGAGCCCCTTGTTGACCAGGGTGGAGGAGTTGGTCGTGACGACCAGGCCCATGTCCCAGGTCGGGTGCGCGAGAGCCTGCGCCGGGCTGACGTCGCGGAGGGAGGCGCGGTCGCGTCCCCGGAACGGGCCGCCGGACGCGGTCAACACGAGGCGGCGGACCTCCCGGTGCTCGCCCGCGAGGAGGGCCTGGGCGATCGCGGAGTGCTCGGAGTCGACCGGCACGATCTGGCCGGGAGCGGCGAGCGAAGTGATGAGCTCGCCGCCGACGATCAGCGACTCCTTGTTGGCCAGGGCGAGCGTCCGGCCCTCCTCGAGCGCCGCGAGGGTCGGACCGAGTCCCACCGAGCCGGTGATCCCGTTCAGCACGACGTCCGCGTCGACCGAGCGGATCAGCTGCTCGGCCTCCTCCGCGCCGAACGCCGTGTGCTCGACGCCGAACGCGGACGCCTGCTCGGCGACCGCCGCCCGGTTCGAGCCGGCGGCGAGTCCGACGACCTCGAACCGCTCGCGGTTCGCGCCGATGACGTCGAGAGCCTGCGTGCCGATGGACCCGGTCGAGCCGAGGATGATGACCCTGCGCATCCGCCCATCCTGGCACGGAGCGCCGAGCGCCTCCCGGTCAGCTGACGGCGAGGATGTCGACCACGAAGACGAGGGTGTCGGTCCCGCTGATCCCCGCGTTCTGGTTGCCCTGATCGCCGTAGCCCTTCGACGGCGGGATGGTGACGAGCACCTGCGAGCCGACGGTCTGGCCGACCACGGCCTCCTTGAAGCCCTCGATCACGTCGCCGGTGCCGAAGGCGGCGGGAGCGGGCTTGCCCCAGCTCTGGTCGAACACCTCGCCGGTTCCCCAGACCACGCCCTGGTACTGCACGATCAGCTGGTCGCCGTCGGCCACGGTCGCGCCGCTCCCCTTCTTGAGGACGGCGAGCTGCAGGTCGGCGGGCGGGTCGGTCGAGGGGATGGTGACGGTGGGCGCCCCGTCCTCGGCGAGCGCCACCGTCGGCAGGCCGTCGACCGGGGGCTGCGGCTCGCCGTCGGCGGCGGTCGGCACGATCTGCTCGACGTCGATCACCATGACGATCGAGTCGGTCGCGGCGATGCCGAACTGGCTCTGCCCGGCGTCGCCGAAGGCGTCGGCCGGGGGAACGACGGCGACGACGCGCGAGCCGACGGTCGCGCAGTTGACGGCCTTGACGAGGCCCGCGAGGTACTGGTCGGTGTCGACCTCGAAGGCCGCGCGGCCACCGGACGCGTAGCTGCTCGCCGAGAACTCGGCACCGCTCGTCCCGTTGTAGAGCGTGTAGTCGACCAGCACGGTGTCGCCCTCGGCGACCTCCTCGCCGGTGCCCTCGATCGCGACGGAGCGCTCGGTGGCGTCCACGCTGACCGGGCTGGGGAACACGGTGACCGGCTTGGTGGCGAAGTCGCCGCTGGTCTGCACCGCGGCGGTCGCGTCGCCCTCGGTCGCGCAGCCGAGCGGGGTGGCGGAGGCGGACGGTGCCGCGCCCGGCTCCCCCGGGGTGCAGGCCGCCAGGCTCAGGGAGGCGCCGAGGACGGCGAGGATCGCGAGGGTTCTGCGCACAGGGGCACCTTTCGTGACCGGCGGCGGCCGGTGGACGTTCGGGGATCGCCTCCATCCTGCACGGCGCGCCTCGCAACGCGCTGGGTGCGGGTCCTCGAACGGTCCAGGCCTACCATCGGAGCATGCGTGAATTCTCGGTCCCCCAGTCCCGAGAGCTCGTCACCGAGCTCCCCGGCCCGCGCTCCGTCGCCCTCCAGGAGCGCCGCGTCGCCAGCGTCTCCCGCGGCGCCGGGACGCTCGCGAACATCTACATGGACCACGCGTCGGGCGCGGTCCTGGTCGACGTCGACGGCAACCGCCTGATCGACCTCGGCTGCGGCATCGGAGTGACCACCATCGGCCACGCGCACCCCGCGGTCGCGGCGGCCGCGGCCGCGCAGGCCGAGAAGCTGACGCACACCCTCTTCACCGTCACTCCGTACGAGAACTACGTCCGGGTCGCCGAGAAGCTCGCCGAGATCACCCCCGGTGACTTCGAGAAGCACTCGATCCTGGTCAACTCCGGCGCGGAGGCGGTCGAGAACGCCGTCAAGATCGCGCGGAAGTTCACCGGCCGCCGCGCCATCGCGACGCTCGACCACGCCTTCCACGGCCGCACCAACCTCACGATGGCGATGACCTACCGCCCCTGGCCGGAGCGCGCGGGCATGGGCCCCTTCCCGGGCGAGATCTACAGCCTCCCGATCAGCTACCCGTTCCGCGACCCCGAGGGCATGACGGGCGAGGAGGCGGCCGAGCGCACCATCGACTACATCACGACCCACATCGGCGCGCAGGAGCTGGCCGCGCTCTTCGTCGAGCCGATCCAGGGCGACGGCGGCATCATCATCCCCGCACCGGGCTACTTCCGCCGCCTGTCCGAGTTCTGCACCGAGAACGGCATCGTCTTCGTCGCGGACGAGATCCAGGCCGGCATCGCCCGCACCGGCACCTGGTACTCCATCGAGCACCACGGCGTGGTCCCGGACCTGATCACGACGGCCAAGGGCATCGCGGGCGGCTTCCCGCTCGCCGCCGTCACGGGCCGCGCCGAGATCATGGACGCCGTGCAGCCCGGCGGCATCGGCGGCACGTTCGGCGGCAACCCCGTCTCCACCGCCGCGGCGCTCGCGACGTTCGAGGCCATCGAGTCCGAGGGCCTCCTCGAGGAGGCGCAGCGCGTCGAGCGCCTGCTGCAGGCGCGGATCGGCGACTGGGCCGAGCGCTTCGCAGTCGTCGGCGAGGTCCGCGGCAAGGGCGCCATGTGGGGCGTCGAGCTCGTCCACCCGGGCACGAGGAAGCAGTACCCGGAGGCGCTCACCGCGATCCTGAAGCACGCCACCACGAACGGCGTGATCGTCCTCGACGCGGGCAGCTGGGACAGTGTGCTGCGGATCATGCCGAGCGTGGTCATCAGCGAGGAGCTGATCGACGACGCCGCGACGGTGATCGAGGAGGCGCTCGCCCAGTTCGGCTGAGCCGCCGCATGACCGGAGCGGCATGGACGCCCCGGTAGCTTCGTCGGAATGCGGATCGACGACGACCACGAGAGGCCGACTCCCCCGGGGATCGGCCTCTCCGCGCGTCTGGCGCGCCTGTCCATCGGCGGCGTCGGCCGGCTGGTCTACCGGCCGATCGTGGAGGGTCGGGACAACGTCCCGGCCGAGGGACGCGTGATCCTGGCCGCCAACCACCTCTCGTTCATCGACTCGCCGGTGCTGACGCTGCTCGCTCCGCGGCCGGTGCAGTTCCTGGCCAAGTCGGACTACTTCACGGGCACCGGGGTGCGGGGCGCCCTCTCGCGCGCCTTCTTCACGAGCGTCGGAGCCGTGGCGGTCGAGCGCGGCGCCGGCCAGGCCGCTCAAGAGGCGCTGGACCTCGGCCGGGCGATCCTCGAGCGGGACGAGGCGTTCGCCGTCTACCCCGAGGGCACCCGCTCGCGGGACGGGCGCCTCTACAAGGGCCGCACCGGAGTGGCGTGGCTCGCCCTCACCACGGGCGCCCCGGTGGTCCCCGTCGGCATCATCGGCACGCAGGAGCTCCAGCCGGTGGGCACGCGGGTGCCGCGCCTGCACCGGATCACGGTCCGCTTCGGGGCTCCGCTGGACCTCTCGCGGCACGGCTCCGCCGACTCCGGCCGCGCCCGACGCCACGCCACCGACGAGGTGATGGCGGCCGTCCACGCGCTCTCGGGCCAGGAGCTCGCCGGAGCGTACAACGAGTCTCCGCCGACGACCACGGTCGAGCGCATCCGCCGGGCGCTTCCGCACGAGCGCCGCTGAGCCTCAGCGCGCGGACGCCTCCGGCTCGTGGGCGACGGGGAAGTTCACCGAGTTCGCGATGAAGCAGAGCCGGGAGGCCTCGGCGTGCAGCGTCTGGGCGATCGCCACCATCGACTCCTCGGCGACAGTGACACGGGGCCGGAGGGTCACCGAGGTGAAACGGCCGCTCTCCCCCTCCTGCAGCATCGAGCCCACCGCGTCGTCGGTGTAGCCGGTGACGACGACTCCGTTCTTCACGGCCACGTGCAGGTAGGAGAGGAGGTGGCACTGCGCGAGCGCCGCGAGCAGCAGCTGCTCCGGGTTCCAGCGGTCCGCGTCGCCCCGGAAGGGCGTGTCGGCCGAGGCGAGGATGGGCGCCGGGCCCTCCGCCGTGACGGTCAGCTGGCGCCCGTACTCGCGGTAGCCGCTCGTGCCGGTGCCCCGGTCGCCCTCCCAGACGACGGACACCGCGTACTCGTGCTCGGACTTCATCGGGCTCCTCCTCGACGGCGGTGGATCAGGCCGGTCGCGCCGGTCTGGACCTCTGGACGCGGGACCCCCGCGGGTAGACTCCGAGGACCATGACAGACACGCTCGCCCCCCAGGTTCCCACGTCAGCAGTCCCCCAGGAGCGGCGCGTCGCGACCGAGATCCCCGGGCCGCGATCCCGGGCCCTGCACGAGCGCCGCCTCGCCGTCGTGCCCACCGGTGTCGGCACAGCGCTCCCCGTCTACATCGACCGCGCGCACGGCGCGATCCTGGTCGACGTCGACGGCAACAGCTTCATCGACCTCGGCGCCGGCATCGGCGTGACGACGATCGGGCACACCGACGACTCCGTCGTGGCGGCCGCCGCGGAGCAGCTCGCGCGCCTCACGCACACCCTCTTCACGGTCACTCCGTACGAGCCCTACATCCGCGTGGCGGAGCTGCTCGCCGAGCACACCCCGGGCGACTTCGCGAAGAAGACGGTCCTGGTCAACTCCGGCGCGGAGGCGGTCGAGAACGCCGTCAAGATCGCACGCAAGCACACCGGCCGCCCCGGCGTCGCGGTGCTCGACCACGCGTACCACGGCCGCACCAACCTCACGATGGCCATGAACTTCAAGGCCCTGCCGTACGGCCTGGGCTTCGGGCCCTTCGCGAGCGACGTCCACCGCGCGCCGAGCTCCTACCCGTACCACGACGGCCTGTCGGGAGCCGAGGCCGCCCAGCGCGCCATCTCCTACCTCGAGAAGACGGTCGGCGCCTCCGCCCTGGCCTGCCTCGTGGCGGAGCCGATCCAGGGCGAGGGCGGCTTCATGGTCCCCGCCGAGGGCTTCCTCCCGGCGCTCCAGGAGTGGTGCACGGCCAACGGCATCGTCTTCGTCGCCGACGAGATCCAGTCGGGCATGGCCCGCACCGGCGCCTGGTTCGCCAGCGAGCACCTGGGTCTCGTCCCCGACCTCGTCCTGTCGGCCAAGGGCATCGCCGGCGGCCTCCCGCTCGCCGGCGTGACCGGCCGGGCCGAGATCATGGACTCGGCGCAGGCCGGCGGACTCGGCGGCACCTTCGGCGGGAACCCCGTCGCCGCCGCCGCCGCGGTCGCGGTCTTCGAGCGCATCGAGCGGGAGGGCCTCCTCGCCGAGGCCGACCGGATCGGCGCGCGCCTGGGCGCCGCTCTGCGCGGCCTGCAGGAGCGCTACGACATCATCGGCGACGTCCGCGGCATCGGCGCGATGATGGCGATGGAGCTGGTCCAGCCCGGCACCGCCGGCACCACGAAGGAGCCGAACACCGCGGCCGTGCAGGCGATCATCGACTACGCCGCGCAGCACGGCGTCCTCGTGCTGAGTGCCGGCACCTACGGCAACGTGGTCCGCTTCCTCCCCAGCCTCGCCCTCACCGACGATCTGCTCGACGACGCCGTGTCGGTCATCGCCGACGCGTTCGCCACCCTCTAGGCGCGATCCCCCGAAGGCCACCGCGGGCGCCGAGGCGCTCCTCGGTGGCCTTCGGCGTCCCCGGGAGCGCGGGACCGGTCGGCGCATCGGGCAGGATGGGGGGATGCCAGCAGGAACCTTCACCGTCGCCGAGTCCGTCGAGCTGGCCGTCGTCGAGAGATCCGGGTTCGTCGAGTCGCGCCACGCCGGCTCCGCCGTGCTCCTCGACTCCGAGGGCCGCGTCGCCCGCAGTCTCGGAACGCCGACAGCGCCCGTCTTCCCCCGCTCCTGCCTCAAGCCGTTCCAGGCCCTCGCGGTGATGACCGCGGGAGTGGAGCTGAACGGTGCGGAGGCGGTGATCGCCACGGCGAGCCACGCGGGCATCCCCCAGCACGTCGCACTGGTCCAGAACCTGCTCTTCCGCGCCGGCCTCGATCACACCGCCCTCCAGTGCCCGGCCGACTGGCCCGGCGACTCGGGGACCCGCGCTCAGCTTCTGCGGGCGGGCGCGACTCCGGACCCGCTCTACATGAACTGCTCGGGCAAGCACGCGGCGATGCTGCTGGCCTGCGTGCAGAACGGCTGGAGCACCGAGGACTACCTCGAGCGGACGCACCCGCTGCAGCAGCACATCGTCGACACGATCGAGCGCCTCACCGGCGAGCGCATCGTGGCCTCGGGGATCGACGGCTGCGGCGCTCCCGTGCACGCCCTTCCTCTGACCGCGCTGGCGAAGGGCGTCTCGCGCATCGTGTCCTCCTCCCCCGCCTCCCCGTTCGGCCTCTACCGCCAGGCCGGCGTCCTCACGGCCGCGATCCTCGAGAACGCCTGGGCGATCGACGGCCCGGGCCGGGACAACACCGTCGTGATCGAGCGCCTGGGTCTGGTCGCCAAGCTCGGCGCCGAGGGCGTGCTCGTGATGGCCTCGCCCGACGGCACCACGGTCGCCCTGAAGATCCTCGACGGGAGCCTGCGCGCGGCGACCGTGGTCGCGCTGAAGCTCCTGGTCGAGGCGGACGCGGTGGACCGGACCGCGGCGAACGAGGTGCTCGTGCGGCTGAACCCGGTCGTCTCGGGCGGCGGGCGTCCGGTCGGCGCGATCCGCGCCTCCTACGTCTGACCCGGGCACACGCGCTACTGCTCGCGCGCGAGCCGCTTCGCCCGGGCCGCCGCGGAGACCTGCGTGACCACCACCACGAGGATGGCCAGGACGAACACCGCCGATGCGATGACGTTCGCCTCCGCCGGGATGCCGCGCGCCGCCGCGATGTAGATGTACTTCGGGAACGTGGTGACCGATCCGGAGTTGAAGTTCGTGATGATGAAGTCGTCGAAGCTCAGCGCGAACGAGAGCAGCGCCGCGGCGAGGATGCCGGGCAGCAGCAGCGGGAAGGTGATCCGCCAGAAGACCTGGTTCGGCGACGCGTACAGGTCTCGTCCCGCCTCCTCCAGCTTCGGGTCCAGGCTCGCCACCCGCGCCTTCACGGTGACCACGACGAAGCTGATGCAGAACATCGTGTGCGCCAGCACGATCGTGACCAGTCCCTTCTCGGCGCCCACGCTGAGGAACTGCGCGGCGAGGCCGGCTCCGAGCACCACCTCCGGAGTCGCCATGGGGAGGAACAGCAGCAGGCTGATCGCCGAGCGGAACCGGAAGCGGAACCGCACCAGGGCGATGGCGATCATGGTGCCGAGCGCGGTGGCCAGCACGGTGGCGATCACCCCGACCAGCAGGCTGTTCCCGAAGGCGGTCATCACCTCCTCGCTGGTCCAGGCCGACACCCACTTGTCGAGGGTGAAACCGCGCCAGGCGAGGTTGCTCTTCCCGGAGTCGTTGAAGGAGAAGACGAAGGTGTACCCGATCGGGATGAGCAGGAAGAGCAGCGCCAACGCCGTGTAGACGCCGAGGCCGAGGCCCCGGAAGCGGCGGCGGCCCCGGACCGGGGCGGGGGGTGGCGCGCCGAGCGCCTCCTGGGCGCTCGCGAGCGGACGGTCGGCCGTCGCGGTCACAGGAGGTCCTCCGTTCCACTGCGCTTCACGTAGAAGCCGACGATGACCAGGATCACGGCCATCAGCACGATCGAGAGCGCGGCGGCCGCCGGGTAGTTCTCGAGCGTGAGGAAGTTCGCCTCGATCGCGTTGCCCACCATCGAGGTCTGCGACGAGCCGAGGAAGTCCCGGCTCGCGTTGATGTAGTCGCCCGCCGCGGGGATGAACGTCAGCAGGGTGCCCGAGACGATGCCCGGCATCGACAGGGGGACGGTCACGCTCCAGAACACGGAGGCGGGGTGAGCGTAGAGATCCGACCCGGCCTCCAGGAAGCGCACGTCGAGGCGTTCGAGCGTCGTGTACAGCGGCAGCGTCATGAACGGGATGAAGTTGTAGGTGATGCCGAAGATCACGGCGATCGGCGTCCCCGTGAGATGGCCGTCGCTCGGCAGCACCGCCACGGCCTTGAGCGCCTGCACGAGCGGGCTCTCGTCCGCGAGGATCTGCTTCCATGCCAGCGTCCGCAGCAGGAAGCTGATGAAGAAGGGCGCGATCACCAGCGTGAGGAGCAGGTTCTGCAGCAGCGGCCAGGGCCGCGCCTTCACGCCGATGAAGTAGGCCAGCGGGTAGCTGATCACCAGCGCGAGCACCGTCGCGATCAGCGCGTAGCCGAAGGAGCGGAGCACGTGCGGCCAGTAGTCGCCCATCACCACGAGGTAGTTCTGCCAGGCGAACCCGGGTGCGTACTCGCCGATGTCCCCGTCCGGCACCTCGGCCTGGAACGACGTGAGCACGAGTGAGATCAGCGGTGCCAGGAAGAACAGCAGCATGTAGGCGATGCCCGGCAGCAGCAGGACCAGCGCGATCGTCGACCGCCGGCGGACCGGAGCGTCCTGAGGATCCGCCTGCCCCGTGGCGAAGGCGGCGAAGGCCATGCCTACGCTCCCCCGCTGCGGCCGGCCAGGAGCCCCCGGCGCTGCACGGCGATGGCGCTGGTGGAGTCGTCCGCCTCGAAGCGCGCGACCGAGCCCGGCTCGTCCGCGAGTCCGAAGCCGTGCTCGGTGCTGAAGCCGACCCACACCTCCGCTCCCTCGCCGACGACCGGCCCGAAGACCATGTTCTGCGCGAAGACGACCACCGGGCCCAGGCCCGGCATCCGGATCGTGTACTGGGTGCTGACCCCGCTGAAGGAGACGTCGACCACGCGGCCGGGCCCGAGCACGTTCCGGTCGGAGTCCGCCGGCGGCTCCTGCGTCAGCAGCAGGAGCTTCTCGGGGCGGACGCCGACGGTGATCTCGCCGCTCGTGCGGGCGCAGCGGGCGACGGGCACGACGATCCGGTGCCCGCCCGCGTCGACGGTGAGCGCGCGGTCGGTGCTGCCGACCACCTCCCCCGTGAAGAGGTTGGACTGGCCGAGGAAGTTCGCGACGAACGCGGTGCGCGGGAGCTCGTAGAGCTCCTCCGGCGCGCCCATCTGCTCGATCCTGCCCTTGTTCATCACCGCGACGGTGTCGGCCATCGTCATGGCCTCCTCCTGGTCGTGCGTGACGTGGAGGAAGGTGAGGCCCACCTCCTCCTGGATCGACTTGAGCTCGAGCTGCATCTGCCGGCGGAGCTTGAGGTCGAGGGCCCCGAGCGGCTCGTCGAGCAGGAGCAGTGCGGGCCGGTTGACGAGGGCGCGCGCGAGGGCGACCCGCTGCTGCTGGCCACCGGAGAGCTGCGCGGGGCGGCGCTGGGCGAGGTGGTCGAGCTCGACCAGGCGGAGCGCCTCGTGCGCTTTGCCGACGGGGTCGGCGATCCTCCGCCGCTTCAGGCCGAAGGCGACGTTCTCGAGGATCGACATGTGCGGGAACAGCGCGTACGACTGGAACACGGTGTTGACGGGCCGCTGGTAGGTCTTCGTCTCGGTGACGTCCCGCCCGCCGATGAGGATCCGGCCGGCGGAGGGCTCCTCGAGCCCGGCGACCAGCCGCAGCGTCGTCGTCTTGCCGCAGCCCGAGGGGCCCAGCAGGGCGAAGAAGGAGCCCGCCGGGATGGTGAGGTCCAGGGAGTCGATGGCGGTGAAGCCGGGGTACTGCTTGCTGATCCCGACCAGCTGGAGGTCGGCGCCGCTCTCGGCGAAGGTCCCGATCGCCATCAGATGCCCAGGAGCACCTTCTGGAACTCGGCCTGGTACTCCTTCTCCTCCGCGGCGGTCAGGGTCCGGAACACGTGCGCCTGCGCGAGCGTGTCCTCGTCGGGGAAGATCAGCTGGTTCTCGGCCAGCTCCGGATCGATGCTCTCCATGACGTCCTTCGCTCCATCCACGGGGGTGATGTAGTTGACCCAGGCGGCCACCTCGGCGGCGACCTCGGGCTCGTAGTAGTAGTTCATCAGGGCCTCGGCGTTGGCCTTGCGCTCGGAGCCCATCGGGACGACGAAGGTGTCGTTCCAGAGTGCGCCGCCCGAGTCGGGGAAGGCGAACTCCCACTTGTCGCCGGCCTCGGCGTTGATCAGGGTGATGTCGCCGGACCAGCAGATCGCCGCGAGGGTGTCCTCGTTCTGCAGGTCGTTGAGGTACGCGTTCCCCTTGATGTTGCGGATCTGACCGGCGTCGACCTGCTCGCGGAAGACGTCGATCGCGTTCATGTACTCGTCGTCGCCCCAGGAGCCGGCGATGTCTGTCCCCTGCGCGAGCATGATCAGCCCGATCGTGTCGCGCATCTCGCTCAGCACGCCGACGCGGCCTCGGAGCGACGGATCCCACAGCTCCTCGATGCTCGAGAGGCCGTTCGGCAGCTTCTCCTTGTTCCAGCAGATGCCCGAGAACCCCGCCTGGTAGGGGAGGGAGAGCCGACGGCCCGGATCGAAGTCGGGGTTCGCCAGCGAGGGGGTGAGGTTGGCGATGTTCGGGATGTTCGCGTGGTCGAGCTCCTGCACGTAGCCGCGGCGGACCAGGCGCGAGACCATCCACTCCGTCAGGCAGACCGTGTCGGCGCCGATGTACTGACCGAGCGCGAGCTGGTCCTTCACCTTGCCGTAGTAGGAGTTGTTGTCGTCGACGGCGACGTTGTAGGTCACCGCGATGCCCGTCTGCTCCTCGAAGCCCTGGAGCGTGGGGTAGTTCCCGTCGTCGTCCTCGTCCATGTAGGCGGGCCAGTTGTCCCAGACCAGGCGCGGGTCGTCGGCCGATCCGTCGGCGGCGGCGGTCGGAGCGGCACGGGTCTGCGGGGCGCAGGCGGCCAGGGCGAGGGCACCCGCTCCGAGGCCGATCCCGCCGAGGACCGCCCGACGCGAGAGGACCGCCCGGCGCTCGCGCTCGTGCGAGCGTGCCGCGGCGACGGCCCGGCGGAGGACGGGATCCCTCGGGAGGGGACGGGTCATGGCGGGGGCTCCTGACTGCGTCGGGGCTCGTGCCTCAAGGGCCGAACGTGGGGAAATACTGGCACAGCGCTCGTCCGCCTGTCACGGCGAACGGAGGAGAACGCTCATCCGGAAACATGATCGTCACGAATTCCGCACCCGGAGGCCGTGTCGACCGCCGATTCGGTCCCCGGAGGCCGTGCCCTCAGCGAGTGAGGGGCGGGCGTCCCGAGCCGCCGGCGGACCCGTCGACGCGCTCGACCGCCATCTCCACGGAGGAGAGCAGGATCCGGCTGCCGAGCTTCGCGCGGTAGCGGCGGCCGGCCTCGAGCGGGAGCGGCGCCTGGGTCGGCGCGACCAGCACGGACCCGTTGGCCGACCAGCGGTCCCTGACCCAGAGCCCGCCCTCGTCGAAGCCGAACTCGAGGTGGGTCTTGGAGAGGGATCGCGACGGATCCGGGATCGCGAGGATGTGCCGGAACGTCTCGTTGGGGTCCGGGAGCGGCTGGCGTCCGATCAGGCCGTTGCCGGTCACGATCGCGTGCTGCCCGGTCGCGAAGCTGAGGCGGACGAGCCCCTGCGAGGGCGGTGCCATCGGAGCGCCGGGGGCGGGACGCCGGTGCCGGCCGGGGGCCAGGCCCGGCAGCCAGGCGCGGCGGGACGGATCGAGGACCGTCGTGTCGCCGGAGGAGGAGGGTCGGGACGCACCCGTCGTGGCGTGCGCCGCCACCGACGAACCGCACTCGCCGCAGAGGATCGCCCCGGGAGCGAGGTTGGAGCCACACGTGCTGCAGATCACCGAGAACGCCCTTCCGCTCCCCATCGTACCCAGCGTCGGCGCGGGCAGCCCCGAGCCGGCCGAACCCGACGCGAACCGGCAGGCCCGGGACCGTCGTGCGGCTGTTCGGCGAGTGCGGGCGGTTCGGCGGCACCGCGACCGCACGGCCGTCCCGTGCCGGAGAGCTGCTCGTCAGACCGGTGCGCCGGCCTCCTCGTCGCCGGTGACCGCGAGGACGTCGACGACGATCACGGTGACGTTGTCGCGCCCGCCGTTGTCCAGCGCGGCGTCGACCAGGGCGTCGGCCGCCTCCTGCGCGGAGCCGGTGCCGCTGAGCAGGTGGCCGACGCCGGCGTCCGTCAGCTCCTTCGTGAGGCCGTCCGAGCAGATCAGCAGACGCGATCCGGCGAGGACGGGCACCAGCCGGTAGTCGGGGACGGGAGCCTCGTGGAAGCCGACCGCGCGGGTGATCACGTTGCTGTGCGGATGCACGTCGGCCTCGTCGCGGGTGATCAGGCCCGCGTCGACCAGCTCCTGGACGATGGAGTGGTCCACGGTGAGCTGCACGAGGGTCCCGGAGACGCTCAAGTACACGCGCGAGTCGCCGATGTTGAAGACGGACCAGTAGGGCTCTCCCCCGACCACCGTGAGCGCGATCCCGGTGACCGTGGTCCCGGTGCCGACGTCGGCCGTGTGCGACTGCCGGGCGATGTCTCCGACCGCCTCCCGCAGCGCGCGGTCGATCTCCTCCGCTCCGACGGTCGCGCCGAGCGCCGCCGTGGACAGGCGCGACACCACCGCGTCGCTGGCGACCTCTCCCGCCGCATGCCCGCCCATTCCGTCGGCGACGGCGAAGAGCGGACTCTTGGCGAGGTAGCTGTCCTCGTTCGCGCTGCGCACGTGGCCGGTCTCGGTGCGCGCGGCCCAGCCGAGGGTCACTTCGGCCGAGGGCGAGTCGGAGCTCCAGGCGGAGACGGGGACGATGACGGACGCGCGGCTGCGGCCGATCTGCGTCATCGCTGCTCCTCGCCTCCCCGTGGCCCGTGGCCGTCCGGTCCGACGGCCCGTGACCGCCGGCTCCGGGGTGCCCGGCCGCCTCCCGATGGTAGTCGCTGACGACCCTCCGCCGAGCCCGCCCGCTGTCCACTCCCCGCGATGCCCGTCGCACGGAGGGTCGGGCGCTCCGACCACCGGATCCGACGCCGGACAGAGCTCCGACGTGCGGATCCACTTGCCCGGACCCCTGTGGACTGCCAGAATCGCCGCATGGCCCCTTCCCGCCCTCCCTCTCAGCGCCCTGTCCAGCTCGACGAGGTCTCGAAGGCGATCATCGAGCAGCTGCAGGCCGACGGGCGGCGCTCGTACGCCGAGATCGGCAAGGCCGTGGGCCTGAGCGAGGCGGCCGTCCGGCAGCGGGTGCAGAAGCTCACCGAGTCGGGCGTGATGCAGATCGTCGCCGTGACGGATCCGATGCAGCTCGGCTTCTACCGCCAGGCGATGATCGGGGTGCGGGTCACCGGCGACACCCGCGACGTCGCGGACCGGCTCGCCTCCATCCCCGCCGTCGACTACGTCGTGCTGACGGCCGGCTCCTTCGACATCCTCGCCGAGGTCGTGTGCGAGAACGACGACGATCTGATCGCCCTGCTCAACCAGGAGATCCGGTCGCTTCCCGGCGTGCTCTCGACCGAGACCTTCGTCTATCTGAAGCTCCACAAGCAGTTCTACAACTGGGGAACGCGGTAAAAGATGACCACCGAGACAGCCTTCTCGACCTCCGGCCTCGAGTCGGGCGACCCCGTCCGCGGGACGGACGCGCCAGGGGGGATCGACGACGCCTCCCTGCAGAAGAAGGCGAAGGACCACCTCTGGATGCACTTCACGCGTCAGTCGACGATGGACTCCGGCGCAGGCGTGCCGATCATCACGCGCGGCGAGGGCCACCACATCTGGGACAGCACCGGGCGCGAGTACTTCGACGGCCTGTCCGGCCTCTTCGTCGTCAATGCCGGACACGGGCGGCGCCGACTGGCGGAGGCCGCGGCGAAGCAGGCGTCGGAGCTCTCCTTCTTCCCGCTCTGGTCCTACGCGACCCCCTCGGCGATCGAGCTGGCCGACCGGCTCGCCGACCACGCGCCGGGCGACCTGAACCGGGTCTTCTTCTCGACCGGCGGCGGCGAAGCGGTGGAGACGGCGTTCAAGCTCGCCAAGCACTACTGGAAGCTGCAGGGCAAGCCGGGCAAGCACAAGGTGATCTCCCGCTCGGTCGCGTATCACGGCACCCCCCAGGGGGCGCTCGCGATCACGGGCATCCCCGGGATGAAGTCGATGTTCGAGCCGCTGGTGCCGGGCGGCTTCCGCGTCCCCAACACCAACTTCTACCGGGCTCCCGAGCACGGCGACGACCTGGAGGCGTTCGGCCTGTGGGCGGCGAACCGCATCGAGGAGATGATCGAGTTCGAGGGGCCGGACACGGTGGCCGCCGTGTTCCTGGAGCCCGTGCAGAACTCGGGCGGCTGCTTCCCGCCCCCTCCCGGGTACTTCCAGAGGGTCCGCGAGATCTGCGACAAGCACGACGTGCTGCTGGTGTCCGATGAGGTGATCTGTGCGTTCGGCCGCATCGGGCACATGTTCGCCTGCGACGAGTACGGCTACGTGCCGGACATGATCACCTGCGCGAAGGGGATGACCAGCGGCTACTCCCCCATCGGCGCGACGATCGTCAGCGATCGGATCTACGAGCCCTTCCGCCACGGTCAGGTCGTCTTCCCGCACGGCTACACCTTCGGCGGCCATCCCGTCTCGGCCGCGGTCGCGCTCGAGAACCTCGACATCTTCGAGGAGGAGGGCCTGAACGAGCGCGTGCGCGAGAACTCCCCCGTCTTCCGGTCCACGCTCGAGAAGCTGCTCGACCTGCCGATCGTCGGCGACGTCCGGGGCGACGGCTACTTCTTCGGCATCGAGCTGGTGAAGGACAAGGCGACGAAGGAGACCTTCGACGAGGACGAGTCGGAGCGGCTGCTGCGCGGATTCCTCTCGAAGGGGCTCTTCGACGCGGGGCTGTACTGCCGGGCGGACGACCGAGGCGATCCCGTCGTGCAGCTGGCGCCGCCGCTCACCATCGGCCCGCGCGAGTTCGACGAGATCGAGCAGATCCTCCGGAGCGTCCTCACCGAGGCCTGGTCGCGGCTCTAGCACCCTCACGCGGCGCGCTCCCGCCGAGCGGCGGCGAGCGCGGCCGCGACTCGGCGTGCACCCGCGTGGTGCGGATCGAGCGCGACGGCCTCGTCGGCGAACCGCCCGGCATCCTCGGCACGGCCCTCGCCGGCGAGGAGCCGCGCGAGGAGGACGAGCACTCCGGCTCGCTCGCTCGCGGGTGCGACGACGGCGGCACGGCGGAGCAGCGGAGCGAGCGCTCCCGCCACGCCGGGGTCACCGCTCCGCGCCGACCGCAGCACGCGATCCGCACCGCGGCCGCGCTGCACGGCCACGATGAGCGCGGCCAGGCCCGCTGGCCGGACGTCGGGATCGGGACTGTCGAGAGCTCGCCGGACGAGGTCGTCGACACCGTGCAGCAGGACGTCTGGCAGTTCGGCCCGCGGGTGGCGGTCGAGGAGGCGATCGACCGCGGCGGCCACCGCTCGCGAGTCGTCCCGGTCACAGGCCTCGCGACCGGCATCGCGGCCGGACGACGGGAGCACGGCGACACGGAGGGCGAGGCCGGGGAGCCCGCGCGCACGCTCCTCGAGGGCGGCGACGAGACCCTCGCACGACTCCGGACCCGCCTCGCCGGGATGCACCAGCGCGAGTGCTCGCTGCACCCGCCCGAACCGGCCGAGCGCACCGAGGCAGGCCCGCGCGACGAGGGACGGATCAGCTCCCGTCAGTTCGAAGCGGAGCGAGCCGCTCGGCGCTCCGGAGCGGAACGGGACGAGCACGAGAGTCGCCTCCGACCTGTCCTGTCGGGACCCGTGAACGGCAGGGAGCAGCGCGGCGTCGTCGGGCGGAGCCGGCACGCGCGAGGCGGGAGTGAGACGGAGGAGGAGCGCTGAGGAGGTCATGCCGCGATCCTGCCGACCACTGCACTCGCCGGGATCGACGCTCTCCCGTGATCATCAGAAGGATCCCGGGATCGACGCCTGTGGAGGGAGAGGTCGCGGCCGACACCGGATCACCGGCGCGCGGAGCACGCCCTCCGACCAGGGGTCCCTCCACAGGACCCGAGCCGCCGAGTTCTGCACCGGTGTCCGATTCCCGCCGGTCGGTCCGGAGTCCCGCGGATACTCTCGACGCATGAGAACGACTCCCCTCCACGTCCGACGGACGACGAGCCCCCTCGGCCGCATCGAGGTGGGCAGCGACGGCGATGCGATCGTCTCGCTCGCCATCGAGCAGGCCGGCCTGCTCCCGCACGAGCACCTCGCGGAATCGGATCTCCCGGTGCTCCTGCGGGCCGTCGAGCAGCTGGACGAGTACTTCGACGGGACCCGCCGCTCGTTCGATCTGCCGGTCGCTCTGCGCGGCACGCCCTTCCAGCTCGAGGTCTGGCAGCGGCTCCAGGCTCTGAGGTTCGGGGAGATCACCTCCTACGGCGCACTGGGCGCGGCCGCCGGTCGCCCCCGAGCGGGCCGGCCGATCGGCGGGGCGGTCGGCGCGAACCCGGTGCCGATCATCGTGGGCTGCCATCGCGTGCTCGCGAGCGACGGACGGATCACCGGCTTCAGCGCGGGCGAGGGCGTCGCCACGAAGGCCTGGCTTCTCGATCACGAGGGGATCCCCCACCGATGAGCACGGCCGACGGGCTCGTCGAGGGAGAGGACGGCCTTCTCCGCTGCGCCTGGAGCGGCGCGGATGCGGAGTACCGCCGCTACCACGACGAGGAATGGGGCACCCCGCTGCACGGGGATCGCCGACTGTTCGAGAAGATCTCCCTCGAGGCGTTCCAGTCCGGCCTCTCCTGGATCACGATCCTCCGCAAGCGGCCGCGGTTCCGCGAGGTCTTCGACGGCTTCGATCCGGCACTGGTCGCACGGTACGACGACGCCGATGTCGAGCGGCTGATGGAGGACAGCGGCATCATCCGGAACCGGGCGAAGATCATCGCCACCCGGGACAACGCCCGGGCCGTGCTCGCGCTCCTCGAGCAGGGCGGAGAGGGCGCGCTCGACAGGCTCGTGTGGTCCTTCCACGATCCGGACGACGAGGATCGGGTGGTCCGAGCCGCCGACGTCCCGGCGACGACGCTCGCGTCGACGGCGCTCGCGCGAGCGCTGAAGGCCGCCGGGCTCCGCTTCGTCGGACCGACCACCGCCTATGCCCTGATGCAGTCGGCCGGAGTCGTCGACGACCACCTCACCGGCTGCTGGCGCCGACGCTGACGCCTACGACTCCGGCACGACGAGGTCGAGCTCTCCCGTCTCCCGGTTCTCGGCGAGCAGGAACCCGCGCCCGGCTGCCCACGCCGAGAGCTCGCCGAGCGACTCCGTCGCCACCCGGTCCTCGGCCAGGGCCCTGACGAAGCGGCCCTTGCCCTGCTTGTTGAAGTGGTTCAGCGACCGGAGAGCACCGTCGGCTCCGCGCGAGCGGACACGGACGAAGAACCGCCCCTCGCCCGCAGGTACCGGTCCGAGCGCCGCGTACGCCTCGCTCCGCAGATCCAGGACGAGCCCGTCCAGCGCGCTCAGCACCCGCCCGGCCTCCGCCGCCCACCAGCGCTTGAGCGGCATCCCCGGGACGCGGGAATCGTGCGAGAGCCGGTACGCGGGGATCGAGTCCAGCGCCCGGATCGGCCCCCAGAGCGCGGACTGCACGATCGCCGTCCGGCCGAGCGTCTCCCGAGCACCGGAATCGAGGCTGCGCGCGTCGAGCGCATCGAAGAGCACCCCGTCGAAGCGGTCGACCGCGGGGAGGCCGACCGCCGTCGCGAGGGCGGCGTTGCGATCGATCTCGCCGAGCTGGCGCGGACCGAGCTTCAGCGCCCGCGCCGAGAGCTCGCGGTCTCCGGCCAGGGCGATCAGCGCCTCCGCCAGCTCGCGCCGCTTCGCATGGAGCTCGGGGAAGGCGAGCGACTCGAGCACGAACGGCTCGTCGCCTCCGTCCCGCTTCGTCTCGGACGGTGGGAGCAGGACGTGCACAGGACTCCTTCGGACAAGAGGGGAGGACGGCACGACGGAGGGGCCGGACGATCGCGATGATCGTCCGGCCCCTCCGTGCCGCGGTGGGCGGCGGTGTACTAGACCAGCGAGGCCTGACGGGCGACCACGGTCACCACGTCGTTCTCGACGGACAGGAAGCCGTCGTCCGCCTGAGCGGTGAGACGCGTGCCGTCCAGGGCCGTGACGCGCACCTCGCCGGTGGCGAGGATCGCGAGCATCGGCTCGTGGCCGGCGAGGATGCCGATCTCGCCCTCGACGGTGCGAGCCGTGAGCTGCTTCGCCTCTCCGGACCACACCTCGGCGTTCGCGGACACGACGCTGACCTTCAGGGTCCCGGCCATGATCAGCCGTTCTCCTTCTGGATCTGGGTCCACTTCTCCTCGACGTCCGAGATCGAGCCGACGTTGAAGAACGCCTGCTCGGCCACGTGGTCGAACTCGCCCTTGGTGATCGCGTCGAACGACTCGATCGTGTCCTTCAGCGGGACGGTCGAACCCTCGACACCGGTGAACTTCTTCGCCATGTAGGTGTTCTGCGAGAGGAACTGCTGGATCCGGCGCGCACGCGACACCGTGATCTTGTCCTCCTCCGACAGCTCGTCGACACCGAGGATCGCGATGATCTCCTGCAGCTCCTTGTTCTTCTGCAGGATCTGCTTCACGTTCGTCGCCACGCGGTAGTGGTCGGCGCCCAGGTAGCGGGGGTCGAGGATGCGCGAGGTGGACGTGAGCGGGTCGACGGCCGGGTAGAGACCCTTCGACGCGATCTCGCGGGAGAGCTCGGTGGTCGCGTCGAGGTGGGCGAAGGTGGTCGCCGGCGCCGGGTCGGTGTAGTCGTCGGCGGGCACGTAGATCGCCTGCAGCGAGGTGATCGAGTGTCCGCGCGTCGAAGTGATGCGCTCCTGGAGCACACCCATCTCGTCGGCGAGGTTCGGCTGGTAGCCCACCGCGGAGGGCATGCGGCCCAGGAGGGTCGACACCTCCGAGCCGGCCTGCGTGAAGCGGAAGATGTTGTCGATGAAGAGCAGCACGTCCTGCTTCTGCACATCGCGGAAGTACTCCGCCATGGTCAGCGCCGACAGGGCGACGCGCAGACGCGTTCCCGGCGGCTCGTCCATCTGGCCGAAGACGAGCGCGGTCTTGTCGAAGACGCCCGCCTCCTCCATCTCGGCGATGAGGTCGTTGCCCTCACGAGTGCGCTCGCCGACGCCGGCGAACACGGACACTCCACCGTGGTCCTGCGCGACGCGCTGGATCATCTCCTGGATGAGGACGGTCTTGCCGACGCCCGCGCCGCCGAACAGGCCGATCTTGCCGCCCTGCACGTACGGGGTCAGCAGGTCGATGACCTTGATGCCGGTCTCGAACAGCTCGGTCTTGGACTCGAGCTGGTCGAACGCCGGCGGCTTGCGGTGGATGGGCCAGCGCTCGGTGATCTCGAACGACTCGCCGTTGATCTTCCCGTCGGCGTCGGCGTTGAGGACCTCGCCGATCACGTTGAAGACCTTGCCCTTGGTCACGTCGCCGACCGGCACCGAGATCGGCAGGCCGGTGTCGTGGACCTCCTGGCCGCGGACGAGTCCGTCGGTGGGGTTCAGGGAGATGGCGCGGACGAGGTCGTCGCCCAGGTGCTGCGCGACCTCGAAGGTCAGCTTGCTCGAGACGCCCTCGACCTCGACGTGCGTGTAGAGCGCGTTGTAGACCTCGGGGATCGCGTCGTGGGGGAACTCGATGTCAACGACGGGGCCGGTGACGCGGGCGATGCGGCCGATGGCCCCGCCCGACGTCCCGGTCGCCGCCTCAGGTGCGGTCAGTGTCATTGCTACTTCCTTCTGTGGTCTCACCGCTCCCGGAGGGCGGAGTCGAAACTGTGTGGAGCGGAGCCCTCTTACTTGGAGGAGGACAGGGCGTCGGCGCCGCCGACGATCTCGGCGATCTGCTGCGTGATCTCGGTCTGGCGGGCGTTGTTGGCGAGACGCGTGTAGGTCTTGATCAGCGTGTCCGCGTTGTCGCTCGCCGACTTCATGGCCTTCTGGCGCGCCGCGTGCTCCGAGGCCGCCGACTGCAGCATCGCGTTGAAGATGCGGCTCTCGACGTACACGGGCAGGAGGCGGTCGAGGACCGTCTCGGGGTCGGGCTCGAACTCGTAGAGCGGGTACAGCTCGCTGTTCTGCTCCTCGGCGCCCTCGACGACCTCGAGCGGCAGCAGCCGGACGACGGTCGGCTGCTGGGTGACCATGCTGACGAAGCGGTTGTAGACGAGGTGGATCTCATCCACGCCGCCCTCCTCGTCATCGAGGTTGTACGACTCGACGACCGCGTCCGCGATCTCCTTCGCCGTCTCGAACACGGGCTGGTCGGTGCCGCCCGTCCAGACGCGGACGCTGGCCCGCTTCCGGAACGAGAAGTACGCGTTCGCCTTGCGGCCGACCAGGTAGAAGACGACCTCCTTGCCCTCGCTGCGCAGCAGCGCGGCCAGCTCCTCGGCCTCCTTGAGCACGCTCGAGGAGAAGGCGCCGGCGAGGCCGCGATCGGAGGTGAAGATGACGATCGCGGCCGTGTCCAGCTTCTCGCGCTCGGTCGTGAGCGGGTGCTCCACGTTCGAGTAGGTCGCGACAGCGGACACGGCGCGCGTGATCGCGTTCGAGTACGGCGCCGCGGCAGCGACGCGGTTCTGCGCCTTCTGGATGCGCGAGGCCGAGATCAGCTCCATGGCCCGAGTGATCTTCTTGGTCGTCTGGGCCGAGCGGATCTTCGACCGGTAGACCCGGAGTTGCGCTCCCATGTGTCTCCTGTTGTCCTAAAAGTGGCGAATCGTCGGGGTGCCGCTGGTCAGCGACGGCCCTTGACGATCTTCTCCTGGCCGACCTCGTCGGCCGCGATGGCCTGGTGCTCCTCGCGCCCGACCGAGGCGAGCGGCTTGCCCTCACCGGTCTGGAACTCGAGCTTGAAGCCGTCGACGGCACGGTTGAGCTCGGCGACGGTGTCGTCGGAGAGCACGTTGGTGTCGCGGAGGGTGTTCAGCACCTGGGTGTTGCGGCCCAGGTAGTCCAGGAGCTCGCGCTCGAAGCGCAGCACGTCGGGGACCGGGACCTCGTCGAGCTTGCCGTTCGTTCCGGCCCAGATCGAGACGACCTGCTCCTCGACGGGGTACGGCGAGTACTGCGGCTGCTTGAGCAGCTCGGTGAGGCGGGCACCGCGGGCGAGCTGGCGGCGCGACGCGGCGTCGAGGTCGGAGGCGAACATCGCGAAGGCCTCGAGCGAGCGGTACTGCGCCAGCTCGAGCTTCAGCGTGCCGGAGACCTTCTTGATCGACTTGACCTGCGCGTCGCCGCCGACCCGCGAGACCGAGATGCCCACGTCGACCGCGGGACGCTGGTTGGCGTTGAAGAGGTCGGACTGGAGGAAGATCTGGCCGTCGGTGATCGAGATCACGTTGGTCGGGATGTAGGCCGAGACGTCGTTCGCCTTGGTCTCGATGATCGGGAGACCGGTCATCGAGCCGGCGCCGAGCTCGTCGGACAGCTTCGCGCAGCGCTCCAGAAGACGGGAGTGCAGGTAGAAGACGTCACCGGGGTACGCCTCGCGTCCCGGCGGGCGGCGCAGGAGGAGCGACACGGCGCGGTAGGCCTCGGCCTGCTTCGACAGGTCGTCGAAGATGATCAGGACGTGCTTGCCGCCGTACATCCAGTGCTGGCCGATGGCCGAGCCGGTGTAGGGGGCGAGGTACTTGAAGCCGGCGGGGTCGGAGGCGGGGGACGCGACGATGGTCGTGTACTCCATCGCTCCGGCGTCCTCGAGCGCGCCCTTCACCGAGGCGATGGTCGAGCCCTTCTGGCCGATGGCGACGTAGATGCAGCGGACCTGCTTGTTGGTGTCGCCCGACTCCCAGTTGGCCTTCTGGTTGATGATCGTGTCGATCGCGATGGCCGTCTTGCCGGTCTGGCGGTCGCCGATGATGAGCTGGCGCTGGCCGCGGCCGACCGGGATCATCGCGTCGATGGCCTTGATGCCGGTCTGCAGCGGCTCGTGGACCGACTTGCGCGACATGACGCCGGGAGCCTGGAGCTCGAGGGCGCGGCGGCCCTCGGAGGCGATCTCGCCGAGTCCGTCGATCGGGTTGCCGAGCGGGTCGACGACGCGACCGAGGTAGCCGTCGCCGACGGGGACCGAGAGGACCTCGCCGGTGCGGGTGACCTCCATGCCCTCCTCGATGCCGGAGAACTCGCCGAGGACGACGACGCCGATCTCGTTCTCGTCGAGGTTCTGGGCCAGGCCCAGGACGCCGTTGGAGAAGCGGATGAGCTCGTTGGCCATGACGCCGGGGAGGCCCTCGACGTGGGCGATGCCGTCGGCGGCGTCGATGACGTAGCCGACCTCGGTGGTGGAGGCCTTGCCCGGCTCGTACGACGAGACGAAGTCCTTCAGCGCGTCGCGGATCTCATCCGGGCTGATGGTGATATCTGCCATGGGAATTCCTATTCGTTGGGTCCGTGCGAGCCGAAGAGGTCGTCGGGGCCTGACCTGGATGGTGCGGGGGTCGAGGGCAGTGCCCTCTGAGGATACGTGCGCCCGTCAGGACGCGAGCTGGAGCTTCAGGTCGGACAGCCGTGCGGAGACGGTTCCGTCGATGACCTCGTCGCCGACGTGCAGGCGCATCCCACCCAGGAGGGAGGGATCGACCACGACGTTGACGGAGACCGGTCGGCTGTACTGGCGCGTGAGCGCCGAGCGGAGCCGGTCGAGCTGCTCGGGAGCGATCGGTGCGGCGACCGAGACCGTGGCGAGGATGAATCCGCCCTGGTCGGCCACCACGCCGGCGGCGAAGCGGACGAGCTCCGGGATGCGGCGACCGCGCGGGTGCGCGATCAGCTGCCGGAGGATCGCCAGCGTCTCGGCCGCGGCCTTGCCCTCGAGGAGGCGCTGCACGAGCGCGACCTTCGAGTCGGCGGCGGCGAGCTTGCTGCCGAGCGCGAGCTCGAGCTGGGCGTCGGAGGCGACGACCTCGCCGAAGGAGTGGAGCTCCTTCTCGAGGCTGACGCCCTCCGGAGCGGAGGACGCGATCGCGCGGACCCCGACCTCCTCGACCCCGGCGACCATGTCGCTCGGGCTCGACCAGCGGTGACCGACGATCACGGTGAGCAGGCGCTTGGCCGGCTCGCCGAAGGGACCGAACACGCGGGCGACGAGAGCCTGCTTGCTGCTCGAGTCGGCGCTCGGGTCGGCGAGGGCCGCGCGCAGCTGCGCCTGGCCGTCGATGACCCGAGCCGCCTCGAAGAGCTGCTGGGCCGTGTCGAGGGACGCCTGACCGTCGAGGGCGGAGAGCTCCGCCTTCGCCGATGCGAGTGCCTGCCTGGACGCGCTGCCCATCAGTTGTTCGCCTTCTCCGAGGCCTCGAGGTCGGCGAGGAAGCGGTCCACGATCGCGGACGCCTTCGCGTCGTCGTTGAGGCTCTCGCCGATCACGCCGGAGGCGAGGTCGATGGCGAGGGTTCCGACTTCGGAGCGGAGCGAGACGACGGCGGCCTGACGGTCCGCCTCGATCTGGGCGTGCGCGTTGTGGAGGATGCGCTCGGCCTCGGCCTGCGCCTGCTCCTTCTTCGCCGCCACGATCGCGTTGCCGTCGGCGTTCGCCTTCTCACGGATCACTCCGGCCTCGGCGCGCGCCTCGGCCAGCTGGGCGGTGTACTTCTCGAGGGCCGCCTCGGCCTGCCGCTGGGCCTCGTCGGCCTTCGCGATGTTCCCCTCGATCGCAGCGGACCGCGCATCGAGCATCTTCTGCAGGCGCGGCAGGACCAGCCTCCAGAAGAAGAACAGCAGGATGAGGAAGATCACCCCCGACCAGAAGAAGTCGTAGAACTCCGGGATCAGAATGACCGCGGGGACGTCACCTTCTTCCGCAGCGATGTTCACAGCGGTGCTGAGCACGACTAGACCGCGAAGATGAAGTAGGTGGCGAGGCCGATGAGCGCGAGCACCTCGGTGAACGCGATGCCGAGGAACATCGTGGTCTGGAGGCGGCCGGCCATCTCGGGCTGGCGCGCCATGGCCTCGACGGTCTTGCCCGCGACGATGCCGACACCGATGCCGGGGCCGATCGCTGCGAGGCCGTAACCGACCGTCGCGATGTTGCCGGTGAGTTCGGCGAGAACGGTGACTGAGTCCACGAGTGGGTCCTTTCAGTGGGGTGATCGTGAGAACGGGCGGGAGCCCGTGAGTAGTGGGGTCAGTGCTCCTCGGCGACGGCCAACTGGATGTAGACCGCAGCGAGGAGGGTGAAGATGTAGGCCTGCAGCACGGCGACGAGGAGCTCGAAGAGCGTGAACGCACCGCCGAAGGCGAAGGTCACGACGCCGAAGAGCTTGAAGCCCGGGTCGATCTGGGAGCTGAAGAGGAAGAACTGCGTGGCCGAGAAGCACAGCACCAGCAGGAGGTGGCCGACGATCATGTTCATCACGAGCCGCAGCGCGAGCGAGAGCGGACGGATGATGAACGTCTGCAGCAGCTCGATCGGCGTGAGGATGAAGTAGATCAGGAACGGCGCTCCGGGCGGGAAGAGGGCGTTCTTGAAGAAGCCCATCCCCCGGTCCTTGATGCCCGCGTAGATGAACGTCACGTAGGCGACCAGGCCGAGGAAGAGCGGCATGCCCACCACGGACGTCCCGGCGATGTTCAGGAACGGGACGATGCCGGTCAGGTTCATCGAGATGATCGCGAAGAAGATCGTGACGAGGATCGGGAGGAACCGGCGCGCGTCCTTCTCGCCGAGGATGTCCTTGGCGATGGTGACGCGGACGAAGTCGAACGCGAGCTCGACGACGTTCTGGAAGCGGCCGGGGACGAGGCGCAGCTTGCGCGTCCCGAGCCAGAAGAACAGCATCAGTGCGATGACCGCGATGAAGCGGACCAGCATGACGCGGTTGATCTCGAAAGGGGTTCCCTCGAAGAGGAAACCGGGCGGGAAGAACTCGGAGATCGACGGGGTGTGGAAGTCACTCTCACCGGTCGAGGACGAGACCAACAGGGTCACAGCGTTAGCAAACAGCGCTAGCTCCTGGAATTCGGGGCGTGGCACGTTGCAGCCGACCGAATCGAATCATTCGGACGCAACGCTCTCGCGACGACGAAAGGTGGGTTTTCCGCTCGGACGGCGATCGTGCTCGACGACCGCCATCAACGATGAGACGATCTGAGGACACGTTCGCCTGCGGGATTCGTCCCTACTGTAGCAACAGAACGGCCTGAGAGCCGAATCGTGGTCCTCTCAGGAACCGTTCGGCTCGTCCTCATCGAGCGATGTCGCTGACGTTCGGCATG
Organism: Rathayibacter sp. AY1B5; assembly: GCF_002932795.1. NCBI lineage: Bacteria > Bacillati > Actinomycetota > Actinomycetes > Micrococcales > Microbacteriaceae > Rathayibacter > Rathayibacter sp. AY1B5. The sequence goes on from NZ_PSWM01000003.1 coordinate 34,049, forward strand.
CGCGAGCGCGAGACGACGAGGACGTCGATCACCAGGGACCCGAGGACGGCGACGATGATCGTGACGAACATCGCCGTGCTGTTCAACCACGGCTGATCGCGCAGCACCAGAGCGGCGATCACGAACAGCACGAACTTGGCGAGCCACGTGCCGAGGACGACCGCGAAGAACCCGCCGATGTCGAGGCGGTTGGCGACGAGGATGCTCGCGGCGGTGAGGAGCACCATCGCACCGCCGACGATCGCGCCGAGGAGGGCGCCGATCGCGCCCTCTCCCCCGGCCGCGATCCCGCCGACGACGGTGCCGAGAACGGCCAGGGCGAGCACGAAGAGGCCGCCCACGACCAGCGCGCGGCGCAGGACGGGGACGGACGCGGGCTGCGGACGGGGGGTGGCCGGGGAGGCTCCGGTCATGATGCTTCCTTCCGCGCCGTGGTCGGCGCTGTCGTGTCCCGGTCGATCGGGAGTCCGGCCGGCGGACGGAGCAGCTCCGTCGAGGACGCGCGGTCGAGGGGGTCGAGCACGGGTGAGGCCTCCGCGGACTGCGCCGCCGCCTCGAGCCGCTTGCGGCGGCTGAGCGGGGCGAGCGTGACGACGGTGCAGACCAGCAGTCCGACTCCGAGGAAGACGAGCGGGACCCACAGCACGTCGACCACGAACATCAGCAGGCAGCTGACGGCGACGACGGCGGTCCACGCGTAGAAGATCAGCACGGCGTGCAGGTGGGAGTGCCCCATGTCGAGCAGGCGGTGGTGCAGGTGCTTCCGGTCGGCGCTGAACGGTGACTTGCCCGCGCGCAGACGCCGGATCACGGCCAGGCCGAAGTCCATCAGCGGCACCACGAGGATCGCGAACGGCAGGATGATCGGGATGAACGCGGGCAGGAGCTCCTTCGCCGCGAGCTGGGCCGGGTCGATCTGGCCGGTGACGGCGATCGCGGAGGTGGCCATCAGCATCCCGATCAGCAGTGCGCCGCTGTCGCCCATGAACATCCGCGCCGGACGCCAGTTGATGGGGAGGAATCCGGCGCAGGCGCCGACCAGCAGGACCGCGATGAGCGAGGCCAGGTTGAAGTAGTCGGTGGGCGAGGTCTGCTGTACCAGCAGGTAGCTGTAGAGGAAGAAGACTCCGTTGGCGATCAGGGCGACGCCCGCCACGAGGCCGTCCAGGCCGTCGATGAAGTTCAGGGCGTTGGTGACCAGGACGATCGCGAGCACGGTGATGATCAGCGACATCCACGGCGAGCCGACGGTCAGGCCGCCGATCGGCAGGGAGACGATCTGCACGCCCTTCCAGGCGATCAGGCCCGCGGCGATCAGCTGACCGGCCAGCTTCGTGGTCCAGTCCAGATCCCAGATGTCGTCGGCGACGCCGATGAGCACGATGAGCAGGCTCGCGCCGAGGATCGCGAGGATCGGCTCGGGATTGGCGAACACCAGCCGGAAGTAGGGCAGCTGGGAGGCGATGCCGAAGCCGACGAGGATCCCGAGGAACATCGCGATGCCGCCCAGGCGGGGGGTCGGCCGCGTGTGCATGTCCCTGACGCGGATCTTCGGGTAGAGCCGGTACTTCAGGCTCAGCTTCCAGATGACCCACGAGAGCGCTCCGGTCACGAGCGCGACCGCGAGCGAGACGAGGGCGAAGGTGATCACCGGTTACTCACCCGGAGCGGGGTCGGTGCGGGCGGCGCCGGTGCCGGGCGTCGGCGCGTCCGTGCTCGACGGGTCGGCGTCCGGCGCATCGGCGGAGTCGACGGGCGCGGAGTCGTCCTGCAGGCGCGCGCCGGAGGCCCAGTCGGGACGCGCTGTCGGGGTCCGCTCGAAGGCGTAGGGGTCGCCGGCGGTCGCGGCCTCGTCGGGCTCCTGCTGGTCCCCGGCCTGCGCCGCGCCGACCGCAGAGGCGTCGGGCTCCGACGTCTCGGCACGGGGCGCGTCCGGATCCGGGAGCAGGTCGCCGACGACCTCGCGGATCCGCTCGGCCGACACGACGCCCTGGCGCAGGATGCGCAGGGTGCCGCCCTCGAAGCTCAGCGCGGTCGCGTCGACGATCGTCGAGGACTCGCTGGCGCCCGTGGGGCGGTCGCTGTAGCGCGATCCGGCGGCGCCGGCGTCGAGGTAGACGTCGACGGAATCGCCGAGCTGGTCGAACGCCTCCTGCGCGGTCGTGGCCGAGGGCGCTCCGGTGCGGTTGGCGGAGGAGACCGCCAGCGGGCCCGTCTCGGCGAGGAGCTCGATCGTGACCGGGTTGTCCGGCATGCGCAGCGCCACGGTGCCGCGCGTCTCGCCCAGGTCCCAGACCAGGGAGGGCTGGGCGTGCAGGACGATGGTGAGCCCGCCGGGCCAGAACTCCCGCGCGAGGTCGCGCACCGCCTCCGGCACGTTCTCGGCGAGGGCGTCGAGGGCGGCCACGTCCCCGATCAGGACGGGCGGCGGCGACTGCCTCGTCCGTCCCTTCGCGTCGAGCAGGCGCTGGACCGCGGCCGCGTCGAACGCGTTGGCCGCGACGCCGTAGACGGTGTCGGTGGGGATCACCACGAGCTCGCCGCGGCCGATGGCCGTCCGCGCGAGACGGGTGCCGGTCAGGAGGTCCGTGTCGACGGAGCAGTCGTAGATGCGTGCCATAACGGGTCGATGATACCGGCGCGCCCGTCGTGCCTGCCGCGGATCGCCCGGATCCGCTCGACGGTCCCGTCCGCCGCGCGATCCGGGACTGGCGCGATATGCGGCCGGAATTGGCGCCTTTCTCTTCTCTGTCGCGTTATGAATGCGAAATGGCGGCTTTTGAAATGCGAGTTGTAGCATCCGAAAGCCCGTTCATCCGGGACGCCTTCTTCGTCGCTGATCGACTCTCCCCTGCCGCCACGCACTGCGCGCGGTCGGCCCCGGGACGAGACGTTCTTCCTCGTGCAGAGGCGTCCCCTTTCACTGCATCTCTCTGCGACGACATCGATCCGGGCCGCGGAGAGGAGAGAAGAGGAATCGATGAGCGGAGTCATCGTCCACGAATGGATAGAGCCCTTCGGCGGCGCGGAGAAGGTTCTCGACGCCATGGCCGACTCGTTCAGCGACGCCGAGATCCTGTGCCTGTGGAACGACGCCCCCGACCGCTATCCGGACCACGTGGTCCGCGAGACCTGGCTGGCGCGCACGCCCCTCCGCTCGCACAAGGCGCTCTCCCTCCCCGCCATGCTGCCGACGTGGAGGTCGCAGCCGTTCCACGACTACGACTGGGCGCTCGTCAGCTCGCACGCGTTCGCGCACCACGTGCGCTTCCGCAACCAGCCGGACGGCTTCCGCAAGTACGTCTACGCCTACACGCCGGCCCGCTACGTGTGGAATCCCGAGCTCGACTCTCGGGGGGACGGCGCCGCCGTGCGCGCGGTCGCTCCCGCGTTCCGCGGCATCGACCGCAGGCGCGCGCAGGAGGCGACGTCGATCGCCGCCATCAGCGAGTACGTCAAGGAGCGGATCGACCGGGCGTGGGACCGCGACTCGATCGTCATCCATCCACCGGTCGACGTCGAGCGGATCCACGCGGTCGCCGACTGGTCGACGCACCTCACTCCCGAGGAGGAGCGGATCGTCGAACGGCTCCCCTCCGACTTCGTGCTCGGAGCCTCCCGGTTCATCGCCTACAAATCCCTCGAACTCGTCATCCGCGTCGCGGAGGCCATCGGCACGACCGCCGTGCTCGCCGGCTCAGGTCCCGAGAAGGAGAGGCTCGAAGCCGCAGCGGCCGCCTCCTCGGCGCCCGTCGTCTTCATCCCCCGGCCTTCGGATGCACTCCTCTTCACGCTCTACGAGCGCTCGCTCGCCTACGTCTTCCCACCGGTCGAGGACTTCGGGATCATGCCGGTCGAGGCGATGGCCGTCGGCACCCCCGTGATCTGCAGCGACACCGGCGGTGCGACGGAGACCGTCGTGGACGGAGTCACGGGCGTTCACATCCACGACTGGGACTCCGCGGACCTGGCCGACGAGGCGATCCGAGCTCTGTCGCTCGATCCCGAGGCCGGCAGACGGCACTCCTGGATGTTCGCACGCTCCCGGTTCGAGGAGCAGCTCGCCGACTGGGTCCGGTCGTGACCACCAGAGGTGAACCCGCCGGAGCGGCACCGGCATCCACCACTACGGAGGAACCGTCATCAGCGTCCACGTCCTGATCGTCAACTACGCGTCCGCCGAACTCGTCAGAGCGCTTGTCGCCTCGCTCCGCGACGAGCCCGTGGACTCGATCCGCGTGCTGGAGAACGGCTCCGGTCCCGAGCAGGTCCGGATCCTCGAGGAGGTCGCCCGCTCCGACGAGCGGATGCAGGTCTCGGTCAGCCCGACCAACCTCGGATTCGGCGCAGGAGTGAACAGACTCGCCGACAGCGTCGAGGCTCCCGACCAGGACGTGCTCTGGATCCTCAACCCCGACACGGTCGTCGCGCCCGGGTGCGTGGCCGTGCTCGAGGAGCATCTCGCCACGCACCCGAGGACCATCGCCTCTCCTCTGATCCTCGATGCGACGGGAGGGGTGTGGTTCGCCGGCGGCGAGCTCTCCCTCCCGTCCGGCCGGTCGACCCACTCGGGCTACGGCCGATCGCCGGACGGCCTTCCGACCCGGGCGTTCCCCACCCGGTTCATGACGGGAGCGGCGATGACGACGACCATGACGACCTGGCACGCCCTCGGCGGCTTCCGGGACGACCTCTTCCTCTACTGGGAGGACAGCGAACTGTCGGTGCGCGCCTCACGGTCGGGCATCGAGCTGACGGTCGTTCCGCAGGCGCGCATCATGCACCTCGAGGGCGGGTCGAGCTCGGCCGGAATCGGCAGGAGCACCACTTACTACTACTACTACGCGTTCAATCGGATAAGAGTCTGCTCGCAGTACACCCGGAAAGCCGATCTCCTTCTGGGCCGGGGGCTCATCGAGACTCTACGGAGTGTCGTCAAGCCGCTGTTCAAGGAGAAGAGCGGCCGAGTCGCGAAGACTCGTGCCTCTCTTCGGGGAATGCTCTCCGGAATCAGAGCGCCGCGCCTTCATCCGAACGATCGATAGGACGTGCGACAAGAGCCCCCCGGTTCTTCGATCAGAGGAGAGTCTTCTCCCGATATGTGGGCCGGCGGACCTCGACGGGAACCTGCCATCGAGCACGGGCGGGTCAGGACATCCGGGTCCGTCCCGGGTGAGTCCGGAAGACGGGCCTGCGCTTCCGCGCGCCGACCATCCCGGAGCGCCCGGCGCGGAGCTCAGTGCTGGATCATCCAGGCGGCAGCGTCCAACCGGGTGTCCTGAGCCGGCAGCGAAGCGAGCACCTGCGACACGGGCAGAGGCCGCTCGAGAGCGGCGCGGATCGCGTGTGCGAGTGCTGCCGGATCGGCGTCGGCATCGAGGACCGTGTGCCCGCGTGCGCGCAGCCAGTCGGCGATACCCGTCTCGGTGGACGCGACGACGGTGCACCCGTGCGACAGCCCTTCGAGGATCGGGAGGCCCACCTGCTCGCGCCACCGCGGGGTGCGCTGCGAGAAGAGCACCAGCACGGAGGCCTCCGCCAGCCGCGCATGGATCGTCTCCCCCGGCGGGTCCTCGAGGAACTCGACCCTGTCGTCGGACTCGGCGAGGTCGGACACGCGTGGAGCCAGCTCGCCTTTGCCGAGGATGCTGGCGCCGTCGGCGCCGTCGGCGATCGCCGGCCAGGCTCTGAGGAGGTGCTCGACGCCTTTGCGGGCCTCGAGGGAGCCGAGGAAGACGAGCCGCCGCTGTCGGGTCGGAGGAAGCGGATGCTCGGTGCAGGCCGGAGCCAGAGCGCCGAAGAGCCGGGTCCTCACGCCGTCGAGAGCGGCGCCGGCCAGCCGACGATAGACCTGCTCCGCGGCGGGGATGCCGAACGCGATGCGGTCGTAGCCGCCGACGAGCAGCCGCATCATCGCGGCCGCGATCGGGCGGCACACGGACAGAGGGAGGCGGGTGTAGCCCGCGATGTTCGCAGCGAGATCGTCGTTGCCGATGGCGTACGCGCTCACGACGGTGTGCCTGCGGCGCAGCGCGTCGGAGGTCCGGATCGCGGCGAGGTGCAGGAGGAGTCCCGGCCAGGCGTTCAGCTGGAACGGCTCGTTCAGTTCCACGGTCCTGTACGGGGTGCGGAGGAGGTGCACCGCGGTCCGGACGCGTCCGAGCCGACGGTACGAGGCCCGACCTGCGACGGCTTCGTCGAAGTCGTAGTTGCGGGCGCGGAAGACCAGCCGGACTCCGAGGTGGGCGAAGCGCTCCAGGTGCACGGTGCGCGCACGGTCGTACACGGCGATGCTGTCGCTCGAGCGCGTCATCGCCGGTCACCTGTGAGTACCGGTCCATCGGCGCGCAGCACCCGCTGCAGCTCCTCCGCGATGGAGTCCCAGGAGAACAGCGTCGACGCCTTCTCGACAGCTCGACGCGCCATCGCGGGATAGCGGTCCGACAGCGCCAACCCCACGATCGCCTCGGCGAACTCCTGATCATCGGCATCGGGTGGCAGCAGGCGACCGTCCAGCCCGTCATCGATGATCTCGGGGATGCCGCCCCGGGCGGGAGCGACGACCGGCGTCCCGACCGACATCGCGTCGACCAGCACCATGCCGAACGGCTCCTCCCACCGACAGGGGTAGAGCAGGACGTCCGCTCGTGCCATCTCCTCGAGCAGGACATGGGGGGTCACGAAGCCGTGGACGCGCACCCGCTCGACGCCGCACTCCTCGTTCACGCGCCGCGCCTCCTCGCGGACCCGCCGGATGTACGGAGAGTCCCCGGTCGAGCTCCCCGTCGCTTTGCCGCCGTAGACGTCGAGGGTCGTCGGGGCGATCCGATTGGCTGCACCGCACACGCGCACAGCTTCCACCACTCCCTTCTCGGCGATCAGGCGCCCGGCGAACAGCGCCGAGACCACCTCGGGACGCCTACGATCCGACCGGGCCCCCGCCACCACGGTGGCTCCGTTGTAGAGGACGCTCGACCGGTCCCCGGGTAGACCGAGCAGGTCGACCGCCCTGCGCCTCAGGTACCCGCTGCAGAAGGCCCAGTCGTCGACCGAGCGGAGGACTTCATCGACTCCGCGGCGAGCGCCGAAGCCGCGGCGGACCCAGCTCTCCACCGAGTCGACCGCGTCGTTGTGCATGTGCAGGACGATCCGGCCGGCGTACCCGGACCGTCGCAGCTGGACCGCGTAGCCGGGACGGTTGTGGATGTGGACCACGTCCGCGCGCGCGAGGGAGGGCGAGCACCACCAGACCCAGACGACGCCCTGGAGCGTGAGGAGGCGCAGGACGCCGTGGGGATTCCGCCGCGTCAGAGCGCCCGCCGCGCGGCTCGCCCCGCGCAGAAGCCGGTCCAGAGCGGAGTACGAGCGCAGCGGTGCGAGGGGCACCCCTGAGGCGAAGTCCGGGGAGGCCGCCGGGCAGAACACCTCGACGGAGAGGGTGGACGAGAGGGGGCGGTAGGCGTTGCGGACCCAGCTCGCGACGGCGCCCCCGGTCCCGTCGAACCGCTCCTCGACGGGAAGCAGCACGGCGACCGTGCGAGCAGGCGCGCGGGACGACCGCGCCCTCGCCGTGCCCACCAGCAGGACGACGGTGGCGTCGCGCGAGAGGACGAGGGTGATCAGGAGCGCGAGCACTGCGGCCACGACCTGCGCGGCGAAGCGGAGCACGGTCGGCGACGACTGCAGGAGCAGTCCGACCGCCACCACGGCGAGCGCGAGCGGCACCGAGTGGAGGAACGGCGAGAGCGTCGAGGCGAGGTACTCGCGGAGGGTGGCGCGCGTGATGCGGCGCAAGCAGAGGAATCCGATCACGTAGCTCATCGCGCCCATGGCGACCATCGACCAGGCCGCGCCGAGGACTCCCCCGGTCATCGTGGACACGATGACCAGGGGGATGTTGACAGTGGTCCGGACGAGATTGAAGGCGAGGCCGAGCCGGACGTTGTCCGTCGCCTGCAGCAGCGATCCGAGCGGGTTCCCCAGTGCTCGGAGCATTCCGACGACCGCGAGCAGGGCCAGGACTTCGCCGTACCCGGCCCAGGTGCGCCCGAAGACGAGGACCATGACGTCCTCCGCGGTGAGTGCGACACCGACGAGCAGCGGGATGCTCGCCAGACCGCAGAGGGTGACCATGCGCAGATAGTTCTGCCGGATGCGGCCGAGATCGTCCTGGATCAGTGCGAAGTAGGGGAAGAGGACCCGCGTGATGATCGGATTGATCCGCCCGGGGATGCTCACGCCGACGTTGAAGGCCAGGTTGTAGCCGCCCAGAGCGGCGGTGCTGACGAACCGGCCGGTCGAGATGGAGCTGAGGGTGTTGCCGATGTAGTTGAGGACTCCGTCGAGGGACTGGAGCACGCCGAAGCTCAGGAATCTGCGGGTATCGGACCACCGGAACCGCCGGCGGAGGCGGAAGTAGCGTCGTCCCGCCACGAGGAAGACCGCGGTCCGCCCGGCGGAGGCGACGACGACCGCCCAGGCGGCGCTCGCCGCGCCCGCACCGGCCAGTGCCAGAACGAGCGACACCGAGAGGAGCAGGGCGGCGAAGAGCACGTCGGCGACCCCGAGCGGCTTGAACAGCAGACGCTTCTCGAGCATGGCCCGTGCCGCCTGTCCCCAGGAGGTGATGAGGAACGCGGAGGAGCCGATCACGAGCAGGGGCCAGGCCCCCGGGGCGTGGAAGAACGCGGCGACGGCCGGGCTCGCGCCCGCGACGATCAGCACGACGAGAGCAGAGAACCCGACGTTCAACCAGTGCACCGAGGACAGCTCGGACGACGTCACCGAGCGGCGCACGATCAGCGCGTTCGTCAGGCCGAGGCCGATGAAGACGTCGAGCAGGGAGTTGAGGATGGTGATCATGGCGACCAGGCCGAACTCCTCCTGACCGAGGATCCGGGCGAGGACGAAGATCTGCAGGATCTGGCCGAGGCTCCCGCCGATCACCGAGAACGCCGTCCACTTCGCACCGGCCACCGCGCGGCTCTCATGGGTCTGCGCGCCCGGGCGGGAGCGGGCGTCGCGGCGCGGTCGGTCCCCCCGGTGTCCTTGTTCCGCGTCAGGCACGGGGATCGTCCCGGATCGCGGCCAGGTCGGCGTCGGAGTAGGTCGCCCTGAGCTGCCGGTCGTTGCCGCCCTGCTCGATGTTCGCCGACATGAGCGAGACCCGCTGAGCGCCGGGGATCCCCGGCACGTCGAGCGCACGAGCTCGGACCTGCCGGGAGACCGCTCCGGCGCGGAGGGTGCACCGGTGCAGCCACAGGTCGTCGCCGTCGGGGCAGTGGTCCATGAAGGCGGTGCCGTGCCGCCGCGCCTCCTCGAGGACCGCCACGGGATAGAGGACGCCCGCGACTCCCGTGTTGAAGACTCGGGAGGACGCCTCGGTCGACGCTCTCATCGGCCACGAATCATAGGGCCGCACCCGGCCCTCGCGGTCGAACGTCATCTCCTTCGACCGGTAGGCCACGACGTCGTCAGGATGGGCCGCGCTGACCCGGACGAGCCCCGCCAGCCAGTCGCGCCCGTAGTGGACGTCGTCGTCGGCCGTGACCAGCGGGAGCTCGATCCGCTCGGCCTCCACGGCATAGGGGTAGTACTTCTTGTGGGAGCGGTAGTCGGGGCAGGCGGCGATCTCGAGTCCTCGCCGCTGCAGGCGGAGCAGCCGACGGGGCAGGGGGCGTGACAGGTCGGACTCGCTCAGCCACAGCACGAGCCTGCGCGGGCGGGTGTAGCCGGAGCCGATCGACTCGATGACGAGGTCGACGTCCGGGATGCGCGGCCCGAACGAGGTGAGGGACACGGCCACCGGCGCGGTGCCCGTGAGCGGCGACGACCGCACCGCGCCGGTGGCCCGCCAGAGGGCGAAGCGCGCGCGCTTCGCAGCGGCGCTCGCCGCATGGCGCATGAAGGGCAGGATCGGCACGGGATCTCCTCGTTCTGTCGTCTGATCGGCCCGGGAACGCATGGTCGCGCGCTCGGCGGCATGCCGGCCGGAGGGCGCCGGCCCGGCCGCGGGACCGCACGGCGAGCGCCTCCTCGACGAGGAAGCCCGCCCAGCGTAGGAGGCCGCAGCCGCCTCGCGACCGATCGCGCACGTCCGACGCACAGAACGCGCCACCGACCGTCTCAGGGCACCGCAGCGCGCCTACACTCGCCGCAGTGCGGACGGCGGACGCTCGAAGCCGGATGCCGCCTCCGCTGCACGGGAGGCGCCTCTCGGCTGGATCCGAAGGAGACGATCGATCGTGACCGCCCGGACCGTCCCGCCCACCGGACGCGGACCCGCAACGCTCGGTGCCGCTGCTCCCGCGGACCTCGCCGAGGCGAGAGATCGACGGAGACGGCGTGGCCAGGTCCTCGTGATCGCGCTCGTCACCTTTGCGCTGGGGTCCTCGAGAAGCGTCGTGAACCTGCTGGTCGGCGGACGGGCCGCAGCTACCGCCACCTCGACCGGCACCGTGGTCGCGACAGGTGCGGGCGAGCTCGCCGGGAACGTCGCCGCCGCCGCCTTCGTCCTGGCCTGCCTCGGCGTCGTCGTCGCCAACGTCGCGCAGGTGCGGCGCTTCCCGCAGCTGACAGCTCTCATCCTCTTCCTCGTCTTCTTCGCGGTCGTCACGGTGGCCGACTTCGTCGCGAACGAGGCGTCCGGCCTCCGCTTCTCCTACTACGCGATCGCCGTCCTGCTCGTCGTCGGATGGAGCGTGCAGCCGCGCTTCGAAGACCTCGGGATCATCGGCGCCGTCGGGCTGCTCGTCGCCGTCGCCAGCCTCGCGCTCATCCCCTCCGGCACCGGGTGGATGTCCGAGAGCTACGCCACCCTCAACGAGAAGGCGCTGATCGGCGACAGGACGCTCGGCGGCATCTACCCGCAGGGGAACATCCTCGGCATGGTCCTGAGCTCGACCATGCCTCTGATGCTCCTCTTCAAGCGGAGGCTTCTCGGCCTCGCCTCGTTCGCCGTGGGTCTGTGGGCGCTCCTGCTGACCGCGAGCCGCACCTCCTGGGCAGGCCTCGCCGTGAGCACCGCCGTCGTGCTCGTCCTGCTGGCCGCGCGGAAGGGCCGGGTCCTCCGGATCCTCACCGTCCTCGGTGCCGTGGCGATCACGTCGGTGGTCGTGGCCCTCCCGATCCTCACGACCGATCCACTGGCCTTCACCGCACGGGGCCAGATCTGGATCTACTCCAGGGAGCACTGGGGGTCTCCGACGGCGCTCCTGTTCGGCAGCGGGCTCGATGTCTACGGGATCGGCGGTGCCATCGCCACGGCCCTCGGCGCTCCCTCCTATCACGGTCACAACGAGTTCGTGACTCTGATGACGACCTCGGGTCTCGTCGCCGCCGTGCTCTTCGCCGTCCTGTTCGGACTGGCTGTCGCTCGCGTCCTGATGCTCCCGATCGGACGCCCGATGCGCACGGTGTCGTACTTCCTGCTGACCCTGATCGGCATCTCGATCGCGGAGACGCCGCTGCGGATCGACACGGTCGACCTGCTGGCCTGGTGCACCTGGCTGCCGCTGGTGCTCTGCTTCTTCGCCGTGACCGGATCCGAGGGTCCGCTCGTCGCCGGCACTGCCGACAGAAGCCGTGCTCGTGCGGTCACGCCGCCGCTCGCCCTTCATCGCCTCGACCCGCCGCGCACCCCGAGCGAGCCGTCCGGGCGGCGCGCCGCCCCCTGGCGGTGACTCCGACCATGCCCTGGTCATGGCGGATCTCCGACGACGCCGCATGGGTCCGGACGGAGGACGCCGTGGTGGCGCTTCTCATCGTCGGCGCCGCCGAGCCGCTGGTGCTGAGCGACACAGCCGCCTCGATCTGGTCGGTGGTCGCGGCGGCGGACCCGCGCCACTGCACGACCGAGCTCGTCGTCGACGCGCTGGCAGACGCCTACCGCGTCGCGAGCGAGCAGATCGCCGGGGACGTCGAGCGCTTCCTGGCCGAGCTCCTCGAGCACGGGCTCCTCGAGCGCAGCTCCGCGTGAGGCGGTTCAGCCCGCGACGCGTTCGAGCAGCTGCGTCCAGGCCTCGCCCACTCGAGCAGGAGAGTGCGCAGAGGCCGCCCGCCGCATCCGCGCCGACCGATCCGCCCACTCGTCGTCATCGGACAGGAGCAGGGAGCACGCCCGAGCGAACTCCTCCGGGGTGTCGGCCACGAGCGCGGCCGACTCGAAGGACCCGAGGCCGCGAACCCCGTGGCGTGTCGACACGACCGGCTGGCCGGCCGCACCCGGTGCTCCCATCTTCATGTTCACTCCACTGCCCGAGAAGATCGGATTGACGAACACCCTCGCGGCGTAGAACGGGCCGGGATCATCGACCTCCCCGGCGAAATCGACTCCGGGAGTCTCGCGGAGGAAGGAAGCGAGGGAGCCGGAGGCTCGGCGGCCCGCGACCAGGAGCCGGACGTCGGGGCGGATCCGGCGGATCCGAGGGAGGACCTCCGCGATGAACCAGCGCAGCCCCGTCTCGGTGTGCGACTGGTCGAGGGATCCCACGAAGGCGACTCGGTCCTCTGCAACGACCGTGGGGCCCACCGGAAGCCGCGCGTCGTCGAAGACCGGAGGCAGGTACTCCACAGGGCCGCGGAACCGACGGTAGGCGCCGGAGTCCTCCGGCGAGATGACTCCGACCGCGGCGACGGCGTGGAGCAGGCCGGCGCGGACGGAGAGGCCGAGGCGGGCCGCCTCGGCCCGGAGATAGAGAGCGTGTCCGCCTCCTGCGTGGCGGGCGAGGGACCGGAGGAACGCCTTCTCGTCGTTGTGGCTTCGGAGGAGGACCGGTGCCCCGGTGCGCCGGCTCCAGGTGCGGGCGGCGCGCAGAGTCCACTCGTGGGAGGCCACGATGACATCGGGGTGGTACTCCGGGACGGGGCGCGGAGCACGACGCGATGCGAGCTGGTAGGGCTGTGAAGGCCGGCGGAGACTCGTGTGACCGAGCCCGCCACGCGGAACGAGCACGGCACCTGGAACCAGTGCCGTATGCAGGTCTCGGACAGCGGAGTCGACGGGCTCCCGGTGGAAGACCACCAGGTCGAGCTCGTGGCCCGCCTCGACCAGGCACCGGATCTCTCCGAGCAGCTCGACGCGTCCGCCGTTGGTGGTGGGGAAGAGCAGGTCGTCCGCGAGGAACAGGATGCGCATGGTGGCCTTTCCGATCAGTGCGCGCTCAGCGGCGCGGTGGAGCGAGGAAGTAGTGGACGACTTCTCGCAGCGACCCGCACAGGTGCGTGAGCGCTCGGGACCATCGCTGGAGGTTCTTGACGGCGAGCGACCGCAGTGAAGCGTCGGCGCGGAGGTCGGTGATGCGCACGACCTCGAGCGGGGCGAACACGGAGTGGAGGACCAGCCGCGGCTTCTCCCGCCACGGAGCCTGAAGTACGGCGATGATGCGCCGAGCCGAATCCGAGCTCGTACGGGTGTGCCACCGCCAGTTCCGCGAGAGGCGCGGATAGACGACGCCCTGGCTCTCAGGGAGCAGCTCGAGCACCTGGCGGAGCGGACCGACGGCTCCCGTCCCGAGCGCGAAGTCCAGCAGCTCGTGCGGGCGCTCCACTGCGAGGTCCCGGATCTCGTCGAGCTGGGCGGAGCCGTCGGACCGCGAGCGGAGCTCGTTCAGCAGGAGGATCCCGAGGTGGTCCCCGGACGACGGCACGGTGATCGCCCGGTGCGCGACATCGACCCTCGTGCGTCGCGACCACAGACGGTCGAACACCGCGCCCCACTCCTCCTCCATCCCGGGGAACCGGAAGTGCAGGTCGATGTCGCAGGGCCAGCTCGGGCTGTACAGCGTGATGGAATGCGGCTGCAGGAAGGCCTTGTCAGGATCCTCGGGGCGGACGAGCCATCCCCTGCTGCTGAGCTCGGCGACCAGGGCTGACAGGCTCTCCTCGGGGACGAGGACGTCCGTGTCGGACGAGATCCTCGGGGAGCGCAGACCTTGCAGCTGCGCCGTCGGACCTTTGACGAAGAGCACTCGCACGCCCACCCGGTCGGCCGCCGCCGCGACGAGCGCATGACAGAGGAGGACCGCGGCGGGAAGCGGGACGGCCCGGGGAGACCCGGCCGTCATCGGGACGGCGGGCGCGGTGTGCAGCACGGGTTCGTTCTGACTGTGCGCCGGCGCGAAGCGCACGCGCGCGCGTGTCGGGCAGACGATGCACCGGCGGATCGTGCACCGGCGGATCTGACACCGGCGGATCGCGGACTGATCGGGACCGCCTCCTCACTGGTTCGGGCCGCCTCGCGTCGAGAATGACGGACGGGAGCACAGCGCTCGAAGGCTATTCGCGGGCCCAGGACGGTCCGCAGCAATGGCGCGTTCCGTCAGAAGAGTGGCCCGCTGCGCTCTTTCGCGCCTCCGGGGCGTCGGCTCCTCTCGAGGACCGATCGCCTTGTGTAGCGTTGCGACCGTGCTGCACATCCGACTCCGCGCCGACTCGTCCGCTCCTCGCCGATCGGGGAGCCTGCCGCTCCTCCGTCCCATCGCGGCGGCCCGGGCGGTCGCCTCATGAGGGGCATCGTCCTCGCAGGCGGATCGGGGTCGCGCCTGTGGCCGATCACCAAGGGCATCTCGAAGCAGCTGATGCCGATCTACGACAAGCCGATGATCTACTACCCGCTGTCGACGCTGATGATGGCCGGGATCGACGAGGTCCTCGTGATCACGACGCCCGAGTACAACGACCAGTTCCGCGCCCTGCTGGGCGACGGGTCGAGCCTGGGCATGCGGATCGAGTACGCCGTGCAGCCGTCCCCCGACGGGCTCGCGCAGGCGTTCCTGATCGGTGAGGAGTTCATCGGCGACGAGTCCGTCGCCCTGGTCCTGGGCGACAACATCTTCCACGGCACCGCCCTGGGCACCGCCCTCGCGGCGAACACCACGATCGAGGGCGCCGTCATCTTCGCCTACCAGGTCGCCGACCCGCGCGCCTACGGAGTCGTCGAGTTCGACGAGCACTTCCGAGCCGTCTCCATCGAGGAGAAGCCCGAGCAGCCGCGCAGCAACTACGCCGTGCCCGGCCTCTACTTCTACGACAACGACGTCGTGGCTATCGCGAGGACGATCACGCCCTCGGCCCGCGGCGAGCTCGAGATCTCGACGATCAACGAGCGCTACCTCGAGGCGGGGCGGCTGAACGTCCAGGTGCTCGACCGGGGAACGGCCTGGCTCGACACCGGGACCTTCGACTCGATGATCGAGGCGACGGAGTTCGTGCGCGTGATCGAGCAGCGGCAGGGGTTCAAGATCGGCTGCATCGAGGAGATCGCCTGGCGCAACTCCTGGATCGACGACACCCGCCTCGCCGAGCTCGCCGCACCGCTGGTCAAGAGCGGCTACGGCGCCTACCTCCACCGCCTTCTCAGACTCGAAGGCGTGAACGCGGGCCGCTGAGCCCGGCCTCCCCGACCTCCCCGACCTCCAGGAGAACCCCGTGCGGATCCTCGTCACCGGCGGTGCCGGCTTCATCGGCAGCAACTTCGTCCACCTGACCCTGCGCGAGCGTCCCGACGCGCGGATCACCGTGCTCGACAAGCTCACCTACGCGGGCAGCCGCGACTCCCTCGCCCCCGTCGCCGACCGCGTGCGGCTGGTCGAGGGCGACGTCGCCGACGCCGAGCTCGTGGACCGGCTGGTCGCCGATGCGGATCTCGTGGTGCACTTCGCTGCGGAGTCGCACAACGACAACTCGCTGCACGACCCGACGCCCTTCCTCGCGACGAACGTCATCGGCACCTTCGCGCTCCTCCAGGCGGTGCGCGCGCACGACGTGCGGTACCACCACATCTCGACGGACGAGGTCTACGGCGACCTCGAGCTCGACGACCCTGCGCGCTTCACCGAGCGCACCCCCTACAACCCCTCCAGCCCCTACTCCTCGACCAAGGCCGCCAGCGACCTGCTCGTGCGCGCCTGGGTGCGCTCCTTCGGCGTGCGCGCCACGATCTCCAACTGCTCCAACAACTACGGCCCCTACCAGCACGTCGAGAAGTTCATCCCCCGCCAGATCACCAACGCCATCGACGGCATCCGCCCCAAGCTCTACGGCACCGGCGCCAACGTCCGCGACTGGATCCACGTCGACGACCACAACACCGGCGTCTGGGCCATCATCGACCGCGGCGAGATCGGCGAGACCTACCTCATCGGCGCCGACGGCGAGAAGAGCAACCTCGACGTCGTCACCCGCATCCTCACCGCCTTCGGACAGCCCGAGGACGCCTTCGACCACGTCACCGACCGCGCCGGACACGACCTCCGCTACGCCATCGACTCCACCCGCCTGCGCACCGAACTCGACTGGCGCCCCCGCTACACCGACTTCGACGCAGGACTCGCCGCCACCATCGACTGGTACCGCGCCAACGAGGACTGGTGGCGCCCCGCGAAGGCCGCCACCGAGAAGAAGTACTCCGCTCAGGCCTGACGCGGCCCGCCGGCTCGGATCAGCGCGGACCGACTCCGGTCGACACCCGGCCCGAGGGCCGCGGAGCGTCGCACGGGCCGGGGGTCCGCTTCGCGCGGAAACGACCGGACAGGACGATGCGGAGCAGCTGCAGCGGCTCGAGGAGATAGCGGGCCGCGAGGCGGCGCGGATCGCGGGCCAGACGGAACAGCCACTCCACGCCCAGGGCGCCCATCCACCGCGGGGCGAGCGCCTGGGTGCCGGCGATGTAGTCGAGGCAGCCGCCGACGTTCGCGAACGCCGCTCGCGGGGCGAGCTCCCGGTTCTCCAGGATCCAGCGCTCCTGACGGGGCATGCCCATCCCGACCAGGACGAGGTCGGCGCGGGCGAGCGACTCGGCGAGCGGCCGCTCCTCGCCGGCGCCGTGCCACTGCTGGTCGAATCCGTCGTACGCGAGCCAGGTCATCCGGGAGGTGCGGGCGGCGACCGCCTCCGCCGCTGCGGCCGACGACTCCGGCGTGCCGCCCACGGCGACCACCACCAGAGGCTCGTCGTTCTCGATCAGCGGGAACAGCCAGTCGGTGCTGCCGATGCGGTGCTGAGGCGTCAGAGGCGAGTCGACCGCCGTTCCTCGGGCGAGCGCCAGGATCGGCCAGCCGTCGATCAGCACCGTGTCGGCCTGCTCGCAGAACCGGCGGAAGTGCTCATCGGTCTGCGCCATGTAGAGCCCGTGCAGGTTCAGGTTCCCGATGATGCGGCCCCGGTGCTCGCCGGCGAGGATCTCGGCGATCATCTCCGGAGCGGTCCGGGCGTCCACATGACCGAGGTCGAAGGGGAGCGCGGTGCGCGCAGCGGCTGTCATGCGGTCTCCTTCACGGAGGTGACGATGGTCTCGACGCGGCGGGCCCACGAGTGCTCGGCCCAGACGTCGCGCTGGCGGTCGGCCGCGACCCGGGAGAGCTCCGGCAGCGAGCGGACGCTCTCGGTGAGGACGCTGCGCAGGTCCTTCTCTCCCGCCGAGTCGTAGCAGACGACGGGGTAGCCCTCGCGCTGGAGGCCCGCCGTCACGTCGTGCCGGCTCGCGACCACAGGCTTGCCCGCGGCGAGGTACTCCCAGAGCTTCAGCGGGGAGAAGTAGCTGCCGTTGGCGCTGGAATGGCCGGCGAAGCAGAGGTCGACGCCGGCGAGGAAGGCGGGGACGTCGTCGGGGTGCACCCGTCCGCGGAAGGTGACGCGATCCGCGAGGCCGAGCTCGCGGACCTGCCTCTCCAGGTCGGCGCGGACCGGTCCGTCGCCGGCGATCTCGAGGTGGACCTCGCCCAGGTCCTCCGAGGCGAGCAGCTCGATCAGCGAGGAGACGTTCTGCCACGGGTAGAGCGTGCCGAGGAACCCGATCCGCGGGGTGCGGGTCCCGTCCACGATCTCTGCGGGGCGGTGCACGGTGTGGTCGACGCCGTTGGCGACGACGAGGATGCGCTGCCGGGGGATGCCGTACCGGGCGGTGAGCTGGTCGGCGAGGGCGTCCGTGACGGCGACGATCAGGTCGGCGCGGCGGAGCGTGCGTCCCTCCATCCACTCGGCGAGAACGCGGCTGGTGGTCGCCCGCCGCTCGCTGGTCGCCTCGACGGCGAGGAGGGCGTTGACCTCCAGGACCCAGACGGCCCCGGTGAGGCGACGGGCGAGGGAGCCGAGCTCCTGGAAGAGCGCGTAACGCTCGTAGGCGAAGACGGCGGTCGACCCGGAGACCCGGCGCTTCAGCTGGAAGCGCGAGCGCACCCGGGAGACCAGCCGGAAGACGTCGGTCGCCACGATGGACAGGCGCGAGCCGGACATGCGGCTCTCGGACCCCTGACCGTGCACCGCCTCCGGCATGGTGTCCCCCACGATGAAGCGCTCGACCTCGACTCCGCTCTGCTCCAGGCCGTTGATCACGCCGAGGATGTGCGAGCGCGGGCCCAGACTCTCGGTGGAGGGCTTGGTCGACAGGCGCGGAGCGCCGGATAGATACAGTGCTTTCACGGGGCGATGCTCTCCAGACGGATCACTTGACGGTAACACCGGGCAATTCGGGTCCGAGACTGGTTCGGCTACCCGTTGGGGGGTCATGGGGGCGAGAATCGTTCACCTCGCTCGTGAGTCCGATCGATTAGCCTTCACCTCGGTTCGTCGAGTATTACAGACAGTGCAGGACGGTGGCATGACACCCGTTCGTCCGACCGACAATCATCGGATTCCCAAAGGGGACTTCATATCCTGAACACATTGAAAGGGAATCACGCGTGACCGATCCGGCCCCGAAGAGGAATACCGTCCGAGTCCTCCTCTCCGTCGCTCCGCCGGACGGAACCACGCGATTCGTCGACCAGGTGACGCGCTTCGCTCCCGAAGAGATCGACTTCTCCTTCTTCTCCTGGAGAAAGGCGTTGATCGGCGGATGGGACGTGTTCCACGTCCACTGGCCGGAATTCCTGATGAGAGGGAGATCGAAGCCGATAGCCGCGGCACGGACGGCATTGTTCGCGCTCTTTCTCGCTCGCTTGTCGCTTTCCCGGGGAAAGATCGTCCGCACTCTGCACAACCTCGAGCCGCACGCCCCCGGCGGTCGCATCGAGACGGCGCTCCTGTCCGCTCTCGAGCGCCGCACGGACCTCTTCGTGACCCTGACGGGGGTGACGCCGGTGCCGCGCGGTGCACGCTCCGTCCTCATCCCCCACGGCCACTACCGGGACGTGCTCCCGCTCGAGCACAGCGCTCCGGTGCAGCCGGGACGACTGCTGTACTTCGGCCGCATCGAGCCCTACAAGAACGTCGAGCGCCTGGTCGAGGTCTTCCGGGAGCTGGACGATCCGGAGCTCGTCCTCGGCGTCGTCGGCAAGGCGCCCGCGGCCCTCGCCGAGCGGATCGCGCGGGCCGCCGCTCTCGACGCCCGTGTCGCGACGCGCTTCGGCTTCGTGCCGGACGAGGAGATGGTCGCCGAGATGACCTCGTCGCAGCTGGTGATCCTCCCGTACACCGAGATGCACAACTCGGGCATCCTGCTGGTCGCGCTGTCGCTCGGCCGCCCCGTCCTCGTGCCGCGCACCCCGGCGAACGTCCTGCTCGCCGACGAGGTCGGGCAGGAGTGGGTACGCATGTTCGACGGCGGGATCGACCGCGACGACCTGCTCGCCGCCGTCCGCGCGACCGCCGATCTCCCCGCGTCGGGACCCGTCCTCGCGGGACGCGACTGGAGCGCCGTCGGCGCGTCCTACGCCCGCGCCTACCACCTCGCGGTCGACGCCCCCGTCGCTCGTGCCCGCCGAACAAGAGGGACCTCATGAACACCCGCATCTTCGTCAATCCGAGCGGCCAGAAGGAGAACCTGGGCGACTCGGTGCTCCGCCGGGCGTACCTCGATGCACTGCGCGACCAGGGACAGCTGCACGTCTACGCCGGCACCCACTCCGCGTACATCTCGGGACTGGGCCTGTCCGCGGAGGACGTCGTCTACCACTCCCGCTCGAGCTGGCTCCGCGCCGCCCTCGCCGTCGGCCCGCGCGGCTCCCGCATGGGCTTCGCGCTGAACGCGGGCGAATGGGTCCTCGATCGCCGCTTCCTCGTCAACTCCGCCTGGCAGACGGCGCTGCTGACCCGCTCGCGCCTCGGCGGCGGCCGTCCCGTCGCCCTCGGCATCGCGCTGCGGCGGGACCAGGGAGCTCTCCCCCGCCGGTGGTTCCGACGCATGCTCTCCCTGACCGGGACGACCAGCTGGCGCGACCCGGACAGCCGGTCCGACCTGGGCATCGGGACCGTCGCTCCGGACTGGGCCTTCGCGCTGGGCAGCGCGCCCGAGCGGTTCCGCCCTGCGGATCAGCGCCGTACGATCGCCGTCGCGCTGAGGGGCGATCGCCCGGCCCCCACCGGAGTCTGGCTCGGGACGGTGCGCGCACTCGCCCGCTCGCTCGACGCCCGCATCGTCGTCGTCGATCAGATGCAGGAGGACGAGCAGCGCTGCGCCGAGCTCGCCCGCGACCTGGACGGCACGGTCCTGGGCTGGGACGCCTCCGTCTCGCACGCCGACCACGAGGAGCGGGTGCGCGAGCTCTACCGCGACTGCGCCGCGGTCGTCAGCGACCGGATCCACGCCCTCATCCTCGGGATGACCGAGGGCGCCGTCCCGATCGGCTTCACCACGAGCGACCCGGAGAAGGTGCGCCGCACGTTCGCCGCAGTCACGACCCTGCCGGTGGCCTTCTCCGAGAAGGACGTCACCGGCGAGGCGGACGCCCTGGAGCGGGCGCAGGCCCTGCTCGATCAGAGGGACCGGCTCCTGGCCGACCTCGCCGTCGGGCGGGAGCGCCTCGCCGGGCTCCGCGGCTCGCTCGCCCTCTGACCGCCGGGGCACCCGGGCCGGGTGTCCTCCGCGACCGGGGGCCTCGAGGGCGCCTCCGCGCCGTCAGCGCCGGCGGATCGCCAGGACGGTCCGCTGGAGGAGCCGCGCGTCCTCCCGGTAGGCGCGGAGGAGGAGGACGGCGAGCCCGGCGATCGCCAGGTCGATCGCGCCCACGATCAGCAGCTGGCCCAGGGCGCCGAGGCCGGTGGTCAGCGCCAGCGCGGGCAGAGAGACGACGACGATCGCGACACCGAGCGCGAGCGGACGGCAGGCCTGCAGGAGGAGCGCCCTCACGTCGATGCCGGCGCGCGGCACGGCGAAGAACGACAGCACCACCCAGTTCAGGACGAGGCCGGCGGTGCTGCCGATCGCGACGCCGATCGGCCCCCACACCACTCCGATCGCCATGAAGACGACCATGAGCGAGCGCGAGACGATGCTGAACCGCAGCTGGAGCCCGGTCAACGCCTTCGCCAGGAACACCCAGTAGTAGACGAACCCGAGCGCCTGGAAGACGCCGCCGATCGCGAGGATCCGGAAGATCGTCTTCGACTCGTCCCAGCCGGGGCCGAGCGCGATCTCGATGATCGGGTCGGCGAGCGCGGCTGCCGCGAAGAAGACTCCGCCCATGACGTAGGCGAGCACGAGCTGAGCCCGCTGCACGTACCGCTCGAACTCGGGGCTGTCCTTCATCCGCGAGAGCACGGGGAAGGCGACCCTGGTCATCGGCGCGGCGATCTGCTGGAGCGGCATCCGGAAGATCTGGTAGGCACGGTCGTAGACGCCCAGCGCGCCGGCGCCCCAGACCCGACCGATCAGCACACTGTCGGCGTTGCCGCTGATGTAATTGACCAGCTGCACCCCGACCGTGTTCGCGCCGAAGCCGAGGAACGCGCGCATGCCCTGCGTGCGCGAGGGCAGGCCGGGCAGCCAGCCGGCACCGATCACCAGGACGACCAGGGTCGTGACCGCGACCAGCAGCTGCTGGGCGACGAGGGCCCAGTAGCCGGCTCCTGACAGCGCGAGCAGGACCGCGCCGGTGGAGGCGACGAGCTGCGCCAGAACGTCGGAGGCGGCGAGCCAGCGGAACCGGAAGCGGCGGGAGACCTCCGCCTTGAACTGGGCCGTGACGGAGTTGACCACGAACACCGCGGACAGCGCCTGGCAGACCGGGACGAGCTCGTCGCGCCCGTAGAACGCCGCGATCGGCACCGCGAGCAGGAACACGATCCCGCCCAGCACCAGCCCGAGGAGGACGTTGATCCAGAGCAGGTTGTTGCGCTGGGCGTCGGTCACGTCGCTGGACTGGATCGACGCCATGGAGAGCCCGAAGTCGCCCAGGAGCGTCGCGACTCCGGCGATGGCCAGCACCATGGAGACCACGCCGTAGTCGTCCGGGCTCAGGAGGCGCGCGAGGACCGCGAGCGCGCCCAGCTGCAGGACGAAGCGGATCCACTGCCCGCCGAGCGTGGCAGCGGCGCCGCGGGCGGCGTCACCGGCGATCGTCACCGCGCGGCCTCGACGACGCTCCCCCAGAGATCGCGCGGGAAGGCCTCGAGCAGCGCGTCCGGACGCCAGTGCAGGGGCGGCTCGCCCCCGGCCTGGATCGCCTCGGCGACGGTCGCGGCCGGGGTGAAGCCCGCGCGGCCGGAGCCCTCGTAGTAGTCGCGGTACTTGAAGTCGGGCTCGCTCGCCGAGGCCACCAGCCGGGCCGGGATCCCCAGCGACTCCGCCACGACGATCGCGTGCAGAGACGAGCCGACGACGAGGTCGCTCGCCGCGATCGCACCCAGCACCTCGAGGACGGGGCGCGTCGGCTCGACGAGGCCGTCCTCCGCCCGAGGGGCTGTCCCGTCGGCGCGCATCCGGCGGAGATCGTTGAGGTTCGGGAGGACGGTCACTCGGCGGTCGGGAGTGCCGCGGCGCAGCTCCTCGCGGCCCCAGAGGGTGCCGACGAGCAGGCCCGGGTCGCCGTAGACCTCGGGGACGGCGATGCCCCGGGCGCGGAGGAAGCCGCGGGTCAGAGGGCCGCGGACGGCCCGGACGTCGAGGTCGGTGAAGTCGAACCGCGCGTCCAGCGACTTGCCGTTCGCACCGATGCCCCACAGGGTGTCCCCGTCGCGGGCGAGCTTGAGGATCGACCCCACGGCGAGCAGTCGGCGGCGCTCGGCAGCGGAGCCGGGCGAGATCCCCTCGCGCTGCAGGATCCGCTCCACGATCATCGGGCCGAGCAGATCGCCGAAGTTGTCGACTCTCCTGCGGATCGGCACGAATCGGGCCCAGGGGGCGCGACTGATCGGCTGTGCGGGATTCCAGTGGACCACGTCGATCTTCGGCACAGAAGTATGCTCTCCTCGTCCTGCGGCATGCGAGAATCACGACGCCGACCTAGACTAACGGCACTCGGCACAGCTGCCTCACCGCGTGATATCCCCGCTAGCGAGCGGCGCCCGCGCTCTCGACGGAAGACGATCCCATCTCGAACAATCGATCAGCTCTTGTACCCCCCAACGGGCGGCAGAGAGTCGCGCGACGCGGAATGCCCTCGAGCGATCCTCGACGGGCGAGACGACCGCTACTGGTAGGCGCGCTCCTGGGCTCCGCGGCAGGACTCGTCGGAGTCCAGGTCAATGCTCTCGGGCCTTTCCAGGGAGTGAGCATGCTGCTGGTGGGGCTGTCTTTCCTCACGGCACTTCTCTGGAAGGACAGAGCTCTTCTCGCCCGAGTGAGACTGACTTCTCTCGACTACTCCTTCCTTCTCCTCCTCACCGTCTGGGGAATGCTCGAACTCGTGAATTCGGGCGAATTGAGGCATTCGCCTTTCATCGGCGTACTGCTCACTATCGGTGTCTCTTATGCGGCCACCTTCCCGGTCCGGATGGTCGTCCGCGCTCCGTCGGACCTGGCGCCGTTCCTCCGCGGGTTCAGCGCACCGGGCGTGCTCGTCGCGCTGATCGCGATCGCCCAGCTGCTGCGCGTGCCCGGCGTCAACGAGGTGCTGGTGCAGATCACGAGCTCCGGCGGTCTCGCCGAGCGGCTCTCGAGCGGCTGGGACATCCGGGGCACGTCGACGATCGGCCACTGGACCGCTCTCGGCGGGTACCTCGCCTGCGTGATCGCGGCGTCCTGCGTCGACCTGATCATCAGTTCCGCAGGTACGAAGCTCGCCCCCTGGCCGGTCGCGGCCCTCACCGTGCTCTTCGCGGGCGCCGTCACGACGCTGACGTTCGCGACGATCGGCGCCGCAGCGGTCATCCTGGCTCTCACCGCCCTGCGGCTGAAGGCCCGCCCCGTCCTGGTCCTCTCGGGAGTGGCCGTGCTGGCGGCCGGCTGGCTCGTGCTCGGGCAGAGCATCGCCGCGCGCCTGGAGCAGCAGTCCGGACAGTCGCAGTACGCGATCGCTCAGTACTCCTGGCTGCCGCAGACCATCGGCTACCGGGTCAACATCTGGGTGACGGAGACCCTCCCCGCCATCGCGGAGCGTCCGCTCAACGGCTGGGGCACCCAGGTCTACTCGGCCGTCGACAAGGGCTGGCCCGTGCGGCCGTCCTCGCTGGTGTGGGTGTCGCCCGAGTCCGAGTGGATGCGCACGCTGATCGCGAGCGGAGTCCTCGGCCTCCTCGCCGAGGTCCTGCTGCTGCTGGTCGCGTTCGCCGTCGTGCTCCGCTCCCGTCGGATGCTCGGAGCCGCGGCCGTGTTCCCGGTGACGATCCTGATGGTCGTGCTCGTGGTGATCTCCACCATCCACAGTCACTTCTCGAACCCCGGCGTGCCCCTCGCGCTCTGGCCGCTGGTCTTCGCCGTGGCCGTCGCGGCTCGTCGAGCGAAGACGCCTCCGGTGCCGCCGTCGAAGGCCGGATCGCCGAAGCGTAGCCGGCAGTACCTCCCCCGCTGACCCGGTGCACGGTCGGACGTCGGCCGGCCGTGCAGCCCTGCGGCTAGACCGACTGGCGCCAGGCCCCGCCGTCCCAGAACAGCAGCAGCTGCCCGCCCGGATCGACGGCGACGTCCTGGCCGCCGGTGAGCGCAGTACCGCCCGCCGCGCCGTGACGCACCGTGACCGGACGCGCCCCGGCGTGCAGCAGGTGCAGCCGCTGACCGAAGACGCTGCCCGAAGGCAGGGCCGCCATCGTGAGCGTGTTCGTGGACACCAGGCGCACCATGATCACCGGGTCGGGTGAGAGCGGCAGGCGCTTCTGGGTCGCCGTGACCTCGTTGTTGCCCCAGACGAAGACGCCGGAGGTGGCGACCTCGGTCGCTCCGTCGGCGGGCACGTCGCACCGCCACTCGACGGACGACTGCGGCGACAGGTTCTCCCCCGGCATGTAGCGGAACGGGTAGCTGAACCGCACGTTGCGGGCGCGCACCAGGTGGTCCGTTCCGCTGAAGACGCCCCAGGTGCGGGCGACCACGTCGGGCGTGCTGCGCACCTCCAGTCCGTCGATCTCCGTGCGCTGCTGACCCGGGACCGCGCCCGCCGTGCTGCCCGAGCCGATGGGCCGGGGCGTGCCGGAGGTGTTGGCCTCGAAGTCGAGGATGGTGTCGCGGATCCGCAGCAGGCTGTTCTCGGAGTAGATGCCGTGGTAGTCGCCGGTGCCGGGGTTGCTCGCGCCCGCGCGGAACACGCCACCGGCCAGCACGACCGAGGCGTTGAAGCTGACCAGCAGCGCTCCGGTGCGCTCGGCGTAGACGTCCGAGGCCGTCACCGTCGGCGAGGGGTCGAAGACGCCGGCGCTCGGGTGCCCGGCGGGGCGACGGACGACGCGCACCGCGGCTCCCCGGGCGTCGAACGCCCGGAATCCGTTGATCTGGTGCGAGCGCGAGTCCCCGCCCTTGGCCTCGTCCTGCACGATGACGCCGTTCTCGACGAAGCGGGCCGTGCAGTCCACGACCCGGTGCCCGATCCCCCGCAGCTGGTAGCCGGACTGCCCCTGGCTGCCCTGGCCGATGCCGGAGGTGGCCGTGCAGCCGATGAAGGTCACTCCCTCCGAGCAGTGGTGGGTGTCGAAGGCGCTCGAGGTGGTCATCAGCGCGTTCACTCCCGAGACGACCGTGCCGTAGGTGCGGCCGTAGCCGGAGAGATCGCTGTTGGCCGCGACGCGGTTGGTGTCGTCGGAGTAGGAGTGGCGCACATGCGAGTACACGCCGCGGTCGACCTGGCCGAAGCTGCTCCCGACGTCGGAGACGCCGTACCCGAGGATCGACGAGCCCGCGTCGTCGGTCGCGAACCGCACGACCGCGTCCTCGACGAGGTATCCGTAGCAGGAGGTGAAGCGGAAGACCGGGCCGGAGGCACGGGTGACCGTCACGGAGCGCAGCTGCGGATAGCGCAGGCGGGAGAAGTAGACGAGGGGCTCGTTCGACGCGGTCGCGCGCGCAGCCGCGACCATCAAGGTGCCCCCCTCGATCGAGAAGGTCTGGTCCGAGATCTGCGCGACGCGGATGTTGGTGCTGTAGGTCTCGCGGAGCACTCCGCCGAGCACCACCGTCGATCCGGAGGAGGAGCGCACGACCGCGAACTCGCCCAGGCGCGACTCGACGACGCCGTCCCCCGGCCGGCGCTCCGGGATCGGGTCGTCCGAGACGATCTTCACGATCGTGCCGGGAGCCCAGTCCGGTGTGCCGCCGACGCTCAGCTGCGACACGGCGGAGGCTCCGGCGGGCGCGGCGATCGTCACCGCGGTGACGGGGAGGACGGTGCCGTACGCCCCGGAGACCGAGAAGATCGGCTTCGACGAGGTGGCGATGAGGGTCGCCCCGTGCGCGCTCACCCGCAGGGACTTGGCGAGCCGAGGGTAGAGCGAGGTCCCGACGAGGTAGGTGCCGGTCGGGATCACCAGCAGGCCGCCCTCGGGGACGGCGTTCATCGCCTTCTGCAGGCCGGCGCTCGAGTCCGTCGCGCCGGTCGCGTCGATGCCCGAGAAGCGGGCGGCGGAGGCGACCACGGCGATCCGGTCGAGCTCGCCCTGCGAGATCGTGACCGCGGCCTCGGCGGTGGGGGCCGCGGCGGCGCTCCAGGCGCCGACCGCGCCGATCGCACCGGCGGCGAGGACACCGCGACGCAGGAGGGAGGCGGGACGCCCCGGGTTCTCGTGAGTGGTTCGGTCGCCGATCAAGGGGGGCCTCCCGGACGTGCGGTCGTGGGCGCGGGGAGAGCCCCGCGCCCCCATTGTCGGAAGGGGTCGCCGACGGGTGGCGCGAGTGAGCCTTATTCGAGGAGACCCCCTCCCACCAGGGGGACATCTGCGCTCAGCGCAGGAGGTGCGCCTCGATCACGGAGCTCTGGGAGCGTGTGTCGTCGATCTCGTGATCGTCGCCGCAGTAGGCCATCAGCCAGCCGCAGTCCGACTTCCGGGTGGAGCCGAAGTAGGTGACGTCGAGGCCGTAGGTGTCGGCGGCCGTGTAGAAGGCTTCGCCGACGTCCGTCCAGGAGCCCGCGCCGCCCGCGGCGAGGGAGAGGCTCTGATCGCTCGGCCAGCCGACCTCGCCGACCGAGCAGTGCACCGAGTACTGCCGGCACCACTGTCCGAAGGTCGTGACAGCCGCCACGAAGACCTCCTCGTCGCTGCCGCCCTGCTTGTCCGAGCGCAGGGTCGTCCCCGTGCCGCCGGGGTAGAAGTGCTGCGAGTACACGATCCGGTCCAGCGGATCCTGGATCCACGGCCCGTCCGGCGCGATCGCGGCGACCGTGCCGGTCGTCGCCTCCCGCATCCCCTCGACCCAGATCGTGTGCCGATCGCCGGTCCCCCGGACGGCCGACACCACGGCCTGCGTGTAGGCCTTGTAGGTCTCGACCGGGACCAGCGCCCGCTTCACCTCGTTGAAGAGGTCGTAGGCGGCGATGCGTCCGTCGTCCTGGAACTCCGCCGCGAGCAGGGTCCAGACCCGCTGCGCCTGGGACACCGAGAGCCCGGATCCGAACCAGACCGTCCCCTCGGGCAGATCGCCCTGGCTCGCCGGGTAGGTGCCGTTGTTGTGCAGGTCGAGCACGACCCGCATGCCGGCGGCGCCGATGGCGGCGATCTCGGTCCGGAGCAGCGAGACCGCCGCCGGATCGAGCCCCTTCGCCAGCGCGTCGTCGGTGCTCTCCCCCTCGGCCTGCGGCTGCAGGAGCGACCAGGGCACCGCGAGCCGGACCAGCGTGAGCCCGCGGCCCGCCAGGAACTCGTAGCTCTCGGCCGGGTTCCCGGCGGTGCAGTCGACTCCGACGTCGACGCGCGACTGCAGGTCGAACACGTTCACGCCGCGGAGGGCGGACCGGCCGCCCAGGTAGTCGTCGACCGAGCCGGTGGCGGATGTCCCCGCTGGCGACGCGGAGGCGGACGCCGGCGCGCAGGCCACGGGAGCAGTGCGGTCGCCCCGCTCGAGGAGCCGCACGGCGACGACGACG
Organism: Rathayibacter sp. AY1B5; assembly: GCF_002932795.1. Taxonomy (NCBI): domain Bacteria; kingdom Bacillati; phylum Actinomycetota; class Actinomycetes; order Micrococcales; family Microbacteriaceae; genus Rathayibacter; species Rathayibacter sp. AY1B5. The sequence goes on from NZ_PSWM01000003.1 coordinate 62,209, forward strand.
AGGGCCGCGACCACCACGACCGCCAGGACGATCACCAGCGTGCGGCGGAGCCGACGGCGCGGCCGATCGCGTGCAGGGACGATGCGAGCCTCCCGAGCCTGCCTGCCCGGCGCGGCCACCGGATCGCCGCTGAGGCTAGCAGAGCCCCGCGACGCGTCAGCGCACCGCCACCGTCGCGCGGTCGCGGCCGGTGAGATCGCGCTGCGTGGTCGCTCCGCGCCAGCCGTCGGCGGTGAGCAGGTCGCGGATCTCGGCGCCCTGCAGCTCGCCGTGCTCCATCACGAGCACTCCCCCGGGCCGGAGCAGGCGGAGGGCCGTGGCCGAGAGCGAGCGGACGACGTCGAGCCCGTCCTCGCCGCCGTAGAGCGCGGAGGGGGGATCGAACAGCCGCACCTCCGGGTCGCGCGGGACGGCCGCGGCCGGGATGTACGGCGGGTTGGAGACGACCACCGAGACGGTGCCGTCCAGTTCGGGCAGCGCCCGGGCGAGGTCGTCGAAGACGATGCGCGCGTTCTCGAGCCCGAGCCGCTCGCGGTTGCCGCGGGCCCAGATGAACGCCTCGGGAGCGTTCTCCACGCCGATCACGCGCGCGTGCGGCACCTCGTGCGCGAGTGCGAGGGCCAGGGCTCCGCTGCCCGTGCCGAGGTCGACGGCGACCGGCTCCGGGTCGACGACCGCTCGGAGGGCGTCGATCGCGATCTGCGCGACGCCCTCGGTCTCGGGGCGCGGGACGAACACGCCGGGTCCGACCGCGAGCTCGAGCGAGCGGAACGGCGCGATCCCGGTGATGTGCTGCAGGGGCTCGCGAGCGGACCGGCGCTCGATCGCGCTCGCGAACGCTGCGGCGTGCTCGTCGTCGACGCTCAGCCCCGTGATGAGGCGCGCCTGCAGCCGGCCGCGGCCGAGCCCGAGCAGGTGCCCGAGCAGCAGCTCCGCGTCGACGTCCGGCGTGGGGACGCGGGCGGCGGCGAGGCGGGCGACCGCGTCCGCGAGGAGGGTGCGCGCGTCGACGCCGGTGGTCACGAGGGTCACGCCTCCTCGGAGCCGATGTCGGCCAGGCGGGCCTCCTCGTCGGCCTGGATGGCGCTCTCCACCACGGGATCGAGCGCACCGTTCATCACGCCGTCGAGGTTGTACGCCTTGTAGCCGGTGCGGTGGTCGGCGATGCGGTTCTCGGGGAAGTTGTAGGTCCGGATGCGCTCGGAGCGGTCCATCGTCCGGATCTGCGTCTTGCGCGCGTCGGAGGCCGCCGCGGCGATCTCCTCCTGCTGACGCGCCAGGATGCGGGCGCGCAGCACGCGCATGCCCGCCTCGCGGTTCTGCAGCTGGCTCTTCTCGTTCTGCATCGAGACGACGATCCCGGTCGGGAGGTGGGTGATCCGCACGGCGGAGTCGGTCGTGTTGACGGACTGCCCGCCGGGACCGGAGGAGCGGTAGACGTCGATCTTCAGGTCGTTCTGGTTGATCGCGACCTCCTCGGGCGCGTCCACCTCGGGGAACACGAGCACGCCCGTGGTGGAGGTGTGGATCCGCCCCTGCGACTCGGTCACGGGGACGCGCTGCACCCTGTGCACGCCGCCCTCGTACTTGAGGTGCGCCCACACGCCCTGCGAGGGATCGGTGGCGTTGCTCTTGATGGCGACCTGCACGTTCTTGTAGCCGCCCAGGTCGGACTCGTCGCGGTCGAGGATCTCCGTCTTCCAGCCCTTCGACTCGGCGTAGTGCAGGTACATCCGGAGGAGGTCGGCCGCGAACAGCGCGCTCTCGGCTCCGCCCTCGCCGCCCTTGATCTCCATGATGACGTCGCGGCCGTCGTCCGGGTCGCGCGGGATGAGCAGGCGCCGCAGCTTCTCCTGCGCCACCCGCAGCGACTCCTCCAGCTCGGGGACCTCCTCCGCGAAGGCCTCGTCCTCGCGGGCGAGCTCGCGCGCGGCCTCGAGGTCCTCGCCGGCCTGGACCCAGGCGGAGTGCGCCGCCTTGATCTGGCTCAGCTCCGCGTAGCGCCGGTTGACCTTCTTGGCGCGGGCGGCATCGGCGTGGAGGGCCGGGTCGGAGAGCTGCGTCTGCAGGTCCTCGTGCTCGGCGAGGAGGACGCTGACGGATTCGAACATGGGGTCCTGGTTTCCGGAGGTGGTCGGGGTCGGGCTCATCGCCCGGGGACGCGAAAACGTCCGCGGCCGCCCCCGGTGACAGGGGCGACCGCGGACGTCGGGGCGCTAGTGGTGGCCGTTGCCGTGGCCGGCGGTGGCCGGGCCGACGGCCGACTTCGAGACCTGCATGAGGAACTCGACGTTGGACGAGGTCTCCTTCAGGCGCGACAGGATGATCTCGAGCGCCTGCTGCTGGTCGAGCCCGGCGAGGGCGCGGCGCAGCTTCCAGGTGATCTTGACCTCGTCGGCGCTGAGCAGCATCTCCTCGCGGCGCGTGCCGGAGGCGTTGACGTCGACGGCGGGGAAGATCCGCTTGTCGGCGAGGTGGCGGGAGAGGCGGAGCTCCATGTTGCCGGTGCCCTTGAACTCCTCGAAGATCACCTCGTCCATCTTCGAGCCGGTCTCGATGAGCGCCGTCGCGAGGATGGTGAGCGAGCCGCCGTTCTCGATGTTGCGCGCCGCTCCGAAGAACTTCTTCGGCGGGTACAGCGCCGAGGCGTCCACGCCGCCCGAGAGCACGCGGCCCGAGGGGGCCGCCGTCACGTTGTAGGCGCGGCCGAGGCGGGTGATGGAGTCGAGCAGCACGACGACGTCGTGGCCCAGCTCGACCAGGCGCTTGGCGCGCTCGATAGCGAGCTCGGCGACGGTCGTGTGGTCCTCGGCCGGGCGGTCGAAGGTGGAGGCGACGACCTCGCCGCGCACGGTGCGCTGCATGTCGGTGACCTCCTCCGGACGCTCGTCGACCAGGACGACCATCAGGTGGACCTCGGGGTTGTTCTGCACGATCGCGTTGGCGATCTGCTGCAGGACGATGGTCTTGCCCGCCTTGGGCGGCGCGACGATCAGGCCGCGCTGTCCCTTGCCGATGGGGGCGACCAGGTCGATGATCCGCTGGGTCAGCTTGCCGGGCTCGGTCTCGAGGCGCAGGCGCTCGGTCGGGTAGAGCGGCGTGAGCTTCTGGAACTCGACGCGAGCCGCGGCCTCCTCGACGGTCTGGCCGTTGATCGAGTCGACGCGGACGATCGCGTTGTACTTCTGGCGGCCGCCGCCCTCGCCCTCGCGGGGCTGGCGGATGGCGCCGACGACCGCGTCGCCCTTGCGCAGGTTGTACTTCTTGACCTGGCCGAGGGAGACGTAGACGTCGCTGACGCCGGGCAGGTAGCCGGTCGTGCGCACGAAGGCGTAGTTGTCGAGGACGTCGAGGATGCCGGCGACGGGGATGAGGACGTCGTCCTCGCCGATCTCGGGCTCGAAGTCGTCGCCGATCGCTCCGCCGCGGCGCTTGCGGTCGCGGTAGCGGCTGCGGCGGCCGTCCTCGCCCTCGGCCTGCTGGCCGTTCTGGGGCTGCCCGGAGCCGTTCTGCTGAGGAGCCTGCTGGCCCTCGGACTGCGCGGCGCGCGTGCCCTGGCCGTTCTGCGGCTGCGCGGCGGGGCTCTGCTGAGCGTCGTTCTGGCGGTCGTCCCCGCGGTTGCGGTTGCGGTTGCGGCGGTTGCGGCCGCGGCCCGTGCCCTGCTGGTCCCCGTTCTGCTGCTGGTCGCCGCTCTGCTGCTCCTGCTGGTCGCCGGAGTCGGAGGAGTCGGCGTCGTTCTCGGCGGGCGCCTGCTCGGCGTGCTCGCCCTGCTCGGAGCCGCCCCCGCGGCTGCGGCGGCGTCCGCGGCGCTCGCGCTGGCCGCCCTCGCGGGAGGAGTCGTCCGACTCCGGCCCGTTGGGCAGCTCGATGTCGATGACGGGCCTCGGGGCCTGGTCGGCGTCGCGGTCCTGCTCGATCACGGGGAGGTCGGGGATCAGCGACTCGACGCCGGTCCCGCCGGGGATGTTGAGGTGCTCGCCGGCGGCGACGGTGCCGCTGGAGGCACGGCGCGAGCTGCGGCGGCGGGGCGTGCGCTCGGCGGGCTCGGCGACCGGCTCGGCCGCCGCGGGGAGCTCGAGCTCGACCGGAGCCGACTCGGCGGCCGTCGCGGAGGGCTCGTCGACGGTGGGCGCAGCCTGCTCGAGGACGTCGGCCGTGTCGGCCTCGGTGCTCTCGACGGGCGTCGGCAGCTCCGCCGGCGCCTCGGGCTGCGGAGCGGACTGCTCGGCCACATCGGCCGGCTCGGCCTCGACGCCGGTGGCGTCGACGTCCGGGGCGACCGCTGCGTCGTCCGGAGCGACCGCGTCGGCGATCGCGGCGGGCGCGTCCTCGGCGGAGGCGGCGCGCAGGTCCGAGATGGCCTGGACCAGCTCGCCCTTGCGGAGCTTGGAGGCGCCGCCGAGGCCGAGCCGCGTCGCGAGAGCCTGGAGCTCGGCGACGCGCAGACCCGAGAGGTCGGCGGTGAGGTCCACGGTCGAGCCGTGGGTGTTGACGTCTGTCACTGGAGAGGGTTCCTTCCCCCCGGGAACGAGTGCTCACCGGGAGAGCTCATCGACCGTGCGGTGCCATCGCGTGTTCTGATCCACGCGATGCTCTCGGCCGCCGGGACCGACTGCCGCAGAGAGCGAAGAGAGGGCCCGGAGACCAGGCGCCGGTCTGCAAGAGGAGCAGGGGCGCCCTTCACACGATGTGATGGCCGTGGTTGTCGGGACGATCCGTCGGACAGATTCCGCTCGTTACGCGGTTCCTCGGGATGCGGTCCCCACTGTAGCACCCTTGAAGTCGACGGCCAGCATGTGCGCGCGCCACGGCGTGGGGGCCTCCCGCTCCACCAGATCCGCGGCGGCGAGGCGCTGCGCAGGGTCGCTGCAGAGCACCAGGACGCTCGGTCCGGCACCCGAGACGACGGCCGCGTAGCCGTGCGAGCGCAGCAGCGCGATCAGCGCGGAGGTCTCGGGCATGGCGGCCGCGCGGTAGTTCTGGTGCAGCTTGTCCTCGGTCGCCGCGAACAGCAGCTCCGGGCTCTGGATGAGGGCGGCGATCAGGAGCGAGGAGCGCGAGACGTTGAACACCGCGTCCTCGTGCGGCACGCTCTGCGGCTGCAGCGAGCGTGCCAACCGCGTCGACATGGTGTGCTCGGGCACGAAGACGACCGGGGACACACCGCGGTGGACCATGAGCTTCTTCGAGCGCGGGCGCAGCGGCGAGTCGTCGGCGCCGGACGCGTGCGGCTCGACCCAGGCGATGGTGAGGCCGCCGAACAGCGCGGGCGCCACGTTGTCGGGGTGCCCCTCCATCTCGGTGGCGATGCGGAGGAGGTCGTCCGAGTCCAGCTCGACGACGCCCTCGAGCAGGCCCTTCGCGGCCATGATGCCGGAGACGATCGCGGCGCCGGAGGATCCCATCCCGCGGCCGTGGGGGATGATGTTGCGCGCGATCACCTCGATGCCGGGCATCTCCTGCCGCTGGTCGGCGAACGTGTACGCGATGGCCTGCACGACGAGGTTCGTCTCGTCGGTCGCCACCTCGCCCTCGCCGACTCCGTGCACGGTGACCCGCGCACCCGTGGCCGCGACGGCCGTCACGTCGAGCTCGTCGTAGAACGAGAGCGCCAGGCCGAGCGTGTCGAAGCCGGGGCCCAGGTTCGCCGAGGTGGCGGGGACCTTGACGTGGACGGTGCGGCCGACGGGAACCGCCGAGGTCATGCGCCGGCCAGCCCCAGCACGTCCGCGATCGCGGCGGTGTCGACCGGGACGACGGTCGGCGTGATGTCCTCGCCGTCGGCCGTGCGGAGCGCCCACTGCGGGTCCTTGAGCCCGTGGCCGGTGACCGTCAGGACGACGGTGGCGTCCTTCGGGATCGCTCCGGCCTCGGCGCGCTCGAGGAGCCCCGCGACACTGATCGCCGACGCCGGCTCGACGAACACGCCGACCTCGCCCGCGAGGATGCGGTACGCCTCGAGGATCTTCTCGTCGCTGATCGCGCCGAAGTAGCCGTCGCTGACGGTGCGCGCGTTCAGAGCGAGCTCCCACGAGGCCGGGTTGCCGATCCGGATCGCGCTGGCGATCGTCTCGGGGTGGCGGACCGGCGCTCCGTGCACGATGGGGGCGGAGCCCTCGGCCTGGAAGCCGAACATGCGCGGGAGGCGGGTCGACTCGCCGCGCTCCAGCTCCTCCGAGTAGCCGCGGAAGTAGGCGGTGTAGTTGCCGGCGTTGCCGACCGGCACGATGTGGAAGTCCGGCGCGTCGCCCAGGACCTCGACGACCTCGAAGGCCGCGGTCTTCTGGCCGGCGATCCGGTCCGGGTTCACGGAGTTGACCAGGTGGACCGGGTAGTTCTTCGCGAGGTCGCGGGCGATGTCGAGGCAGTCGTCGAAGTTGCCCTGCACCTGCAGCAGCTGCGCGTTGTGCGCGATCGCCTGGCTGAGCTTGCCCAGGGCGATCTTGCCCTCGGGCACGAGGACGGCCGCGGTGATGCCGGCGTGCGTCGCGTAGGCGGCGGCCGACGCGGAGGTGTTGCCGGTCGAGGCGCAGATGACGGCCTTCGCGCCGTGCTCGACGGCCTTCGAGATCGCCATGGTCATGCCGCGGTCCTTGAAGGAGCCGGTCGGGTTCATGCCCTCGTACTTGACCCACACCTTCGCGCCCGTGCGCGCCGAGAGGGCCGCCGCGGGGATGAGCGGCGTGCCGCCCTCACCGAGAGTGATGACCGGGGTCGCCTCGGTGACATCGAGGCGGTCCGCGTACTCGTGCAGGACTCCGCGCCACTGCTTGGCCATCTCAGGCTCCTTCAACTCGTAGAACGGACGTCACGGCGCCGACGAAACCATGCGAATGGAGGGCGGTGACGGTGGCCGCCAGATCGGATTCCGCCGCGGCGTGCGTGCCGATGACCAGGGTAGCGGTCGGCTCGCGCCGCTCCGCACCGCCCTGCTCCTCCAGCGGGTCGGCGTCGGGCGGGGTCTGCACCAGTGTCTCGACCGAGACGCCGTGGTCGGCGAAGACGCCCGCGATCTGCGCGAGGACGCCGGGCCGGTCGAGGACCTCGAGGGTGACCTGGTACCGGGTCGTGACGTGGCCGATCGGGAGGACCGCGAGCCCGGAGCTCGCGCTGGTCACCAGGCCGGGGCCGCCGACGACGTGGCGGCGGGCGGCCGACACGACGTCGCCGAGGACGGCGGAGGCCGTCTCGATCCCGCCGGCGCCGGCGCCGTAGAACATCAGGTCCCCGGCCGCCTCCGCCTCGACGAAGACCGCGTTGTTGGCCCCGTGCACAGCCGCGAGCGGGTGGGAGCGGTGCACGAGCGCGGGGTAGACCCGCGCGGAGACGCCCTCCACGCCGGTCTTGGCGTCGGTCAGCCGCTCGCAGATCGCGAGCAGCTTGATCACGTAGCCGGAGTCGCGGGCCTGGTCGACCTGCGCCTTCGTGATGCCGGTGATGCCCTCGCGGTGCACCAGGGTGACCGGGACGTCGGTGTGGAACGCGAGGCGGGCGAGGATCGCCGCCTTCTGCGCCGCGTCGTAGCCCTCGATGTCGGCGGTCGGGTCGGATTCCGCGTAGCCGAGCTCGGTGGCGCGGGCGAGCGCGTCCTCCAGGCTCGCGTGCTCGGTGTCCATCCGGTCGAGGATGTAGTTGGTCGTGCCGTTGACGATGCCGAGGATGCGGTGGACCCGGTCGCCGGCGAGGCTGTCGCGCAGCGGCCGGATGATCGGGATCGCGCCGGCGACGGCCGCCTCGTAGTTGAGCTGGGCGCCGACCTGGTCGGCCGCCTCGAAGAGCTCGTTGCCGTGGGCGGCGAGCAGCGCCTTGTTGGCCGTGATCACGTCCGCGCCGGACGAGATCGCGGTGAGGATGTGGCTGCGGGCGGGCTCGAGCCCGCCGATCAGCTCGACCACGATGTCGGCGCCCAGGATCAGCGACTCGGCGTCGGTGGTCAGGAGGTGCTTCGGGATGTCGGTGGTGCGGGGCGCGTCCACGTCCCTGACGGCCACGCCCACGAGCTCCAGCGGCGCCCCCACGCGCTGGGCGAGCTCGTCGCCGTGGTCGAGCAGGAGGCGCGCCACCTCGGCACCGACGGACCCGGCGCCCAGCAGGGCGACGCGGAGGCTGCGGTACTCGATCATCGGGAGGTGGCCTTTCGTTCGATGCCGGCGTCGCGGCGGAGGAGGTCCTCCTCGGTCTCGCCGCGCACGAGGACGCGGGAGCGCCCGTCGCGGACGGCGACCACCGGGGGGCGCCCGAGGTAGTTGTAGTTGCTGGCGAGCGACCAGCAGTAGGCGCCGGTCGCGGCGACGGCGAGCAGGTCGCCCGGCCGGACGTCCGCGGGCAGGAAGTCGTCGTGGACGACGATGTCGCCCGACTCGCAGTGCTTCCCGGCCACCCGCACGAGGGCGGGCTCGGCCGAGGAGGAGCGGTCGGCGATCCGCGCCGTGTAGTCGGCGCCGTAGAGCGCCGGACGGGCGTTGTCGCTCATGCCGCCGTCGACGCTGACATAGCGGCGGACCGCGGTCGAGCCCTCGGAGCCGACCGTCACGTCCTTCACGGTGCCCACCTCGTAGAGGGTGACGCCGGCGGGCCCGATCAGCGAGCGGCCGGGCTCGATCGCGATGTGCGGGACCGGGACGCCGCGGGCCGCGCACTGCTCGGCCACCGCGTCGGCGACGGCGGCCGCGATCTCGGCGATCGGGGTCGGGTCGTCGGCGCTGGTGTAGGCGATGCCGAAGCCTCCGCCGAGGTTGAGCTCCGGCACGGGGCCGTCCGCGAGCAGTGCCGCGTGGACGTCGAGCAGGCGCGACGCCGACTCCGCGAACCCGGCGGAGCCGAAGATCTGGGATCCGATGTGGCAGTGCAGCCCGAGGAACCGCAGGGACGAGAAGGAGCGGATGCGGGCGACCGCGGCCGGGCAGTCGGCGAGCGCGAGGCCGAACTTCTGGTCCTCGTGCGCCGTGGCGAGGAACTCGTGGGTGTGCGCGTGCACTCCGCTGTTGACCCGGAGGCGCACCGCCTGCACGCGGCCGTGCCGCTCGGCCGCGGCCGCGACGCGCTCGATCTCGACGAGGCTGTCGAGCACGATCGTGCCCGCGCCCACTTCGACGGCCCGGTCGATCTCGCGGAGCGACTTGTTGTTGCCGTGGAGGCCGAAGCGCTCGGGCTCGATCCCGGCCGCGAGGGCCACCGCCATCTCGCCGCCGCTGGAGAGGTCGAGGTTCAGCCCCTCGTCGCGCATCCAGCGGGCGACCTCGGTCGAGAGGAACGCCTTGCCCGCGTAGTAGACGGTGACGCCGGTGCCGATGCGGCCGAGCTCGCGGGCGAAGACCTCGCGCATCTCGACGGCCCGGCGACGGGCATCGGCCTCGTCCACCACGTAGAGAGGAGTGCCGTGCTCGCGCACCAGTTCGGCGACGGGCACTCCGGCGATCCGGAGCGCGCCGTCCTCGCCGCGCTCGGCGCTGTCCGGCCACACGCCGTCGGCCAGCGCGTTCGGGTCGGCGGGCGTGTGCAGCCACTCAGGCGCGAGCGGATGCCGGGGGGCGCGGGCGTCGACGGTGTCCACGGGTGAGACCTCACAGGAGAGAGTGGGAGCGTCACTGCGGGGCGAGCGGGTCCGGATTGACCCCTGAAGCCAGCGATGTCAGTGTTCGGCCCGCGGAAGACGCCGGCACAGGGCTCCGATCCTACCGGTCCGGGGCGGCGGCGCCGCGCGGGCTCAGGCGCAGGTGCCCGGTTCCTGCTCGGCGGGGTCGCTGAGGAACGTCGGAGAGAGTGCGAAGCTCGCGTTCAGCGACTCGTCGGCGACCTCGACACCGGTCAGCGTCAGCCCGCGCGGCACCGAGTCCGCGATGCACACGGAGGACGGAGCGAGCAGGTCGCCGGAGACGGCGCCGAAGCGGTCGCGGAAGTCGGTCGCCGAGAAGGTCGCTCCGGCGGCGGAGACCTCGGCCGGGGTCAGCCGGATGGCTCCGTCCACGGCGGCGAGCTCCATCCCGACGCCCGCGCCGAGCCGGAGGCCGAGCACCTCGACGGAGGCGGTCACGCGCACGAGCGGAGCGTCCAGGGTCACCTCGTCGACCGGCACGGCGCTGCGCTCGGTCACGAGCCGCGCGACCGAGGCCGCGTCGATCGCGACCGTCGTGCTGCCGGACTCGACCGCTCCGACTCCGCTCACCGGCACGCCGATCAGGGTCGCGGTCACATCGCCGTCGAGCTCGCCGAAGGTCACGTCCGAGCTGCTCAGGTCGAGCCGGTCCAGTCGCCCCGAGACGAGCTGCGGGAGCACGGCCCAGCCGGCGACGTCGACGTCCACCGCCCGGTCCGCGGGCAGCGCGAGCGCCTCGCGGAGGCTCGCGGCGGCGCGGTCGGCGACGGCGCGGCGAGCGAGCGAGTCGCCCACAACCGCCGCGACCACGAGCAGCACCAGCACCACGACGACCACCACGACCGCGCGTCCCCCGCGCCGGCGCCGCGGCGCCGCCCCCGACGCGCTCACATCCGGTCCGGAGCGGTGACGCCCAGGAGTGAGAGCCCGTTGCGGAGCACCTGCCCGGTCGCCTCGTTCAGGCGCAGCCGGGTCGAGTGCACGGCCTCGACCGGGTCCTCGCCCTGCGGCACGACCCGGCAGTTGTCGTACCAGCGGTGGTAGAGCCCGGCGACCTCCTCGAGGTACCGCGCGACGCGGTGCGGCTCGCGCAGCTCCGCGGCGTGCGCCACGATGCGCGGGAACTCCTGGAGGCCGCCGAGCAGCGCCGACTCGGTCGGGTGCACCAGCGTCTCGGGCGCGAACGGCTCGACGGGGACGCCCGACGCCGCGGCCTTCGCCGCGACCTGGCGGGTGCGCGCGTGGGCGTACTGCACGTAGTAGACGGGGTTGTCGTTGCTCCGCTTGGTCAGCAGGTCGAGGTCGATGTCGAGGGTCGAGTCGGCGGAGGAGCGCACCAGCGAGTAGCGCGCGGCGTCCACGCCGACGGCCTCCGTGAGGTCCTCCATCGTGACGACGGTCCCCGCCCGCTTGGACATCCGGACCGCCTCGCCGTCGCGGAGCAGGTTGACCAGCTGGCCGATCAGGATCTCGAGGTTCACGCCCGGGGTGTCGCCGAACGCCGCGCACATCGCCATCATCCGGCCGATGTAGCCGTGGTGGTCGGCGCCGAGCATGATGATCGCCCGGTCGAAGCCGCGCTCGCGCTTGTCGAGGTAGTAGGCGAGGTCGCCCGCGATGTAGGCCGCCTCCCCGTCGCTCTTGATGATGACGCGGTCGCGGTCGTCGCCGAACGAGGTGGTGCGCAGCCAGGTGGCGCCGTCCGCCTCGAAGATGTGCCCGAGCTCGCGGAGGCGCTCGATCGCGCGGTCGACGGCGCGCGACTCGTGCAGGGAGTTCTCGTGGAAGTACACGTCGAAGTCGACGCCGAACTCGTGCAGGCTCTGCTTGATCTCGCCGAACATCAGCTCGACCCCGATCGAGCGGAAGGTCTCGGCGAGCTCCTCCTCGGGCAGGACGGCGAGGTCGCCCGGGTAGGCGGCGGCGACGCGCTCGGCGATGTCGCCGATGTAGGCGCCGCCGTAGCCGTCCTCCGGGGTCGGCTCGCCGCGGTGGGCGGCGAGCAGGCTCCGCGTGAAGCGGTCGATCTGCGCGCCGTGGTCGTTGAAGTAGTACTCGCGGGTCACCTCGGCGCCCTGCGAGAGGAGCATCCGGGCCAGGCTGTCGCCGACCGCCGCCCAGCGCGTCCCGCCGATGTGGATGGGGCCGGTGGGGTTGGCGGAGACGAACTCGAGGTTCATCCGCACGCCGGCGTAGGCGGATCCGGTGCCGTAGGCCTCGCCCGCCTCGACGACGGCGCCGGCCAGGGCGCCCGCGGCCGCGGCTTCGAGCCGGACGTTGAGGAAGCCGGGACCGGCGACCTCGACCGAGGCGACGCCCTCGACCGCGCCGAGCCCCTCGGCCAGCTCGGCGGCGAGCTCGCGCGGATTCGCGCCGACCCGCTTCGCGAGCTTCATCGCGATGTTCGAGGCCCAGTCGCCGTGGTCGCGGTTCTTCGGGCGCTCCAGCACGACGTCCGAGAGCTCGACGCCCGCGTCGCTCCCCCGTCGCTGCACGGCGTCGAGGACGAGGGCGTGCAGGGAGGCGGCGAGCTGTTCGGGAGTCACGGGGAGCGATTCTACCGGCCGCCGCGCCCGCGCCCTCCGTCTCTCCTGCACCGCGGAGCCGCTCAGCAGGGCGGCGTTGCTAGGGTGCGACGCATGCGCCGTCCCGCCGCCCTCCTCCTCGTCGCCCTCGTCGCGGCGGCTCTCTGCGGCTGCTCCCCCGCGGCCGATCCGGAGCCCAGCGCGAGCGGTGCCGTCAGCGGCACGCCGATCCCCCTCGCCTGCGAGCAGCTGGTCCCGGCCACGGCGCTCGCGGGCCTCTGGGGCGGATTCTCCCCGGACGACGGCATCGAGACCACCGCGGTCTCCGAGGAGATCGCCCAGTACGACGGGCTGGTCTGCGGATGGTCCGACGATTCGGGAGCCGAGCTGCAGCTGGCCGTGGCCCACCTCGACCCCGCGGTGATCGAGGCGCTCAAGAACGAGTTCTTCACCACCAGCAAGGCCGTCCCCACCTACGGCAAGCCGCCGGAGATCGAGGGCTACTACCAGGTGGCCGAGGGGAGGGGCGCCGCGGACGCCTTCGTCGGCGAGTACTGGATCGAGGCGTCCAGCGCCTCCTTCGTCGAGCCGGGCGACCCCGAGCCGCTCGTGCGGTCGGCGATCGGCGCCCTCGCCGGCTGACCCCGGCGTCAGCCCAGGCGCACCGGCGAGACGTGGTCGTCGACGAGCGCCGCGTCGCAGTCCGCCTCCACGCTCATCCCGGTCAGGCGCAGGTCCGTCAGATAGCTGCTGAGGAACGCCGTGTCGGCCGTGTCCCGGCCCGACGAGATGCGCAGCATCGACCCGCGCGGAGCCAGCCGGGTCGCGTCCACGACGTGCCAGGCGCCGCCGACCCACGCCTCCGTGACCGCGTGGAAGTCCCGCGGCTCGAGCCCCGGCGCGTAGACCGCCGTCACCCGGGCGGGGATGTCGAGGGCGCGGAGGAGCCCGGCGACCGTGTGCGCGAAATCGCGGCACACGCCCTGGCCGCTCTCGATCACCTGCGCCGCTCCCCCGGTGCCGACCGTCGACCCGTAGACGTAGGACAGGTTGCCGTGCACCCACTCCTCCACGGCCGTCAGCGCCTCGAAGCCGCGGGCCCGCCCGAACTCGCGCCGGGCGATGCCGCCGAGCACGTCCGCCTCGGCGTACCGGCTCGGGCGGAGGTACTCCACCAGCTCGAGCTCGCTCGGCTCGTCCGGAGCGCCGTGCCCGGCGACCCGCGCCCGGTACTCGACACGCAGGTCGCCCTCGTTCCCCGCGACACGGTGCACGCGCGCGCCGTGCCGGGCCGGGAACTCCCGCACAGGCACGTCCTGCCCGTCGAGCCGGACGGTGAACGAGTCCTCGAACGCATCGCCGGTGGGCGTCGCCGCCACCAGGAAGATGAGGTCGGTCGGACCGTTCAGACGCAGATCCAGCGAGGCGGAGACAGTGCGCAGCATGGCTCCATGGTGGCACGCGCGAGGACCGCTCCCGGCGTCGGGGCCCGCCCCGCCCGGGTGCTAATGTGGTCAGGCACTCCTGGCCCCCATAGCTCAGGGGATAGAGCACTGCCCTCCGGAGGCAGGGGCGTAGGTTCGAATCCTACTGGGGGCACATCCGCGGTCCTCCGCTCCTCTTCCCGGCATGCGAGCGCTCGGCTCCGATGCCGGTCGCCCCTCGAGGAGCACCCTCGCCGCTGCGGGCCGAGCAGCGTCACCCGGGATGCGACCGAGTCCGTCACGAGCGCTTCTCGTCCGGTGCCCCCCCCCCGGACAGCACGAAGGCCCGCGATCGTCGATCACGGGCCTTCGGGACGTTCACCACCGGCGCTCGGCCGGTCGGGCTCACTCGTAGAGGTGGAAGGTGCCGGCGCAGTCGGCCGAGCAGAAGCCGTCGCGGCGACGGGCCGAGGCCGCCCCGCATGCTTCGCAGCGGCGGCGTCCGAGCATCCGCGAGATCAGGCTCTGAGGCGCCGACGCGACCACCGAGACCGGGGTGTCGGGTCGCACGGGGACTCCGGTGGTCGAATCGAGCTGGATCCCAGCGGTGTCGAGCGTGGCGCGAAGCATCCGTGTTCCTTCCGATCGGTGAACCATGTGGGAGCACTGTATTGCCAGTCCCTGAGATTCTGCGAAGGGCTTGACGCGGCTCGCGATCGAGAGTAGCTCAAAGCGACACCTGTCGGTCAGTCGGGATCGACTCGGGAGACGACGAACAGCCGCGCGACCTCCTGGCGGAGAGCAGCGCGGCTGTTCGGGGTGTCGAGGATCGGCGGGCGGACGACACCGGAGCTCACGGGAGCGCGGCGTCGGACCCGGAACGACCCGGGAAGCGGGGCTAGTACGCGCCGCTGGTGCTCCGGGTGTCGATCGCCACCGTCGATGCGGGCACCGGCACCGGTCGCAGGGCGGGGAGCGAGGCGCTCCTGCCCGTGCGGAACGGCAGCAGGACGAGCATGACGGGGAGAAGGACGATCCACAGGAGGACCGACAGCGCGAGACGCGCCCAGATGGAAAGAATATTGAGCATGTTTGTGCCGCCTTCGGGTGACGGTAGAGGTGAACTTCGCGAACAGTATCATCGAGCAGTCGGGGGGAGAAGAGTAGAATTGCGACACTGATCGCGCCTCTCCCGCCACGCCCCCGAGCGGTCTGTCATCCCTCATTCGTCGCCCGGCGCCGATCGGATGGGTCGATCCCGCAACCGATCGACACACGGCCCGCGCAGTGCGTCTTCCTGAGAGCCGGGCCGTAGGGTGAGCGCGTGAAGATCCTTGTCGTCGAAGACGATCCAGCCATGGGTGAGGCCCTCGTCGGCGGCCTCGAAGACGCCGGCTACGAGGCCGTGCTCACCACCAACGGCATCGACGCGCTCGTCGCGTTCAGCAACGCCGAGTTCTCGGCCGCCATCGTGGACGTCATGCTCCCGGCGATGTCGGGCTTCGAGATCTGCCGCCGGATCCGCGAGCTCGGCCGGCCCACGCCGATCATGCTGCTGACCGCGCGGGACGCGATCGAGGACCGCGTCTTCGGCCTCGACGCCGGAGCGGACGACTACCTCACCAAGCCGTTCGCGTTCACCGAGCTCAACGCGCGCCTCCGGGCCCTCCTGCGCCGCAGCCCGTCGCTGATGTCCACCTCCATCGACGTCGGACGCATCACTGTGGACGGATCGAGCATCCGCCGCACCGCCGACGGCTCGCGCATCCACGTCAGCCCGAAGGAGCTCGAGCTCCTCAAGCTCCTCATCACTCCCGTCGGCTCCGTCGTGACCCGGCAGCGGATCCTCTCGGAGATCTGGGGCGGCGGCGAGATCGTCGACAACAACATCGTCGACCAGTACGTCAGCTACCTGCGCAAGAAGCTCCCGACCGAGGACACGGGCGTCAGCATCGTGACCGTCCGCGGCAAGGGCTACTTCCTCCGCCCGGTCGAGTAGCCCGTGTCGCGGATGAGCACGGCACGCCGCCGGGTCGGCGCGCTCTCGATCCGCGCGAGGATCACCGTCGGAACGGTGGCGGTGGCGACCGCCCTCTTCGCGCTCGCGGCGCTGCTCTTCTACCAGGTGGTCACCGGCATCGTCGACCGCAGCGAGCGGACGATCCTGATGTCGATCGAGGACGAGGTGCGCCGCGACATCTCCGCGGGCAACGTCCCGCGCACGCAGGGCTCGTCGACCGGCCAGCTGTTCCTGGCCCTCGCGCCCGACGGGAGCGTCAGCACCTCGACCATGCCCTCGCGCCTGAGCGGCGCAGTGCTGGGCGCTCTGGCGGAGGAGCCCGCCGACACCTCGCCGCGGTACGCCGACGTGACGACGGCGAACGGCAGCTACCTGGTCCGCTTCACGGCCATCGAGAGCGACCGCGGCGTCTGGCAGGTCGCCTCCGCCCGCGACCAGGCCGCCTCGCAGCTCGTCCTCGACGACTTCGCCCACGTGCTGGTCTACGCCGCGATCTTCCTCGTCGTCACGTTCGGGCTCGCCTCGTGGATCCTGACGGGCGCGGCACTCGCCCCGGTCCGCCGGATGCGGGCGCGAGCGGATCAGATCGCCGCCGAGCCCGGGCAGGGCGACCAGCTCCCGGTCGTCGGCACGCGCGACGAGATCGACGAGCTCGCCGTGACGCTGAACGCGTTCCTGACCAAGCAGACCGCGTCGCTGGCCCGCGAGAAGCAGATGGTGTCGGATGCGAGCCACGAGCTCCGCACGCCCCTCGCCGCACTCTCGGCGCAGCTCGAGATCGCCCACCACCGCGTCGACGACCCCGTCGCGGTCGACCGGGTCATCCTCGACGCGCAGAAGAGCGTCGACCGCCTCGTGCGCCTCGCCTCCGCCCTGCTCGACATCTCGCGCATCGAGAGCCGCACCGTCCGCCCGACCGCTCCCTTCGCCGAGCTCGTCGACGAACTGGTGGGCGCCGTGGACCGCACGCGTCTGCTGGCCTCGGAGTCGGGGGTGGAGATCGACTACGAGATCGACGAGCGCGAGCCCGCGCGGCTCTACGCGGTCGCGTCCCAGGACTTCGGACGCGTGATCGACAACCTCGTGAGGAACGCGATCCAGGCCATGAACGGCGGCGGCATGATCGTCGCCTCCCTCTCGCAGGCGGACGGGCGCCTGATGCTCAGCGTCTCGGACGACGGACCGGGGATGCCCGACACCTTCATCCCGGTCGCCTTCGACCGCTTCTCCCGCCCGGACGACTCCCGGACCCTCGCCTCCGGCGGCAGCGGTCTGGGACTGGCCCTGGTGCACACCACCGTGCTCTCGGCCGGCGGGACGGTCGCTCTGGTCAACCGCTCCCCCCGCGGTCTCGCGGTCGACATCGTCCTCCCGCCGGTCGGCTCCGCCTGAGCCGCCCCGCCCGGGAACGACGAAGGCCCCCGGCGGACCGGGGGCCTTCGTGGAGGATCGTCAGCGCGGGTCGTCCTCGGGGTGGACGGGCTGCGGCTGCGGGTCGCCGACCGCGGCGGGCGGCGGAGCCCAGGCCGCCTGCGGAGCCTCTGCCGGGGCGGTGCCGTCGAGCAGGTTGCGCGCGCGGTTGACCACCTCGGGGTCCACGAGCACGGAGTAGCTGGTCGCGATCACCTGCATGGTCGAGGTGAAGTCGCGACGGCGGCGGTTCACGGCGTAGGAGGCGAGCCCGAAGAGCATTCCGAAGCCGGCGCCCAGCAGCACCGCCGCGATGAGGAAGGAGAACTCCGTCGTCGGCGAGAAGATGATGAGCAGGAGGCCCAGGAACACGCCGAGCCACGCGCCGGAGGCCGCTCCGGCGAGGGCGACACGGCCCCAGGTCAGCTTGCCGGTCACCCGCTCGACGCTCTTGAGCTCGTTGCCGATGATGGCGAGCTGGCGCACGGGGAAGTCGGCGCGGGCGAGCACGTCCACGGCGGCCTGCGCCTCCTGGTAAGTGTCGAACGTGGCGAGGATCTCCCCGCGCGGGATCGTGGGGAAGGCCGGCCCTCGGCCGTTGAACGGCGTCTGCTGAGTCACCCGGACAGAATCGCACAGGCCTCTTGAAGGTCTCTGAACGGATTCGGAGAACCGGCCGAGGGCGGGCCGGGAACGCTCGGCGTCCGCCCGGCTGCACGGCACTAGGTTTGTAGCCGTGAGTTCCGCCAGAGTCTTCGTCGCGCGCTTGGCCGGATGCAGTGTCTTCGACCCGGCGGGCGACCGCGTCGGCAAGGTCCGCGACGTGCTCCTGGTCTACCGGCAGAACGACGCCCCGCGCGTGGTCGGCCTGGTGGTCGAGATCCCCGGGCGCCGTCGCGTCTTCGTGTCGATCGGCCGGGTCACCAGCATCGGCAGCGGCCAGATCATCACCACCGGGCTCATCAACGTGCGCCGCTTCGAGCAGCGGGGCGGCGAGGTCCGCGTCATCGCCGAGCTCCTCGGCCGCCGGGTGAGCTTCGTGGACGGCTCCGGTGACGCGGTCGTCGAGGACGTCGCGATCGAGGAGGCCGCTCCCGGCGAGTGGGAGCTCGCGCAGCTCTTCGTCCGCCGGCCCAAGACCAGCCCCTCCCCCTTCGCCAAGGGCGCGACCGCCTTCGCCGGCTGGCGCGAGGTCCGCGAGAGCGTCTCGACCGAGGCGCAGTCCGCCGAGCAGTACGTCGCCAGCCTCTCCGAGCTCAAGCCCGCCGACCTCGCCAGCACCCTCCTCGACCTGCCGCAGCAGCGGATGCTCGAGGTCGCCGGCGAGCTCTCGGACGACCGCCTCGCGGACGTGCTCGAGGAGATGCCCGAGAGCGAGCAGGTCGAGATCCTCGGCCGGCTGGACGACGACCGTGCCGCCGACGTGCTCGACCAGATGCAGCCGGACGACGCGGCCGACCTGATCGCGCAGCTCTCGGAGGAGCGCGGCGAGGCGCTCCTGGAGCTGATGGAGCCCGAGGAGGCGGACGACGTCCGCATGCTCCTCACCTACGCTCCGGAGTCCGCCGGCGGTCTGATGACGACGGAGCCGATCATCGTCTCCTCCGAGGCGACCGTCGCCGAGGGGCTCGCCCTCATCCGCCGCCACGAGCTCGCCCCGGCCCTCGGGGCCGCCGTCTGCGTCACGCTGCCCCCCTACGAGCCGCCGACCGGCCGCTTCCTCGGGATGGTGCACTTCCAGCGGATGCTCCGCTACCCGCCGCACGAGCGCCTCGGCACCCTGCTCGACCAGAGCATGGACCCGATCACGCCCGAGACCTCGGCGGCCGAGGTCGCCCGGATCCTGGCCAGCTACAACCTCGTCTCGGTGCCGGTCGTCGACGCGTCCCACCGCCTCGTCGGCGTGGTGACCATCGACGACGTCCTCGACTACCTCCTCCCCGACGACTGGCGCAGCCACGGCGACGACGACGAACCGAGGAAGCCGGTGACGACGGCGACGCAGGGCGTCCCGCTCGTGCCGCCGGCACCCGCGGCGACAGGCAGGACACGACGGGGACGGAGGGGCGCGCGTGGCTAGGGACAGCAAGCAGGACCGGCGCCTGGACGCCCCGAAGGGGCTGCGCACCCGCGTCCTCTCGCGGCGGAACCGCCCGAGCAGCGACCGCTTCGGCCGGCTGACCGAGTCGTTCGCCCGCGGGATGGGCACGCCGTGGTTCCTGGTCGGGATGACGATCTTCTGCGTCTTCTGGCTGATGTTCAACACCTACGGGCCCGCGGACGCGCGCTTCGACTCGCAGGCCCTCGGCTTCACCGTGCTGACGCTGATCCTCTCGCTGCAGGCCTCCTACGCGGCGCCGCTGCTGCTGCTCGCGCAGAACCGCCAGGACGACCGCGACCGCGTGCAGATCGAGCAGGACCGGCAGCGGGCCGAGCGCAACCTCGCGGACACCGAGTACCTCGCGCGCGAGGTCGTGGCCCTGCGCCTGGCGATCCGCGACATGGCGAGCAAGGACTTCATCCGCTCGGAGCTGCGCGGCCTGCTCGAGGAGCTCGAGAAGGATCGGGCGCAGGCGCCCGAGCGGCGCGATGCCTGACGTCGCCGCGATCGAGACCGCCGTCAGGGCGGCTCTCGCGCGCGTCGTCGATCCGGAGATCCGGAAGCCCATCACCGAGCTCGACATGCTCGAGTCGGTCGAGGCGGCCGTCGACGGCGCGGTCCGCGTCGCGATCCGACTGACCATCGTCGGCTGCCCCGCCGCCTCCGCGATCGAGCGCGACGTCCGCGAGGCCGCGGCCTCGGCTCCCGGAGTCACGGCCGTCGACGTCGTGGTCGGAGTCATGACGCCGGCGCAGCGCACCGCCCTCACCGAGCGCCTCCAGGGCGGCCGCCGGAGCATGCCCTTCGGCCCGGACTCGCTCACCCGCGTCTACGCGGTCACCAGCGGCAAGGGCGGTGTCGGCAAGTCGACCGTCACCGCCAACCTCGCGGTCGCCCTCGCCCAGCGGGGACTCGCGGTCGGCCTGGTGGACGCCGACGTGCACGGCTTCTCCATCCCCGGCCTGCTCGGGCTGATGCACGACGGGCGCGTCGCGGGGCCCAACCGCGTCGGCGAGCTGATGCTGCCGCCGGTGGCGCACGGCGTGAAGGTCATCTCGATCGGGATGTTCCTCGAGGGCGACACCCGAGGGGCCGCCGTCTCGTGGCGCGGGCCCATGCTGCACCGCACGATCTCCCAGTTCCTCACCGACGTGTACTTCGGCGACCTCGACGTGCTCCTGCTCGATCTGCCTCCGGGGACGGGGGACGTGGCGATCTCGATCGGGCAGCTGCTCCCGCACGCGGAGGTGCTGATCGTCACCACTCCGCAGCCGGCGGCCGCCGACGTGGCCGAGCGCAGCGGGGCGCTCGCCCGCCAGTCGGGTCAGCGCATCATCGGAGTGGTCGAGAACATGTCCGGGCTCCCCCAGCCCGACGGCTCGGTACTGGAGCTCTTCGGCAGCGGAGGCGGAGCCGAGGTCGCGCGTCGGCTCACCACGGCGGGCGACGAGGTGCCGCTGCTCGCGTCGCTGCCGATCTCCGTGGCGCTGCGGGCGGGGGGCGACGAGGGCGTGCCCGTCGTCGTCGGCGATCCGGAGGATCCTGCTGCCCGGGCGATCGACGCCCTGGCGGCGACGCTCGCCGCGCGGCCGCGAGGACTGACCGGCCGTCGGCTCCCGCTCGCCGTCGGCTGACTCCTCCGCACCCCTTCGTACGGGCGGCGTCGGTCGAGACGCCTTTCCGGTGCTCCTCACGGAGCAGGGGTCAGGTGGCCTCGGAGTCGATCGGCGGCGGAGCGACGCTCGAGAGCGTTCCGGACGAGACGGAGCGCTGCATCGTCGTGTAGTAGCTGTCCTGCGCCGAGCCGGTTCCACCCGGCACGACCGGAGCGGCGACAGCGGTGGGTGGCTTCACCGTGGGGGCCGGATCGTCCTCGAGCAGGGCGTCGCGGATGATGCGGCGGGGATCGTACTGACGCGGGTCGAGCTTCTTCCAGTCGACGTCGTTGAACTCGTCGCCCATCTCGTCCTTGACGCGCTCCCTGGCCTGCGTGGCGAATCCGCGCACCTTGCGCACGAGCTGCCCGAGCTGGGCGGCGTAGTGCGGGAGGCGGTCGGGACCCAGCACGAAGACGGCGATGACCCCGATGATGAGGAGCTTGTCGAACGTCAGACCGAACACGAGGACAACACTAACCCGCCGCGCCTCCCTCGCGGAGCCCGCGCGCCACCGTACCCTGACGATGCCCGGGCGCGATCCGCCCGGTGCACCGATCAGAGGAGCGCCCCCGTGTCCGACAAGGATGCCAACTGGAAGTACGCCGAGGACGCGGTCGTCGAGTCGGAGGCCATCGCCTCGGCCCGCCGGCTCTCGGTCGAGCTGGGCATCGACGCCGTCTCCCCCTCCATCGGCGCGCAGGCCGCGCTGGTCGCCGCGGCGGCCCGCGCGACCTCCATCATCGAGATCGGCACCGGCACCGGAGTGAGCGGCCTGTGGCTGCTCGACGGCGCCCCCGAGGCCATGCTCACCTCGATCGACTCCGAGGCGGTGCATCAGCAGCACGCGCGCGCTCAGTTCCACGAGGCGGGCATCTCGCCCAACCGGCTCCGGCTCATCCCGGGCCGCGCCCTCGAGGTGCTGCCGCGGATGAACGAGAACTCCTACGACATCGTCTTCGTCGACGGCGATCCGCTGCAAGTCATCGAGAACGTCGAGCACGCGCTGCGGCTCGTCCGCCCGGGCGGGACGGTCCTCGTCCCCCACGCGCTGTGGCGCGGGCGCGTGGCCAACCCCGCTCAGCGCGACGAGATCGCGACCGCGTTCCGCACGCTGGTGGCCGAGGTCTGCGCCTCCCCCGCCGTGGTCAGCGTGCTCTCGCCGATCGGCGACGGCCTGCTGCAGGCCAACAAGCGCCGCGCCTGACGAGCGCTGCTCCCCCGGGACAGACGGAACGCCCGCCGCACGGTGTGCGACGGGCGTTCACGACGGTGCGGATCAGGCGGGAGACACCACCGACGCGAGCGCGTCGTGCAGCTCTTTCGCCTCTGCATCGTTGACCGAGACGACGAGGCGTCCGCCTCCTTCGAGCGGAACGCGCACGACGATGAGTCGGCCCTCCTTAACAGCCTCCATCGGTCCGTCTCCGGTCCTCGGCTTCATGGCCGCCATAGAGTTCCCCTTTCGTGACGTATCCCTCTATTATCGTGCATCCGCGGGGGTGATCCGAACCGCGCCCGGAAGTCGGGCGTCAGCCGATCACGGCGGAGACCAGTCGCCCGGGGTGAACACCCAGCACAGGAGCACCCAGACGATCTGCCCGACGATCGATGCGGCCACCACGAACACCCTCAGGAGGGTCGACCGCGGCACCGCGAGCGCCCCGGCCAGCGGGAACATCGGCATCAGGATGCGGAACGTGCTCGACTGCGGGTAGAAGAACGCGAAGAGGTAGATCGCGTAGCCGCCGACCCAGAGCCGCGAGAAGACGTCGAGGCTGCGCGTGGCCCGCGAGAACAGGATCGCCAGGAATCCGAGCACCACCACGACGGTGATGCCCATCCCCGTGATCGGCGAGCCGAACCAGAGGCCTCCCCACCAGCCTCCGCCGGCGAACCAGGAGGTGAACGGGATGAGCTCGCCCTCGCCGATGAAGACGCTGCGCCAGGCGAGCTCGGTGTCGGTGTACGCGGTGAAGGAGCCGGTGACGGCCCAGGCGATGAGAAGCCAGGCGAAGCCGACCGCGAGGGACCAGACCGTGAGGGACACCGTGAAGGCGAACTCCCGGCGGGCGAACGGCTCGGTGCCGCGCACGTGGCGCCAGACGCGGTAGAGGAAGTAGAGGCCCGTCATCGCCGCGATCGCGAGACCGCTCGGGCGCAGGAGCCCCACGACCAGCACGACGGGGAACGTCCAGATCCACTTGCGGCGCACCAGCAGGAGGAGCAGCACGGCCGTCAGGAGGATGCCGCCGGACTCCGCGTAGCCGATCTGCAGGATCGGCGACGTCGGAGCGACGCAGAAGAAGACGATCCCCATCAGCGCCTGGCCCTCGCTGAGCGAGACGCGGAACAGCCGGTAGATCACCAGGCACGCGGCTGCACTGCAGACCAGGGCGACGAGCACGGCCGCGTTCGCCCAGTCGAGCCCGGTGATGTTCATCAGGCCGCGGACGGTGAACGGGTAGACGGGCATGAACGCCCAGGGGTTCTGCTCGACGGCTCCGGACGGCGAGAGCGGCAGGACCGACGGGTACCCCGTCATCCCGATCCGCTCGTACCAGCCGCCGTCCCACGTCGTCGCGAACCGGACGTAGGTGTCGCGGAGTCCCGTCCACTCGACGCCCTGACGCACGGCGCCGACCCGGAGCATGATCACGGTCGTGACGACCCGGGACACGGCGAAGACCAGGAGCACCTGGATCCACCACGGGATCCTCCGGAGCACGGACCAGCGGGAGCGGGACGGGGAGGCGTCCTCCGTCTCCGGCGCGATCGCGGTGGCGCTCACGCGAGCGGCCCGCGGTCCGTCGAGGAGGCGGAGGGAGTCGTCAGCGGGGGGCGGGCGGGAGTCGCCGCGGCTCGCCGGCGTGTCGGCCGGAGGAGGGGCGACGCGTGTCGCGGCTCACCGGCTGGCGTGAGGGGAGACATTCCGACGAGCATACCCGCGCGGGAGTCGGGAGTCCCCGGAGCAGCACCGCGCCGGCTGCACGCGCGGAGCGATCACGGCGGAGTCCAGTCCGATCCGGCGACGGCCCAGCACAGCGAGACCCAGACGATCTGGCCGCCGATCCCGAGCAGGACCAGCGCGACGCGGAAGACCGGCGAGCGCGGGACCGCCAGCGCTCCGACGAGCGGGAACATCGGGCCCAGCAGCCGGAAGGTGCTCGACTGCGGGAAGAAGAAGGCCAGCAGGTAGACGCCGTACCCGGCGACCCAGGCCCGGCTGAAGAGGTCCAGCCTCCGCGTCCACGGTGCGGCGAGGACGCCGACGAACGCCGCCAGCAGGAGCACCACCAGCACGACGCCCACGGCCGGAGCCCCGAACCACCACGAGCCCCACCAGGCGCCGCCCTGGAACCACGGGGTCAGCGGGAGCAGCTCCTGGTAGCCGATGTAGACCGCGCGCCAGGCCAGCTCGGTGTCGGTGTACGCGGTCATCGACCCGGTGACGGCCCACGCCACGGCGGGCCAGAGGAAGCCGACCACGAGCCCCCACGCCGTCAGCCCCAGGGCCGGCAGCCACTCCGACCGCGGGAACGGCTCCGTGCGGCGCCGGACGGACCGGTAGACGACGTAGAGGCCCAGCGCGGCGGCGAAGGCGAGCCCGCTCGGCCGCGTCAGGCCCAGCAGCAGCACCACCGGCACGACCGCGAGCCAGCGGCGCCGCACCAGGAGGAGGAGCGTGATCGCGGTCAGGAGCATCGCCATCGACTCCGCGTAGGCGAGCTGCATCAGCGGCGAGGTCGGCGCCACGCAGAACAGCAGCACCGCCGTCAGCGCCTGCGACTCGCCGAGGGAGTGCCGGAAGAGGCGGTACAGGACGAGGCAGGCTCCGGCTCCGCACAGGACGGAGACGGTGACGGCGGCCGGAGCCCAGGTGAGGCCGGTGACCGCCATCAGCGCCTTCACGACGCCCGGGTAGAGCGGCATGAACGCCCAGGCGTTCTCTCCCACGTGGCCGTCCTGCGTGATCGGCAGGAAGCCGGGGTACCCGGTGGCCGCGATGATCTCGTACCAGCGGCCGTCCCACATCGACGCGAACGCCGAGTAGGACGGGGAGGGCCCGGTCCACGGGTTCGCGAGCTGGTGCGCAGCGAACTGCAGCAGGATCACGGTCGTGATCACACGGGTCGCGACGTACACCAGGAGGACCCGCGCCCACCACGGGACCAGGCGCAGGCGGAGGCGGACGGGGACGGCCGTGGCGGTCGCGCTCACGAGGACGCTGTCAGCCAGCGACGCAGGCTCTCGGCGCACTCGGTGATCTCGTGCACCGCCACGCGCTCGTCGTCGGCGTGGGCGCGGAGCGGATCGCCGGGCCCGTAGTTGACCGCGGGGATGCCCAGGGCGGAGAACCGGGCGACGTCCGTCCAGCCGTACTTCGGCTTCGCCTCCGCTCCGACGGCCGCGAGGAAGGCCTGAGCGAGAGGCGCGTCCAGGCCCGGGCGGGCCCCCTCGGCCAGATCGTCCACCGTCACCTCGAAGCCCTCGAACAGCTCCTGCAGGTGGGCGAGCGCCTCCTCCCCGGAGCGGTCGGGCGCGAAGCGGTAGTTCACCTGCACCGTGCAGAGGTCGGGGATCACGTTGCCCGCGACCCCGGCGGTGATCCGGACGGCGTTGACACCCTCCCGGTACACCAGCCCCTCGACCTCGACCTCGCGCGGCTCGTAGGCGGCGAGGCGGTCCAGGACGGGTGCGGCGGCGTGGATCGCGTTCTCGCCGACCCAGCTGCGGGCGGAGTGGGCTCGGACGCCGCGGGTCACCACGTCGACCCGCAGGGTTCCGTTGCAGCCGCCCTCCACAGCGCCGCTCGTCGGCTCGCCGAGGACGGCGAAATCGGCGGAGAAGAGATCGGGGCGGTGGCGGGAGAGGCGGCCCAGTCCGTTGAGGTCCGCCGCCACCTCCTCGTTGTCGTACCACATCCAGGTGATGTCGACGGCCGGATCGGTGAGCTCGGCGGCGAGGACGAGCTGCACGGCCACTCCCGCCTTCATGTCGACGGTCCCGCGGCCGACGAGGTGCTCGACGCCGTCGATCGTCTCGGCGACGACCGGCAGGTTGCCGTTCACCGGCACGGTGTCGAGGTGCCCGGCGATCACGACACGCTGCGCGAGACCGAGATTCGTGCGCGCCACGACGGTGTGACCGTCGCGGATCACCTCGAGGTGGTCGTACTGCTCGAGCGCCCACTGCACCGCGTCCGCGATCTCGAGCTCATCGCCCGAGACGGACGGGATGTCGCAGAGGATCCGCGTCAGGGCGACCGGATCGGTGCGCAGATCGAGCGGAGGGGCGGTGGTCGCATCGGCCATGCGCCCCAGGGTAGCGGCCGCACGCTCCGCGCTACCCTGATCGGCATGACCCTCGAGCACTCCGCAGACTCCTCCGCGCCCGCCTCCGCCTGGGGATACGGGCTCGCCACCGTGGCCGCCGACGGCACCGTCCTCGACACCTGGTTCCCGGAGCCGCGCCTCGGCACCATCCCGGCGGGCCGCGACCCCTGGATCGTGCCGGCGGAGTTCGAGGAGCAGGCCGGCGAGGATCCGCGCCGCGAGGTCCGGATCGACGTGGTCACGCTGCAGATCGACGTGCAGGCGCCGCCCGCCTCCACGTCCGACGCCTACCTGCGTCTGCACCTGCTCTCGCACCTCCTGGTCCGCCCGAACGAGGTGAACCTGGACGGCGTCTTCGCCCACCTGCCGAACGTGGTGTGGACGAACGCTGGTCCGGTCTCGCCGGAGTCGTTCACCCGCCTGCGCCCCTCGCTCCGCCGCCACGGCATCCAGGCCACCGGGATCGACAAGTTCCCGCGGCTGACCGACTACGTCACCCCCGCGAAGGTGCGCATCGCGGACACCTCGCGCGTCCGGCTCGGGGCGCACCTGGCGCCCGGCACCACGGTCATGCACGAGGGCTTCGTCAACTTCAACGCCGGGACCCTCGGCAGCTCGATGGTCGAGGGGCGCATCTCGCAGGGCGTCGTGGTCGGCGACGGCTCGGACATCGGCGGCGGCGCCTCCATCATGGGCACTCTCTCGGGCGGAGGAGTGCAGCGCGTCTCGATCGGCGCGCGGGCGCTGCTGGGTGCGAACTCGGGCATCGGCATCTCCCTCGGCGACGACACCGTCGTCGAGGCCGGCCTCTACGTGACCGCCGGCACCAAGGTGGTCGTGGTCGGCGGAGCGCCGCACGCCGACGGCGCCCCGCAGACCGTGAAGGCCGTGCAGCTCTCGGGCGTGCCGAACCTGCTCTTCCGTCGCAACTCCCTCACCGGCGCCGTCGAGGTCCTCCCCCGCACCGGCGCCGGCATCGAGCTGAACGCCGCCCTGCACGCCTGACCCCGCCGGCGCGCGCCCGCCCGGCCACCCTGCAGGTCGACACCTTGCCGGTCGAGCAGCCGCCCCAGGCGCCCTTGCTGGTCGAGTAGCCGCCGCAGGCGGCGTATCGAGACCCACCCCCACCCCCACGTTCACTCGGAACCCTTGCTGGTCGAGTAGCCGCCGCAGGCGGCGTATCGAGACCCACCAATAAGCCGCCATTCGGTCGAGCATCGCCCTGGGCGGCGTATCGCCGTCTCCCACGCAGCGCGAGACGATCACTCCGCCTCATCGACCGGCGCCCGGGGCTCGAACCGCTTCTTCGCTGCACGACGCAACGCGGTGTAGTCGCCACGCATCAGGGCCTCCCGCTTGGCCCTGCTCCAGTTCTGGATCCGCTTCTCCCACCAGAACGCCTCGGCGATGTTCTCGAACTCCTCGTGCCAGAGGAGCCGGACCGGGAGTCGGGAGCGAGTGTAGGCAGCCCCGAGGCCCATCATGTGGGCGTCGACACGGCGGGCGAGAGTGCGAGTGCTTCCGACGTAGTAGCTGCCATCGGAGCATTCCAGGATGTAGACGGAAGGCATGAGCCCGAGCATGGCGATCGAGGTCGCCCACGTCCGTGTCTTCGGCGCCGATCGGGGAGAGGACGCAGGAGAGCGCGCCTGTGGAGGAGGTCTCGATACGTCCGCTGCGCGGACTACTCGACCAGCAAGGGACCTGCGCGGACTACTCGACCAGCAAGGGACCTGCGCGGACTACTCGACCAGCAAAGGGCTGACAAGGTCCAGGCGGGAGCGGACGGGACCTCGCGAACAGGACGGACGCGAGGTCTCGATACGCGGTCAGCGGTCGGTCGGCCAGTGGCGCTCGGGCGAGCCCATGTAGAGCTGCTGCGGGCGGCCGATCTTGGTCTGCTTGTCGGTGTTCATCTCGCGCCAGTGCGCGATCCAGCCGGGCAGGCGGCCGATCGCGAAGAGCACGGTGAACATCCGGGTCGGGAAGCCCATCGCCTTGTAGATGACGCCCGTGTAGAAGTCGACGTTCGGGTAGAGGCGCCGCTCCTTGAAGTAGTCGTCCTCGAGCGCGAGGGCTTCGAGCTCCATCGCGATGTCGAGCAGCGGGTCCTTCACGCCGAGGGCCTGCAGGACCTCCGAGGCGCTCTCCTTGACCAGCTTCGCGCGCGGGTCGTAGTTCTTGTACACCCGGTGGCCGAAGCCCATCAGGCGCACGCCCTCCTCCTTGTTCTTCACCCGCTCGACGAAGGTCGACACGCTCTCGCCCGACTCGCGGATCCGGCCGAGCATGGTGAGCACCGCCTCGTTCGCTCCGCCGTGCAGCGGGCCGAACAGGGCGTTGATGCCGGCCGACACGGAGGCGTAGAGGTTCGCCTCGGTGGAGCCGACGAGGCGGACGGTCGACGTCGACGCGTTCTGCTCGTGATCCTCGTGGAGGATCAGGAGGCGGTCGAGCGCCTTCGAGAGCACCGGGTCGACCTGGTACTGCTCGGCCATCGTGCCGAAGTTGAGGCGGAGGAAGTTGTCGACGAAGCTCAGCGAGTTGTCCGGGTAGAGGAACGCCTGGCCGATCGCCTTCTTGTGGGCGTACGCCGCCATCACGGGCAGCTTCGCCAGGAGGCGGATGGTGGTGAGCTCCACCGCCTCCGGGTCCTTCGGGTTGGAGCTGTCCTCGTAGTACGTCGACAGGGCCGAGACTCCGGCCGAGAGCACCGACATGGGGTGCGCGCTGTGCGGGAGCGCGTCGAAGAAGCGCTTGAGGTCCTCGTGGAGGAGCGTGTGGCGGCGGATCCGCTCGTCGAAGCCCGCGAGCTCGTCGGCGGTCGGCAGCTCGCCGTAGATGAGGAGCCAGGCCACCTCGAGGTAGGTCGCGTTGGTGGCCACCTCCTCGATCGGGTAGCCGCGGTAGCGGAGGATCCCCTGGTCGCCGTCGATGTAGGTGATCTGCGACTTGGTGGCCGCCGTGTTCACGAAGCCGTAGTCGAGCGACATGAGACCGGTCTGCTTCGACAGCGTCGAGAAGTCGATGCTCGAGGAGCCGTCGACGCTCCGCAGGACCGGGAAGTCCGCGGTGCGGTCGCCGAAGGTGAGCGTGACCTTCTCGGGGAGCTCCTGCTCCGCCGGCGCGGGAGGCGGCGTCGTGGCGCTCCCGGTCGCGGACTCCGTGGAGCCCACCGTCGCGGTTCCGTCGCTCTGCGTGCCGGATTCGGTCACAACGCCTCCCAGGTCGTCGCGGTCGCACCCCGGAAGCGCTCGCGCGGAGCGAGCGGCGCCGGGTCTGGATCGTGGTGCAGCCGGGGCCTCGCGAGGCGCCGTCGACCGAACCACATACAGCCTATGGGCAAAGCGGGGGCACTGTGACATCGCCCAGCGCTGGGCCCGGGGCCTTGTCGGAACCCGCCAGGATCGGGTGCGTCGAGCGCCTCAGAGGCCGCCGGACAGGCGCTCGACGGCCGCGTCGATCCGCTCGTCGGAGGCCGTCAGCGAGAGGCGGACGTGCTCAGGGAAGCCGTCGCCGTAGAAGACGCCGGGGCCCGCGAGGACGCCGAGGCGGGCGAGCCGGTCGATGGACTCCCAGGCCGGGCGGCCCTCGGTCGCCCACAGGTAGAGGCCGGCCTCGCTGCGGTCGATCCGGAAGCCCGCGGACTCGAGGGCGGGCCGGAGGCGGTCGCGGCGGGAGCGGTAGCGCTCCTTCTGCGCGGCGACGTGCTCGTCGTCGGCGAGGGCGACGATCATCGCCTCCTGCAGCGGACCGGGCACGATCATGCCCGCGTGCTTGCGGACGGTCACCAGGCGCGCGATCAGGGCCGCGTCCCCGGCGACGAAGGCGGCGCGGTAGCCGGCGAGGTTCGACTGCTTGCTCAGCGAGTAGACGCCGAGGACCCCGGTGCGGTCCTCGCCCACGACGCGCGGGTCGAGGACGCTCGGGATCGGCTCGCCGGCCCAGCGGCCGTCCCAGCCGAGCTCGGCGTAGCACTCGTCCCCGGCGATCACGGCACCCAGCTCACGGGCCCGGGCGACGGCGCGCTGCAGGGCGGGCACGTCGAGCACGGCGCCGTCGGGGTTGCCGGGAGAGTTGAGCCAGACCAGGCGGGTCGTCCCGGGCCACTCGGCGGGGTCGTCGGAGGCGAGCGCCCCGGCCCCGGCGATCGCCGCGCCCATCGCGTACGTCGGGTAGGCGGCGCGCGGATGCACGACCACGTCCCCCTCCCCGAGCCCGAGGAGGAAGGGCAGCCAGGCGACGAGCTCTTTGGAGCCGATCGTCGGCAGGACCTCGTCGACCCCGAGGCCCTCGACCCCGCGGCGCCGCGCGTACCAGGCGGCGATCGCCTCGCGCAGAGCGGGGGTGCCCACGGTCGTGGGGTAGGCGTGCGAGTCCGTCGCGCGGGCGAGCGCATCGCGGATGGGAGCGGGTGTCGGGTCCACCGGCGAGCCGATCGACAGGTCGACGATCCCGCCGGGGTGCTCCGCCGCGGTGCGGGCGAAGGGCGCCATCAGGTCCCAGGGGTAGTCGGGCAGCGCTCCGAGAGCCACGGGAGCGGCCTCAGTGGCTCTGCGGAGGCAGCGCCGCGACGACCGGGTGGTCCTTCGCGATCACGCCGACCTTGGCGGCTCCGCCCGGGGAGCCGATCTCGTCGAAGAACTCGACGTTGGCCTTGTAGTAGTCGGACCACTCCTCGGGGAGGTCGTCCTCGTAGTAGATCGCCTCGACGGGGCAGACCGGCTCGCAGGCACCGCAGTCGACGCACTCGTCCGGGTGGATGTAGAGCGAGCGCTCGCCTTCGTAGATGCAGTCGACCGGGCACTCGTCGATGCAGGCGCGGTCTTTGACATCGACGCACGGAAGTGCGATCACGTAGGTCACGGTGCTCCAGGTCCCTTCGAACAGTGTCTCTATCGTACGGGGGCCGACGGGGCGTCGGCGTCCGCGGGCAGCGGTGCGGAGGCGGGAGCCGGTGCGGGCGTCCGCAGCCGCGGCCAGGCGATGACGACCAGGGCGATGAGGGCGGGCAGGAAGGTCCAGGCCACGCCGAGGCCGTTCGCCGGGACGAGGACGGAGCCGCCGGTGCTGCGCAGGGCGAGCAGCCCGATCGTCCCGAGCAGGCCCATCGCGGTGCAGAACGCGACGAACCGGTCGACGAGCACGAGGCGCAGCCCGAGCAGGAGCAGCAGCACCCCGGCGAGGGAGGCGGCCAGGCCGACGGGGAGGACGACTCCGCCGACCTGCACGGTGCTCTGGTGGGCGACCGTCGTGATCGCTCCGACCACCGCGCCGACCGCGACTCCGGCGACGCCCGAGAGCACGCGCGACCCGAGCGTCGGGTGCTCCTCCGGCAGCGGCGTCGGACGGCCCGCCTGCGCGACCGGGCGGAAGCGCTCGATGCGGCCGATGGGGAACGGCGGGCCGCTGGAGAGCCGCGCCTCGTCGCCGTGGACCACCAGCTGCGTCGCGTGCGCCTCGTGAGCGGCTCGCTTGCGGGCGTGGTCCTCCGCTGTCAGCTCGATCACGACGTCGCCGGGCAGGGGCGGCGCAGCTTCGGGCAGCACCGCGAGGAAGCGCAGTCCCAGCAGCTCGGCGGCGCGCTCGGCGACCCGGGCCGTGCGGACGTGGTCGGGGTGGCCGTAGCCGCCGCCCGCGTCGTAGGAGAGCACGACTCCCGCGTCGACCTGGCGGAGGACGGCGACGAGATCGGCCACCTCCTCGTCCTCGGACGCGGCGGTGAAGGAGGCGGGATCCACCGGCTCGAGCGGCACCGGGACGCGGCCGGGCCCCCACTGCATGCCGGAGTCCCGGTACACGCGCGGGGCGAGACCGGGGGCGCGGGCGCCCGCCTCGCCGAGGAAGCGGTGGTCGGCGACGCCGAGGGCCGTGAGCGCGACGACGAGCTCGGTCGTGCGGTGCGCGGCCAGCTCGGCCGAGCCCTCGAGCGGAGCGAGGTCCTCGGGGATGACCTCGCCGCACTCGCCCCGCGTGGCGGTGACGACGGTGACGGAGGCGCCCTTCGCCACCAGTCGCGCCAGGGTCCCGCCCATGGTGATCGTCTCGTCGTCGGGGTGGGCGTGCACCGCCACCACCCGCTCCGCTGCTGCGTCCCGGCCCGCGTCCACTCTCCGCCTCTCGTCCTGCGCGGCCTCCGCTGCGGGCGCTTCTGGACAGCGACCGGGCAGCGGACTACAGTCGACCCGGGTTAGGCAAGGCTTACCGAACAACGGGGCCTCGCCGACCGGATCGACTCGGGGCGGGAGTCGCCCCCTCCTCGTCCACCATCGACCAAGAGAACACGCGTGCTCGCAAACTACCTCATCGGCCTCCGCGAAGGCCTCGAAGCCGGCCTCGTCGTCGGCATCCTCGTGGCCTACCTGACCAAGCTCGGCCGGCGCGACGTGCTGCCGCGGCTGTGGACCGGCATCGCCGCCGCGATCGCGATCTCGCTCGTGACCGGTGCGATCCTCACCTGGGGCCCCTCGACCCTGTCGTTCCAGGCCCAGGAACTCATCGGCGGCGGCCTCTCGATCCTCGCGGTCGGCCTGGTCACGTGGATGATCTTCTGGATGGGCGCGAACGCCCGCAGCCTCAAGGGCGACCTCGAGTCCCGGCTCGACGGCGCCGTCGCAGGGTCGGCTCTCGGGATCGTGGTCCTCGGCTTCATCAGCGTCGGCCGCGAGGGCATCGAGACGGCGCTCTTCGTCTGGGCGAGCGTGTCCTCGAGCAGTGCGGGGTCGGGATCCAGCGCCTGGGTCGGCACGATCGGCGCACTGCTGGGCATCCTCAGCTCGGTGGTCATCGCGTACCTGATCTTCCGGGGCTTCGTCCGGATCGACCTCGGGCGCTTCTTCACCTGGACGGGCGGCTTCCTCATCCTGGTCGCGGCCGGCGTCCTCTCCTACGGCGTCGGCGACCTGCAGGAGGCGTCGCTCCTGCCCGGCTGGGGGACCCCGCTGTTCTCGCTCGGCCCGATCCTCCCGCCGCCCGTGACCGCCGTGGTCGGCGGCCTCTTCAACTACACGCCCGAGCCGACCGCGCTGCAGTTCACCGCCTGGCTGCTCTACCTCGTCGTCGTCGGCGCCCTGTTCGTCCGCCAGGTCCGCCTGCGCGGCCCGCGACGGGGCAGCGCGGCCCCGATCGCCGCTCCCGCTCCCACCTCCGTCTGACCCGCTCCGGCCCCGCCGGCGCACTCGCCCCGATCCAGGAGAAGCATGTCCTCGCGCGCTCGTCCCACCCTCCCCCGCGTCACCCTCGGCCTCGCCGGCGCCGGCGCCCTGGCGCTGATCCTCACGGGCTGCGTGCCGAACACCCCCGCGTCCTCCTCCTCCGCCGCGCTCGACGTCGCGATCAGCGACGACGCCTGCGAGGTGTCGACGGCGACCGCCGAGGCGGGAGCGGTGACGTTCTCGCTGACCAACGGCGGCTCGGACGTCAACGAGTTCGAGATCCTGGCCGAGGACAAGCTGCGGATCGTGGGCGAGAAGGAGAACGTGACCCCGGGCCAGAACGTCTCCTACGTCGCTCAGCTCGAGCCGGGCACCTACTACACCGCCTGCAAGTTCCAGCAGGTGGGCGCCCCGGTCGGGCTGAGCGAGTTCACCGTCACCGGTGAGGCCACCGCGCAGTCGGCGGACGAGAAGGCGGCGACGGAGGCGGCGGTCACCAACTACGTGGCGTACGTGAAGTCGCAGGTGGGCGAGCTGCTCCCCGCGGTCGCCGAGTTCGCGCAGGCCTACGAGGCCGGCGACGACGAGTCGGCGCGCGGCCTGTTCGCGTCGACCCGCGTCTTCTACGAGCGGATCGAGCCGACCGCGGAGGCGTTCGGCGACCTCGACCCGCGCATCGACTACCGCGAGGTCGACGCGGTCGCCGAGGGCCTGGACTGGACCGGCTTCCACCGCATCGAGAAGGACCTGTGGGCCCCCGCGGACGGTGCGCTCAACTCCGACGGCACGAGCGCGCTCCTCGACTGGGCGCCCTCCACCCCCGAGCAGCGCACGCAGTTCGGCCAGGGCCTCGTCGACGACGTGCAGAGCCTGGCCGACCTCGTGAACGCCCCCGGCTTCACCGTGTCGGTGGGCGACATCTCCAACGGCGCCATCGGCCTGCTCGACGAGGTCGCGGCCGGGAAGATCACGGGCGAGGAGGACTGGTGGTCGAGCACCGACCTCACGGACTTCGCGGCCAACGTCCAGGGCGCGGAGGTGGCGTTCGGCAACGTCGAGCCGATCGCGACCGCCAGCGGCGACGAGGGCGCCGACCTCACCGGGCGGATCACGCAGCGCTTCTCGGAGCTCGACGCTCTGCTCGCCCAGTACGGCTCGATCGACTCCGGCTTCGCCGCGTACTCCACCCTCACCGCGGATCAGAAGAAGGAGCTCTCGGACGCGGTCAACGCCCTCTCGGAGCCGCTCTCGCAGCTGACGCACACGGTGCTCGGCGTCGAGGAGCCGGCCGCGTAGTGGACGCCGCGCAGCACGAGGGAGCCCTGCCCGCGGATCCGGAGCAGTCCGCCGACGAGCCCCGCCGCCTCTCGCGGCGCGGGCTGCTCGGCCTCGTCTCGGCGGGGACCGCCGGACTGGCCGCCGGAGTGGGCGGCACGGTGGCCGTCACCTCCTCCGCGAGCGCGACGGCCTCCTCCGCCACGCGCACCGTGCCGTTCTTCGGCGCGAACCAGGCGGGGATCACCACCGCCGCGCAGGACCGGCTGCACTTCGCCGCGTTCGACGTCGCCGCGGGTACCACGCGCGAGGACCTCGTCGAGCTCCTGAAGGACTGGACGCTCGCCGCCTCGCGGATGACCCAGGGCCTCGAGGTCGGCGAGACCGGCGCGGTGGACGGGCCGGACACGGCTCCCCCGGAGGACACCGGGGAGGCGCTCGGGCTCGACGCCGCGTCCCTCACCGTCACGGTCGGCTTCGGACCCACACTCTTCACGGACGAGTCCGGCGCTGACCGCTTCGGCCTCGCCGACCGCCGGCCTCCGGAGCTGCAGGCCCTGCCCCGCTTCCGCGGCGACGCGCTCGTCCCCTCGGCCGGCGGCGGCGACCTCTGCATCCAGGCCTGCGCGGACGACCCCCAGGTCGCCGTGCACGCCATCCGCAATCTGAGCCGGATCGCGTTCGGCCGGGCCTCGCTCCGCTGGTCGCAGCTCGGGTTCGGCCGCACCTCCTCGACGTCCACCGCCCAGGCGACTCCGCGCAACCTCTTCGGCTTCAAGGACGGCACGGCGAACGTGAAGTCCGAGGAGGCCGACGCGGTCCAGGAGCACGTCTGGGTCCCGTCCTCCGACGGCCCCGCGTGGATGGTCGGCGGCAGCTACCTGGTCGCGCGGAAGATCCGGATGATCATCGAGACCTGGGACCGCAGCCAGCTGGGCGAGCAGGAGCGGGTCATCGGCCGCAGCAAGGGGTCCGGCGCGCCGCTCTCGGGCGGCACGGAGTCCACCGAGCCCGACTTCGCGGCCGCCGGCGCCACCGGTGCCCCGCTGATCGATCAGGAGTCGCACGTGCGCCTCGCGCACCCGAGCGCGAACGACGGGGTGCGGCTCCTGCGGCGCGGCTACAACTTCGTCGACGGCAACGACGAGCTCGGACGCCTGAACGCGGGACTGTTCTTCCTCTCGTTCCAGCGCTCCCCCGAGCAGTTCGTCACCGTGCAGCGGAACCTCGCGACGGATGCACTGAACGAGTACGTGAAGCACGTCGGCTCGGCCGTGTTCGCCGTGCCGCCCGGCGCCCGCGACGAGAGCGACTTCCTCGGCTCCGGCCTCTTCGCCTGATCCCTGAGAGGACCCGCACTCCGTCCCAGGATCCGGCGGGCGCACTCCACGGAGCGCCGAAGCCTGCGCCCGTAGCGTCGCCGGCGATGTCCGGGAACAGTGCGAGAAGCGGCCTGACCAAGCGCGAGCGCCAGGAGCTCGCCCGAGCGCAGGCGCGGGAGCGCCGCGAAGCAGAGAGGCGCCGGCGGCGTCGGAACCGGCTGCTCGGGCAGGGCGGAGCGGTCGTCGGGCTCCTCGCGGTCGTGGCCCTGGTCTGCTGGAACGTCTGGTCGCAGCAGGAGGTCGCGAGCGCCGGCCCGGCGAACATGCTCAGCGACGGCATCGTCCTCGCGGGCGACGGCTCGGCCGTGACGGCGACGACGACCGCGGCGCTCGCTCCGGGGGCCTCCCCCGTCCCGACCGACGAGAGCGCCACGCGGGCGGGCGGAGTCGTCGCCGTCGACCTCTACGTCGACTACCTCTGCCCGTACTGCGGGCAGTTCGAGAAGGCGAACGCCGAACAGCTGCAGTCGTGGCTGACGAAGGGGGCGATCACGCTCGAGATCCACCCGATCGCGATCCTCGACTCCTCCTCGGCCGGCTCCGAGTACTCCAGCCGGGCCGCGAACGCCGCTGCGTGCGTCGCCGACGAGGATCCGGACCGCTTCCTCGCCGTGAACGCGGCGCTCTTCGCGCAGCAGCCGGCGGAGGGGACGACGGGCCTGGACGACGACGCGCTGCGGGCGCTGGTGACCGGAGCGGGCGTCACCGACGACGACGTCCTCGCCTGCATGACGGCGGGCGAGTTCCGGCCCTGGGTGAAGGCCGCGACCCAGCGGGCCACCACGCAGCCGCTGGCTAACTCGTCCCTCGAGAAGCTGGAGTCGACTCCGACCGTCCTGGTGAACGGCGAGCAGTACACGGGGAAGCCGGACGACGCGGCGGCGTTCGTCTCCTTCGTCACCTCGACGCTCGAGGCGGAGTCCGCGACTCCCTCTCCCTCTCCGAGCCCGGCGGGCTGATCCGACCCGCAGGGAGGAGATCCTGCGGCACGCGCTGCAGGACCGCGCGGAGACGACGAGACCGGCCGGAGCATCGCTCCGGCCGGTCTCGTCGTGGGCGGGCGCCGAGGCGCCCGGGGCTCAGCCCTGCTTCTTGAGGCGGCTCGTCATGCGCGCGCGGGCGTTCGCGTCGAGCTCCACCTTGCGGATGCGGACGACCTCGGGGGTGACCTCGACGCACTCGTCCTCGCGGGCGAACTCGAGGCACTCCTCGAGCGTCAGCTGACGCGACGGCGTCATCGACTCGAAGGTGTCGGAGGTGGACTGACGCATGTTGGTCAGCTTCTTCTCCTTGGTGATGTTCACGTCCATGTCGTCGTTGCGCGAGTTCTCGCCGATCACCATGCCCTCGTAGACCTCCTCGGTGGGGTTCACGAAGAAGGTCATCCGCTCCTGGAGCGCGATGATGGCGAACGGGGTCACGACGCCGTTGCGGTCCGCGACGATCGACCCGTTGTTGCGGGTGACGATCGCGCCCGCCCACGGCTCGTAGCCGTGCAGGATCGCGTTCGCGATGCCGGTGCCGCGCGTGGTGGTGAGGAACTCGGTGCGGAAGCCGATCAGGCCGCGCGACGGGACGATGAACTCCATGCGGACCCAGCCGGTGCCGTGGTTCGACATGCCGTCCATGCGGCCCTTGCGGGCGGCGAGGAGCTGCGTGATCGCGCCGAGGTACTCCTCCGGCGCGTCGATCGTGAGGTGCTCGAAGGGCTCGTGCGTCTTGCCGTCGACCTGGCGGGTGACCACCTGGGGCTTGCCGACGGTCAGCTCGTAGCCCTCGCGGCGCATCTGCTCGACGAGGATGGCCAGCGCGAGCTCGCCGCGGCCCTGGACCTCCCACGAGTCGGGGCGTCCGATGTCGACGATCTTGAGCGACACGTTTCCGATGAGCTCGCGGTCGAGGCGGTCCTTGACCATGCGCGCCGTGAGCTTGTGGCCCTTGACCTTGCCGACGAGCGGCGAGGTGTTGGTGCCGATGGTCATCGAGATCGCCGGGTCGTCGACCGTGATGGCCGGCAGCGGGCGGATGTCCTCGGGGTCGGCGATGGTCTCGCCGATGGTGATCTCGGGGAAGCCCGCGATCGCGACGATGTCGCCGGGGCCCGCGGACTCGGCCGGGTAGCGGTCGAGCGCCTTGGTGATCAGCAGCTCGGTGATGCGCGCGTTGGTGTGGGTGCCGTCGTGGTGGACCCAGGCGACCGTCTGCCCCTTCTTGATCGTGCCGTTGAAGACGCGGAGGAGGGCGAGGCGGCCGAGGAACGGCGACGCGTCGAGGTTGGTGACGTGGGCCTGGAGGGGCGCGTCGTCGTCGTAGGTCGGCGCCGGGATGTGCTTGAGGATCGCCTCGAACAGCGGCTCCAGGTCCTCGGCGTCCGGCAGCGTGCCGTCCTCGGGCTTGTTCGCCGAGGCGCGGCCGGCCTTGCCGGAGGCGTAGACCACGGGGACGTCGAGGATCGCATCGAGGTCGAGGTCCGGCACGTCGTCGGCCATGTCGGAGGCGAGGCCGAGGAGCAGGTCCTGGCTCTCGGCGACGACCTCGTCGATGCGCGCGTCGGGGCGGTCGGTCTTGTTGACCAGCAGGATGACGGGGAGCTTCGCCTCGAGCGCCTTGCGCAGCACGAAGCGGGTCTGGGGCAGCGGGCCCTCGGACGCGTCGACGAGGAGGCAGACGCCGTCGACCATCGACAGGCCGCGCTCGACCTCGCCTCCGAAGTCGGCGTGGCCCGGGGTGTCGATGACGTTGATGGTGATGGGACCGTCGCTCGCGTGCTTGCCGCTGTACGAGACAGCGGTGTTCTTCGCGAGGATCGTGATGCCCTTCTCGCGCTCGAGCTCGTTGGAGTCCATCGCGCGCTCGTCCACGTGGGCGTGCGCGTCGAAGGAGTTCGTCTGCTTGAGCATGGCGTCGACCAGCGTGGTCTTGCCATGGTCGACGTGGGCGACGATCGCGACGTTGCGCAGGTCGGAGCGGGTGGCACTTGCCATGGATACGGACTCGTCTCGTGTTCTCGTGCAAAAGGGGGACCATCCATCGTACCGCAGCGAGGCGTCCGCACGGCGAAGGGCCCCGGATCCCCGCTCCGGAGGGCTCCGAGGAGCGGTCCAGGCGGGGCCGGGGCCCTGGTGACCGTCGGTCAGACCGCGAACTCGATGCCGGCGCCGGGGATGGCGTCGAGCAGCTCGCGGGTGTACTCCTGCTGCGGCGAGTCGAACACGGTGTCCGTCGGCGCGTGCTCGACGATCCGGCCCTTCTGCATCACGCAGACGTCGTCGGCGATCACGCGGACCACCGCCAGGTCGTGCGTGATGAACAGGTAGGTGAGCCCGAGCTCGGCCTGCAGATCGGCGAGGAGGCGGAGGATCTGCGCCTGGACGAGGACGTCCAGTGCCGACACGGCCTCGTCGAGCACCACGATCTCCGGCTTCAGCGCGAGCGCGCGGGCGATCGCCACGCGCTGGCGCTGGCCGCCGGAGAGCTCGTTCGGGTACCGGCTCGCGATCACGCGCGGGAGGGACACCTGGTCGAGCAGCTCGAGGACGCGCTCGCGCTGCGACGTCCGGTCGCCGACCTTGTGCACCCGCAGCGGCTCCGAGATGGTGTTGCCGATGTTGTGCAGCGGGTCGAGCGAGCCGTACGGGTCCTGGAACACCGGCTGCATGGAGCGCCGGAGCGCCAGCATGTCGCGGCCCTTGAGCTTCTCGGTCCGGCGGCCGGCGATCGAGATCGCACCGGAGGTCGCCGTCTCGAGGCCCAGCACCAGGCGGGCGATGGTCGACTTGCCCGAGCCGGACTCGCCCACGAGCGCCGTGGTGGTGCCCTTCGGGATCGAGAACGACACGTTGTCGACGGCCGTGAAGTCCTCGGCCTTCAGGCCGCCGCGGCGGATCTTGAAGACCTTGGTGAGGCCGTCGACCTCGATCATCGGCGCGCCGGAGGCGACGGCGCCGGCGTGGTGCGCGGCACCCGCGCCGACCAGGTCGACCTCGCGGACGGCCTCCGACTCGCCGGGGACCGACTCCACGGCCCGCCCGGCCGTCGACTGGATGCGGCGCGACGCCAGGCTGGGCGCCGCCGCGATCAGGCGCTGCGTGTAGGGGTGCTGCGGGTTCTGCAGCACCTCCACCGACGCGCCGGACTCGACGATGCGGCCCTTGTACATGACGATGAGCTTCTCGGCGCGCTCGGCGGCGAGGCCCAGGTCGTGCGTGATGAAGAGCAGCGCGGTGCCGTCGGTCTTCGTCAGCGTCTCGAGGTGGTCGAGGATCCGGCGCTGGACCGTGACGTCGAGCGCCGAGGTGGGCTCGTCGGCGATCAGCAGCTGGGGAGCCGCGGCCAGGCCGATGCCGATCAGCACGCGCTGGCGCATGCCGCCGGAGAACTGGTGCGGGAACTGCTTGAGGCGCTTTTCCGCGTCGGCGAGGCCCGCGTTCTGCAGGACCTCGATCGCCTTGGCGCGCACCTCCTTGCGACCGGTCGCCAGGCCGTTGGCCTTGATGGTCTCCTCGACCTGGAAGCCGACCGACCACACGGGGTTGAGGTTCGACATCGGGTCCTGCGGGACGTAGCCGATGCGGCGGCCCCGGATGTCCTCGAGCTCGGTCCTCGAGGCCTTCGCGAGGTCCTTGCCGTCGAAGAGCACGGAGCCGGCGGTGACCTGGCCGGTGCCGGGGAGCAGGCCGATGATCGCGGCGGCGGTCGTCGACTTGCCGGAGCCCGACTCCCCCACGATCGCGACGGTCTGGCCGTGCTCGATCGTGAGGCTCACGCCGCGGAGGGCGGGGACCAGTCCGCTGCCGGTCTGGAAGCCGACCTCGAGGTCGGTGACCTCGAGCAGCGGCCCCCGCGGTGCGTTCGGTGTCGTGGCGGTCATCGGAGGGCCCTCGCCTTCGGGTCGAGCGCGTCGCGGAGCGACTCGCCGAGGAGGATGAAGCTCAGCACCGTGACCGTCAGGGCGATCGACGGGTAGATCAGCGTCTGCGGGTTGGTGCGCAGGTCGCGCTGGGCCTGGCTGATGTCGTTGCCCCACGACATGACCGAGCCGGGCAGGCCGACGCCGAGGAACGACAGCGTCGCCTCCGCGGTGATGGCCGCGCCGAGCGAGATCGTCGTGACGACGATGACGGGCGCGATCGAGTTCGGCAGCACGTGCCGGAACAGGATCGCCATGCGCGAGAGGCCCGTCGCGGTGGCGGCGCCGACGAAGTC
Source organism: Rathayibacter sp. AY1B5 (assembly GCF_002932795.1). Taxonomy (NCBI): domain Bacteria; kingdom Bacillati; phylum Actinomycetota; class Actinomycetes; order Micrococcales; family Microbacteriaceae; genus Rathayibacter; species Rathayibacter sp. AY1B5. Next base: position 103,291 of record NZ_PSWM01000003.1, read on the forward strand.
GGACTGCTTCACGCGGAGGACTTCGGAGCGCAGGACGCGCGCCGTCGTCGGCCACGCGAACGCGCCGATCGCCAGGGCGATGACGAACACGTTCCGGTGGGCCGAGAAGACGGACATGATGACGACCGCGGCGAGGATGTAGGGGATGGAGAAGAAGATGTCGCCGAGGCGCATGATCACGGTGTCGACCCAGCCGCCGAAGAAGCCGGCCAGCGCGCCGCCGATGACGCCGGACACCGTCGTGATCACGATCACGATGAGGCCGACGGTCAGCGACGTGGACGTGCCGTGGATGATCCGCGAGAACACGTCGCAGCCCTGCTTGGTGTAGCCGAGCACGCTGCCGTCGCCGGGGCCCTGGTTGCTGAACGAGAGCGCGCACTGGCGGGGATCCACCGAGGTGAACAGGCCCGGGAACAGTGCGACGGCGATGATGACGAGGATCAGGACGCCCGAGATCCAGAACATGGGGCGCTTGCGCAGGTCGCGCCACGCGTCGGTCCAGAGGTTGCTGGGCTTCTCGTCGAGGCTGACGGCGTCGACCGACGCGATCGGCGTCTCCTCGAGCGGGGCCACGAAGTGGTCGATGCGGCGGGACTTCTGCACGCCGCCGGTGGACTCATTTGGCATAGCGGATCCTCGGGTCGAGTACGGCGTAGAGCAGGTCGACGAGGATGTTCACCACGAGGTAGAACAGCACCATGACCGTGACGAAGGAGACGACGGTCGGTCGCTCCCCTCGGATGATCGCCTGATAGAGCGTGTTCCCGACTCCGGGAACGTTGAAGATGCCCTCGGTCACGGTCGCGCCGACGATCAGGAGGCCGAAGTCGGCTCCGAACTGCGTCGTGACCGGGATGAGCGAGTTGCGCAGGACGTGCACGGGGATGACGCGGCGTCGCGAGAGCCCCTTGCTGTACGCGGTGCGCACGAAGTCCGAGCCGGCCGTCTCGATGACCGAGCCGCGCGTGAGGCGGATGGCGGAGGCGACGACGAACAGGGCGAGCACGATCGCGGGCAGCAGCAGCCTCTGGAACGACGCGTCGGCTCCGACGGTCGGGGGGAACCACCCCAGCTGGATCGCGAAGAAGGACTGCGCGATGAAGCAGAGCACGAAGATCGGCACCGAGACGAGCAGGAGGCTGACGACCAGCGCGCTCGCGTCGAAGAAGCTGCCCTTGCGCAGGCCGCTGATGAGGCCGATGGTCAGCGCGACGACGATCTCGATGACGATCGCCATCATGGCCAGCGTCAGAGTGACCGGGAAGGTGCGGGCGAGGATCTCGTTGACGGACTGGCCGGAGAACGAGATGCCGAAGTCGCCGCGGACGACGCCTCCCAGGTAGTACAGGTACTGGACGAAGAAGGGCTCGTTCAGGTGGTACTGCTCCTCGAGGCGGGCGAGGAGCGCGGGGCTCGGCGTCTTGTCGCCGAAGAGCGACAGGAGCGGGTTCCCCGGCATGGAGAAGACCATGAAGTAGATGAGGAACGTGGTGCCGATGAGCACGGGGACGGCTTGCAGGATGCGTCGGACGATGTAGGCGAGCATGTCAGCCCAGCCGGTTCCGGAGTCGCATGGATGGGGACCTCATTCGATTGTGACCGAAACAGGGCGCTCCGCCCGTGCCGTGACCGGGTGGCCGACGGCACGGGCGAAGCGCCCCAGTGGTTCGAGCTTAGTTCTTGGTGATCTCGTAGTAGAGCGGCACCGAGTTCCAGCCGAACTCGACGTTCGACACGCCCTCGCCGTAGCCGCCGGTCACGTTCGCGTACCACAGGGGCAGCGACGGGAGGTCCTGCAGGAGGATCTCCTGGGCCTGCTGGAACGTCTTGTTCGCAGCGTCGGCGTCGGCGTCCGACAGGCCCTGCTGGAGCAGGGTGTCGAACTCGGGGTTGGAGTAGTCGCCGTCGTTGGACGAGGCGCCGGTCACGTAGAGCGGTCCGAGGAAGTTGTAGAGGCTCGGGTAGTCGGCCTGCCATCCGGTGCGGAACGCGGTCTCGATCGAGCGGTCGACGATCTTGGTGCGCGCCTCGGCGAAGGTCGGGTACGCGTCGCCCTCGGCGTCGATGCCCAGCGTGTTCTTGATCGAGTTGGTCACCGCGTCGACCCAGCCCTGGTGGCCGCCGTCAGCGTTGTAGGCGATCTTGAAGGTGCCGTCCCAGGGGCTGATCGCGTCGGCCTGAGCCCACAGCGCCTTCGCCTCGTCGGGGTTGTACTCGAGCACGTCCGCGCCGGAGAGGGCGTCGCTGTAGCCGTCGATCACCGGGGAGGTGAAGTCGGAGGCCGGGGTGCGGGTGCCCTCGAAGATCACGTCGGTGATCTCCTTGCGGTCGAAGGACATCGAGATCGCCTGGCGGCGGAGCTTGCCCTCCTCGCCGTCGAAGTGCGGGAGACGGCCCGGGATGGTGAAGGACTGGAACACGGCCGAGGGCTGGTTCACGGCGCGGTCGCCGAGGTCGCTCTCGAAGGTGCCGAAGGCGGAGTCCGGGATCTGGTCGATCACGTCGACGTTGCCGCCGAGGAGGTCGGCGTAGGAGGCGTCCTGCGTGGCGTAGAAGACGATCTTCAGGCCGCCGTTCTGGGCCTCGCGGGGGCCGGTGTACTCGTCGTTCTTGACGAGCTCGATCTGGACGTCGTGCTGCCACGCGTCGTCGCCGTCGAGCTTGTACGGGCCGTTGCCGATCGGGTTCTCACCGAAGGCGGCCATGTCGTCGAACGCGGCGGCCGGCAGCGGGTAGTACGCCGAGTAGCCGAGGCTGATCGGGAAGTCCGACTGCGGGGACTTGAGCGCCACGGTGAAGGTGGTGTCGTCCACGGCCTTGAGGCCGGTGAGCTCGCTGTCCTCGGTGTCGCTGAAGCCCTCGAAGTTCGAGAAGAACGACGCGCTGAGCTGGTTGTTCGACAGCTTGGCGCCGTAGTTCCACGCATCGATGAACGAGCTGGAGGTGACCGGGTCGCCGTTGGTGAAGGTCAGGCCCGACTTGATCGTGATGGTGTAGTTCTGCGCGTCGTCCGACTCGATGGACTCGGCGACGTCGTTCTCGGGGGCGCCCTTGGCGTCGTAGTAGACCAGGCCCGCGAAGATCTCGTCGAGGATCTTGCCGCCGCCCACCTCGTTGGTGTTCGTCGGGATCAGCGGGTTCTGCGGCTCGGAGCCGTTCGTGGAGATGATCGCGGCGGCGTCGCCTCCCGATGCACCTCCGCCCGAGTCGTTCGAGCTGCTGCAGCCGGCCAGGACCAGCGTGCTCGCGGCGACGAGCGCCAGAGCCCCGAATCCGTAACGTCTGATGTTCACTATTCCTCCAGTGGTGTGGGGGCGCGCGAGAAGTGGTTTCCCTGACGCGTGGAGTGCCGTGCGCGTGGCGACGGCGGCGGCGCACGAGACTGGTGGCCGTCGCGCGGATGCCTGGAACGAGACTATGTATTCGCTCGCTATCTGCACAAAAGCATGTGGCAACCGTTACACAGCGGTAACCGGGAGGTGGAATCCTTGCGTCGTTCTGCACGAAACGTGCGCACAGGGCGGCCACCGCGCAACACATCGACTTCAGAGGAGACGCACGAAGTGTCCACCGACCTGTCAGGATCCGCGGTCTCGCCGCGCCGGATCCGCGTCGAGATCCTGCTGGTCCTCGGGCTCTCGCTGGGCGCCTCCGCGGTCTACTCGGTGGTCTCGATCGCCAACCGGCTCACCCGCTCGACCGCCCTGGCCGACCAGACCGCGACGATCAACGGCGCCCTCAGCGACCGCCCGGGCTTCGACCTCGTGTACCAGCTGCTCGCGCTCTTCTTCGATCTCGTGCCGGTCGCCCTCTGCGCGTTCCTGCTCTGGCAGAGCACGGGCCGGCCGCTCGGGCGGCTGGGACTCGACCTGCGCCGGCCCCTGGCGGACCTGGGGACCGGGACGATCCTGGCGGTGGCGATCGGCGCGCCGGGCATCGCCCTCTACGCCGTCGGCCGCGCGCTGGGGATCACCGTGGCGGTCGTGGCCTCCCCGCTCGACGCGTACTGGTGGACGGTGCCGGTGCTCGTGCTGTCCGCGATCCGCGCGGGGGTGCAGGAGGAGGTCGTCGTGATCGGCTACCTCTACGCGCGGCTCGGCGACCTGGGCTGGGGCCGGTGGCGGATCCTCGTGACCAGCGCACTGCTGCGGGGCAGCTACCACCTGTACCAGGGCATCGGGCCCTTCATCGGGAACGTGGTCATGGGAGTGGTGTTCGGGCTGTTCTACCAGCGCTTCGGCCGGACGCTGCCGCTCGTGATCGCCCACTCGATCATCGACATCGTCTCGTTCGTCGGCTACCCGCTCGCCGTCGCCCTCTGGCCCGAGCTGTTCGCGCCGCCGTCCCCGCAGACGTGACCTCGGACTGTTCGCAACCGAGGTCAGGAGGCACAGGCGCGCCCCTCGCGGCCCGTGGCGCCGATCCCACCTCGATCACGGACGGTCTGCAGGCCGGAGAGCCGACCAGAGGTGCTCGCGACGTCGGACGAGACCACGGATGACCGCCTCGGTCCGGTCCCAGGAGCCGATGATCTGACGAGTCGAGAGCCGGAGGCAGAGGTAGCCCTGCGCCGCGAGCTCGAGGCTGCGCCTGTAGTCCTCCTCCAGCTGGTGCGAACCGGAGTGGAAAGCGCGCCCGTCCGGCTCGAGCACGAGTCGGTCTCCGAGGACGACGTCGACCCGCCCGACCCGCGGGACATCGACCTGCGACCGCACGCGGACGCGCAGTCGGCGTCCGCACCGGCGGACCCTCGTCTCGAGTCCGGACTGCGCACGCGGCTCGATCTCGTCGAACACCCATCGCTTCCCGGCCGGGGCGAGAGCGCGAAGCCCGAGGAGATCGTCGAGATCGACGGTTCCGGAGTTCACGGCGCTGTCGAACGTCATCAGCGCGTCCTCCCCGTCGACGCACGCGAGCAGGTGCAGCAGAGAGGAGCGGAGTCCGTCGAGGGAGGAGGTCTCGTGCCCGCACCCCTCCCACCGGCGCCAGTGGAGCAGGACGCCGTTGCCCCCTCGACGCTCGGAGGCGTGTGGCGGGACGGCGACGTGCAGCTGCTCCGACTCGAGGACCCAGAGGCCGCGGGAGGAGAGCGCGGAGGCGCACGTGAGCACGCCGCCCGCAGCGACGGCGCGGCGCTGGGCGGACGGAACGGCCGGAAGGGCGTACCACCCGCGCCTGAGCCGCAGGACCGCGCCGCGCTCGACGGCGGCCCTCAGCTGCCGCGGCGTGACGCCCGCACGTCGGAGCTGCTCGCTCGTCGCGACTCCGTCGAGCCCTGCCAGCACCTGCACCACGCGTTCCACACGGTCAGGCTCCCTCGCGCACCGGAGTCGCCGTGCGCCGTTCCCCCCGGGACCGGGTGAACTGCGCCCCACTGCGCGCCTGTGAGGGACCGACGGTGTCCGCAACCGAGGGTGCGAGAGCCGAGGACGGGCTCCAGGCTCCGTTCCTGCTCTCTCACCCTCGGTCGCGACGAGCGCGTGCGGGCGGATCAGGCGAAGGCCTCGATGGGCGGGCAGGCGCAGACGAGGTTGCGGTCGCCGTAGGCCTGGTCGATCCGGCGGACCGGCGGCCAGTACTTGCCGCGCACCAGCGAGCGGACCGGGTAGACGGCCTCCTCGCGGCTGTAGGGGTGCGTCCACTCCTCGGCCGTCAGGCACTCGGCCGTGTGCGGGGCACCGCGCAGCGGGTTGTCGTCCACCGGCCACTCCCCCGCGCCGACCCGGTCGGCCTCCCGCTTGATCCCGATCATCGCGTCGATGAAGCGGTCGATCTCGGCGAGGTCCTCGCTCTCCGTCGGCTCGACCATCAGGGTCCCGGCGACGGGGAAGCTCATGGTCGGCGCGTGGAAGCCGTAGTCGACGAGGCGCTTGGCGACGTCGTCCACGGTCACTCCGGTCGCCGCGGTCAGCGGGCGGATGTCGAGGATGCACTCGTGCGCGACGAGCCCGTTGTCCCCCGTGTAGAGCACCGGGTAGTGCTCGCGCAGGCGCGCGGCGACGTAGTTGGCCGAGAGGACGGCCGCCCCGGTCGCGGCCCGCAGGCCCTCCTCGCCCATCATCCGGGCGTACGCCCACGAGATCGGCAGGATGCCGGGGCTGCCGTAGGGCGCCGCCGACACCGGCGCGCCGCCGTGGACGATCCGCTCGCCCTTCGTGCCCACGCCGTGCTCGAGCCGCTGCGCGAGCGGGTGGCCGGGCAGGAACGGCGCGAGGTGCGCCTTCGCGGCGACGGGCCCGACGCCGGGACCGCCTCCGCCGTGCGGGATGCAGAACGTCTTGTGCAGGTTGAGGTGCGAGACGTCGCCGCCGAAGTCGCCGAAGCGGGCGAAGCCGAGGAGCGCGTTGAGGTTCGCGCCGTCCACGTACACCTGTCCGCCGGCCTCGTGGACGAGGCGGCAGATCTCGGCGACCTCGTGCTCGTAGACGCCGTGGGTCGACGGGTAGGTGATCATCAGCGCGGCGAGGGAGCCCGCGTGCTCGGCGATCTTCGCCCGGAGGTCGTCCAGGTCGACGTTGCCGAGCTCGTCGCAGGCCACGACGACGACGCGCATGCCGGCGAGGACCGCGCTCGCGGCGTTGGTGCCGTGTGCGCTCGAGGGGATCAGGCAGACCGTGCGGTCCTCGTCGCCGTTGGAGCGGTGCCAGCCGCGGATCGCCAGCAGGCCCGCGAGCTCGCCCTGCGAGCCGGCGTTGGGCTGGAGCGACACGGAGTCGTAGCCGGTGAGGTGGGCGAGCCACCCCTCCAGCTGGTCGATCAGCGCCAGCGATCCCTGCACGTCCGCCTCGGGGGCGAACGGGTGCAGATCCGCGAACTCGGGCCAGCTGACCGCCTCCATCTCGGTGGCGGCGTTGAGCTTCATGGTGCAGGAGCCGAGCGGGATCATGCCGCGGTCGAGCGCGTAGTCCGAGTCGGCGAGGCGCTTGAGGTAGCGCATCATCGAGGTCTCGCTGTGGTGGCTGCTGAAGACCGGGTGCACGAGGAAGGGCGTGCGGCGGTCGAGCTCGGCGGGGATGCTCCGCGCGGAGCCGCCGAGGAAGCCGAACGACGAGTCCAGCTGCCCGACGGCGGTCGCGACGGCGATCACCTCGAGGTCGGTGACCGTCTCGTCGATCGAGACCGAGACCGTGTCGGCGTCGACCAGGCGCACGTCGAAGCCGGCCTCGCGGGTGCGGGCGACCGCCGCCTCCGCGCCGCCGGGCACGACGACCGAGACGGTGTCGAAGAAGTCGGCGTGCCGGAGGGAGTGGCCCCGGTCGAGGAGGAGGCGCGCGAGGAGCGCGGCCCGGCCGTGCACGCGCTCGGCGATCGCGGCGAGCCCGTCCGGCCCGTGGTAGACCGCGTACATCGCGGCCATGACGGCCAGCAGGACCTGGGCGGTGCAGATGTTCGAGGTCGCCTTCTCGCGGCGGATGTGCTGCTCGCGGGCCTGGAGGGACAGGCGGTAGGCGGGGTGGCCGTCCGCGTCCTGGCTGACGCCGACGAGGCGGCCGGGAAGCTGGCGCTCGAGTCCCTTGCGGACGGCGAGGTAGCCGGCGTGCGGTCCCCCGAAGCCCAGCGGGACGCCGAAGCGCTGCGTGGTGCCGACCGCGACGTCCGCGCCGAGCTCGCCCGGCGAGCGCACCAGGGTCAGCGCGAGCAGGTCGGCGGCGACGACCGCCAGGCCGCCGTGGGCCTTCACCGCGGCGAGCACGGCGGACGGGTCCCAGAGGTGCCCGGATGCGCCGGGGTACTGCACGAGGGCGCCGAAGCACTCCGGCACCTCCTCCGCGGCGGTGCGCGAGAGCGGGAGCTCGACGATGCGGATGCCGACGGCCTCCGCGCGGCCGCGCAGCAGCGCGAGGGTCTGCGGGAGGGCGTCGGAGTCGACGACGAAGACGTCGGTGCGCGCCTTCGAGGCGCGGCGGGTGAGCAGCATCGCCTCGACGACGGCGGTGCCCTCGTCCAGCATCGATGCGCCGGCCGTGTCGAGGCCGGTGAGGTCGGAGACCATCGTCTGGAAGTTGATCAGCGCCTCCAGGCGCCCCTGCGAGATCTCGGGCTGGTAGGGCGTGTAGGCCGTGTACCAGCTGGGGTTCTCGAGCACGTTGCGCGTGATCACGGCGGGGGTGTGCGTGCCGTAGTAGCCGAGGCCGATCATCGGCCGTCGCACCGTGTTCCGCGCGGCGAGGGCGCGCAGCTCGGCGAGCGCCTCGGTCTCGGTGGCCGGAGCGGGCAGCACCCGCGGGAGGTCGCGGACCTGGATCGACTCGGGGACGGCGGCGGTGACGAGCTCCTCGACGGAGTCGTAGCCGAGAGCCGCGAGCATGGTGCGCTGCGCGTCGGCGTCGGTCCCGATGTGGCGGGACTCGAAGGCGCCGGGGGTCCTGGTGGCCGCCATCTACTCGCCGACCAGCTCGGTGTAGGCGGCGGCGTCGAGGAGGCCGTCGGGCAGGGCGTCGAAGCGGACCCGGATCAGCCACCCCTCGCCGAACGGGTCGGAGTTCACGAGCTCGGGGCTGTCGACGACGGCGGTGTTGGCCTCGAGGACCTCGCCGTCGACGGGGGCGAACAGCTCGCCCACCGACTTCGTCGACTCGATCTCGCCGACGACGCTGCCGCCCTCGACGCGGGCTCCCGCCTCGGGGAGCTCGACGAAGACGACGTCGCCCAGCTTGTCGGCGGCGTAGGCGGTGATGCCGACGGTCGCGACCTCACCGTCGACCCGGATCCACTCGTGGTCGGAGGTGTACTGCAGCTCGGTGGGCACGGCCATGTCAGTTCTTCTTTCTCGAGTAGAAGGGGAGCTCGGTGACGGTCATCGGGAGGCGCGTGCCGCGGATGTCGACGGCGAGCGCCGTCCCGGGCTGTGCGGAGGCGGGGGCGACGTAGGCCATCGCGATCGGAACGCCCAGGGTCGGCGAGAGGACGCCGCTGGTGACCACTCCCACCGCGTCGTCGCCGGAGAGGACGGTGTAGTCGGCGCGGGCGGCGCGGCGGCCCTCGCCGACGAGCCCGACGAGCACGGGAGCGTCTCCGGAGGGACCCTCCTCGCTCGCCGCGCGGCCGACGAAGTCGATCGGCTTCCCGAGGGCGACGACGCGGCCGAGGCCGGCCTGCGCGGGGAAGACGTCGCGGGAGAGCTCGTGGCCGTAGAGCGGCATGCCCGCCTCGAGGCGGAGGGTGTCGCGCGCCGCGAGGCCGGCGGGGACGAGGCCCGCCCCGGCGCCGGTCTCGGCGAGCGCCTGCCAGAGCGCGGGAGCGGAGTCGGGCGAGACGTAGATCTCGAAGCCGTCCTCGCCCGTGTACCCGGTGCGCGCGATCAGGATCGGGTGCGCCTCGAAGGTGGCGGGCACGGCGCGGTAGTACCGCAGCTCCGCGAGCAGCCGCGCGGCGTCGTCCGTGTCGAGCACCGACTCCGCTCCCCGCTCGGTCTCGACGGCGAGGCCCTGGACGTTCTGCAGGATCTCGAGCGAGCGCGGGCCCTGCAGCGCGATCAGGGCGACGTCGTCGCTCTCGTCGAACAGCTCGCACTCGAACATCGCGGTGCGGTCGCGGAGCGTCTCGACGACGATGTGACGGTTGGCCGCGTTCGCGACGACCATGAAGCGGTCCTCGCCCGTGCGGTAGACGACGAGGTCGTCGATCACACCGCCCGTGCGCTCCAGGAGGAGGGTGTACTTCGCGCGGCCCGCGCCGACGGCCGAGATGTCGCTCGCCAGCGCGTAGTCGAGGGCGTCGACCGCCTCGGGCCCGACGACGAGGATCTCGGCCATGTGCGAGAGGTCGAACAGGCCGGCGGCGGTGCGCACGGCGTGGTGCTCGGCGAGGTCGCCGGAGTACCGGACCGGCATCTGCCACCCCGCGAAGTCGGTGAAGGACGCGCCGGCGGCCACGTGCACGTCGTGCAGGGGCGAGTAGCGGGCTTCGGGGGCCGTCGTCGGGGTCTCGGACATGAGTTCTCCATTTCGTCGCAGTGCTGGACTCGCGCCGCGTTCGCGGCAGAGCACAGCAGTGCCGTGGGAACTCCCCCTCTGTCGTGGAGCCTGAGAGATTCGCGCCGCCCCGAGGGGTCGTGCGCTTTCACCATGGGCGGATCCGAGCGGATCGCTTTCCAGAGTGGCCAGTTCGACGCGGTACAGAGACCTGAGAGATTGGCGGGGAGGCTTGCTCCTTCGGTGCCGACCGGAGTCGGCTCTCCCGCGTCGCGTATTGCGGCCCGGTATTCGGTTGTGCGGTCAGCCTAGCGGCGGGGCGGACTCGTCGCGGCGTGTCGCTCCTTCCGTTAGGTGTTCGGGTGGCGGTGACACTAAGGTGGTTGCAGCACTTACAGTCGGTGCGACTCTTACTAGGGAGCACTGGATGCCGGACGTGCAGCTCGCCGTGTCGACGGTGATCTTCGCGCTGCGGCCGCACCCGGAGACCGGAGCGAGCACCGTCTGGATCCCCGTCGTCCGGCGCATCCGCGAGCCGTTCGAGGGACTCTGGGCGCTGCCCGGCGGACCGCTGCATCCGGACGAGGACCTCGCCGAGTCGGCCCGCCGCACTCTCCGCGAGACCACGGGCCTGGCTCCGCGCTACCTCGAGCAGCTCTACGCCGTCGGCGGCACCGACCGCTCCCCCGGCGAGGACCGCGTCGTGTCGATCGTCTACTGGGCGCTCGTGCGCTCCGCCGAGGCCGACGAGGCCATCGTGGGAGAGAACGTCGCCTGGCTCTGCACCGATCTGCCGCTCGAGCTCGCCTTCGACCACGGCCTGATCGTCGACTACGCCCTCTGGCGCCTGCGCAACAAGATGGAGTACTCCCGCATCGCGCAGGCCTTCCTCGGCGGCGCCTTCACCCTGTCCCAGCTGCGGGAGGTCCACGAGGCCGTCCTGCAGAAGCCCCTCGACCCGGCCAACTTCCGCCGGACGATCGAGAGCTCCGGCACCGTGGTGCCCACCGGGGAGCGCCTGACGGGCACCCGCCACCGTCCCCCGCGCCTCTACCGCTACGACGAGTCGGCGGCGCTCGTCGACAACGGCCCGCTGCCCGTCTGAGCGCGCCGCCCGACTCCCCCCACCCGCCTCACGAGGAGAAGACCGTGACATCCGTCGACAGCACCATCCGGCTCATCGAGGGCGGCTCCGCGCCCGGCGCCACCTGCGCGCCCGAGCTCGCGGAGGCCCCCTGGTCGTTCGACCTCGGCCTGCCCGCGTACGGGCCCGGCGCCTCCCAGGCCGACCCGATCCCGGCCGACGCCCCGGTCCAGGGCCGTCTGCCGGAGGAGTACACCACGGCGAGCGCCGACGAGCTGCACCACCGCATCCTCGCGGCCAAGGAGACCCTCGGCGAGCGGGTCGTGGTGCTCGGCCACTTCTACCAGCGGGACGAGGTGGTGCAGTACGCCGACTACGTGGGCGACTCCTTCCAGCTGGCGAAGGCGGCGACGAGCCGGCCGGACGCCGAGGCGATCGTCTTCTGCGGCGTGCACTTCATGGCGGAGACCGCCGACATCCTCTCCGGACCGGAGCAGGCCGTGATCCTGCCGAACCTGGCGGCCGGCTGCTCGATGGCCGACATGGCCGACATCGACTCGGTGGAGGACGCGTGGGCCGAGCTCATCGAGCTCTACGGCACCGAGCCGGACGCCGACGGCCGCGTGCCGCTCGTCCCGGTCACGTACATGAACTCCTCCGCCGCGCTGAAGGCGTTCTGCGGACGCAACGGCGGCGTGGTCTGCACCTCCTCGAACGCGGCGACCGTGCTCGAGGACGCGTTCGCGCGCGGGCAGCGGGTGCTCTTCTTCCCCGATCAGCACCTCGGCCGCAACACCGCGAAGGCGATGGGCGTGCCGCTCGAGCGGATGCCGATGTGGAACCCGCGGAAGCCGCAGGGCGGCTCCGACACCGCGACGCTCCTGGACGCGCAGGTGATCCTCTGGCACGGCTTCTGCTCGGTGCACAAGCGCTTCACGACGGCCCAGATCGCGAAGGCGCGCGCCGAGCACCCGGGCGTGCGCGTGATCGTGCACCCGGAGTGCCCGATGGCGGTCGTCGACGCGGCCGACGAGTACGGCTCGACCGACTACATCGTGAAGGCGATCCAGGCGGCGCCCGCGGGATCGACCTTCGCGATCGGCACCGAGATCAACCTGGTGCAGCGCCTCGCCGTCCAGTACCCGCAGCACACGATCTTCTGCCTCGACGACGTGGTCTGCCCGTGCTCGACCATGTACCGCATCCACCCCGGCTACCTCGCCTGGGTGCTCGAGGGCCTGGTGGCGGGGACGGTGCTCAACCGCATCGAGGTCGCGGAGTCGGTGCAGGCCGAGGCGCGCATCGCCCTCGAGCGGATGCTCGCGGCCGTTCCGCCCGCCGGGCCGGCGGGGGTCTGACATGGCGCGGGTCGTCGTCGTCGGCAGCGGTGTCGCCGGGCTGGTCGCCGCGCTGACGGCCGAGCGCCGCCACGAGGTGCTGCTCGTCACCAAGGGCGCGCTCGCGGAGTCGTCGACGCTCGCCGCGCAGGGCGGGATCGCCGCGGTCACGGCGCCGGGCGACTCGGTGGCGCTGCACGTGGAGGACACGCTGTCCGCGGGCGCGGGCCTCGCCGTGCGCTCGGCGGTCGAGGTGCTCTGCGCCGAGGGGCCGGAGGCGGTCGCGGCGCTGCAGGAGTGGGGCGTCGGCTTCGACCACGAGGGCGGCGAGCTGGCACGGGGACTCGAGGGCGCCCACTCGCGTCCTCGGATCCTGCACGCCGGCGGTGACGCGACGGGCGCCGCGATCGAGGCCGCGCTCGTGGCGGCGGTGCGGGCCTCCTCCGTCGAGGTGCGCGAGCACGTCGCCCTGGTCGACCTGGTGAGGGAAGGCGGCTCGGTCACGGGCGCCGACGTCCTGCACGACGGCGTGCTCGAGCGCCTGGCGGCCGACGCGGTCGTGCTGGCCACCGGAGGCGCCGGGCAGCTGTACCGGTACACCACCAATCCGTCCGTCGCGACCGGGGACGGGCTCGCTGCGGCCCTGCGGGCGGGAGCGGAGACGGCGGATCTGGAGTTCTACCAGTTCCACCCGACCACACTCGCGCTGCCGGGCGGCTTCCTCGTCTCGGAGGCGGTGCGCGGCGAGGGCGCGGTGCTGCGGGACGCCGCGGGCGAGCGGTTCCTGACCGGCGTGCACCCCGAGGCCGAGCTGGCGCCGCGCGACGTCGTGGCGCGCGCGATCGCGGAGCGGATGCGGCTGCAGGGCGGACTGCCCGTGCACCTGGACGCCCGGGCGATCGACCCCGAGGTGCTGGCGCGGAGGTTCCCGACGATCTCGGCGGTGTGCCGCGAGAACGGGCTCTCGCTCGCCGACGACCTGCTGCCCGTGACTCCGGCCGCGCACTACTGGATGGGCGGGATCGCGACCGACCTGGACGGGCGCACGAGTCTTCCCGGACTGCTCGCGGTGGGCGAGGTCGCCCGCACCGGCGTCCACGGCGCGAACCGCCTCGCCTCCAACAGCCTGCTCGAGGGCGTCGTGTTCGCGCGCCGCGCGGCGCTCGCTCTCGACTCCCTCCCGTGGAGCGGCGGACCGGTCGCCCCTCCCCGCGCCGTCCTGCCGATGACGCTCGACCGCACCGCTCTGCAGGACGCGATGTGGGCGGGCGCCGGCCTCTCCCGGGACGCGGCGGGGCTCACGGCGGCGCGCGACGCGCTCGTCGCCTCCGCTTCTCCCGCTCCGCTCGGACTGCGGACGCTCGAGGACGCGAACCTGCGCACCTGCGCCCTCGCTCTGATCGACGCCGCGCTCGCGCGCACGCACTCCGTCGGCGCCCACCACCGCACCGACTCCCCCGACTCCGCGACGGCGAGCGCCGCCGCCCCCATCAGAGAGGCGGCCCTTCCGTGCTGACCCGCCAGAGCATCGACCGCGTCGTCACCCTCGCCCTCGAGGAGGACGCGCCCTGGGGAGACCTGACCTCCGACACCCTGCTCCCCGCGGACGCCACCGCGAGCGCCGCCCTGGTCGCCCGCGAGCCGGGCGTCTTCAGCGGTGGCGCCGTCCTGGTCGGCACGATGCGGCAGGTCGACTCCCGGATCCGCTGCTCGGTTCTCGTGGAGGACGGCGCTGTCTTCGAGGCCGGGCAGACCCTCGCCCGGATCGAGGGCCCCGCGGGCGGCGTGCTCCGCGGCGAGCGGGTCGCGCTCAACCTCGTGCAGCGGATGAGCGGCATCGCCACCCTGACGGCGCAGTACGTCGCCGCGGTGGAGGGGACCCGGGCCCGCATCGTCGACACCCGCAAGACCACGCCGGGCCTGCGCGCGCTCGAGAGGCACGCCGTGCGCAGCGGCGGCGGCCGCAACCACCGCTTCTCGCTCTCGGACGCGGTGCTGGCGAAGGACAACCACCTCGCGGTGCTCGCCGCGCGCGGGATCGACCTGACCGCGGCCCTGCGGGCGGCGCGCGCCACGATCCCCCACACGGCGCACCTCGAGGTCGAGGTCGACCGGCTCGACCAGATCGAGCCCGCGCTGGCGGGAGGCGCGGACACGATCATGCTCGACAACTTCACCCCCGAGCTGCTCCGCCAGGGCGTCGCCCTCATCGGCGGGCGGGCCGTGGTCGAGGCGAGCGGCGGCGTCGACCTCTCGACCGTGCGCGCGATCGCGGAGGCGGGGGTCGACGTGATCTCCGTCGGGGCGCTCACCCACAGCGTCCGCTCGCTCGACCTCGGCCTGGACATCGCGGTCGAGTGATCTACCTCGATCACGCCGCGACCTCGCCCGTGCGCCGCGAGGTGCTGGAGGCCATGTGGCCGTTCCTCACGGCCGAGTACGGCAACCCGTCGAGCAGCCACGCGCTCGGCGACGCCGCGGCGCGCGCGCTGGAGGCGGCCCGCGCTCAGGTGGCGCGCTTCCTCGGCGGCCGCGCCTCCGAGACGCTCTTCACCTCCGGCGGCACGGAGTCGATCAACACGGCGGTCAAGGGCCTCGCGCTGGGGGCGCCGCGCGGACGGCACCTGGTGATCTCGGCGCTCGAGCACGAGGCGACCGTGGAGTCGGCCGACCACCTCCGTCGCCTGCACGGCTTCGAGGTGTCGAGGGCCCCCGTCGACGCGACGGGCCTGCTCGACCTCGACGCGCTCGCCGCGCTGATCCGGCCGGACACCGCGCTGGTCTCGGTGCTCGCGGCGAGCAACGAGATCGGGACGGTGCAGGACGTGCCGGCGATCGCGGCGCTCTGCCGGTCGCGGGGCGTGCCGCTGCACGTGGACGCCGTCCAGGCCGCCGGCTGGCTGGACGTCGCGGGCTGGGGCGCCGACGCCGTCTCCGTCTCGGGCCACAAGCTCGGGGCGCCGAAGGGCGTGGGGGCGCTGCTGCTGCGCAGCCGGCTCCCGTTCGAGCCCCTGCTGCACGGCGGCGGCCAGGAGCGGGAGCGGCGCTCGGGCACCGAGAACGTGGCCTTCGCGGTCGCGCTCGGCACCGCGGTGCGCCTGCTCGACCCGGAGCGAGCGGTGCGGGTCGGGGCGGTCCGGGACGCGTTCGCCGAGCGGGTCGCGGCTCTGGCGCCCCGGGCCGTGCCGCTGGGCTCCGCGGCGCACCGGCTCCCCTCGATCGCCGCGTACGCCGTCCCCGGGCGCAGCGGCGAGTCGACGCTCCTCGAGTTGGAGGAGCGCGGCGTCGTCGTCTCGAGCGGCTCGGCGTGCGCCGCCGGGCGCGACGAGCCCTCGCCCGCGCTGCTCGCCCTCGGTCTCGACCCCGACGTCGCCCGGACCGCCGTGCGGTTCAGCTTCGGCGACGGCGCCACGCTCGAGGAGGCCGAGACCGCGTCCTCCGCGCTCTCCGCGGTCCTCGCCTGAGACCTCTCGCAGCGGATCCCCGTCGATCGGGAATGTCCGGGGCGCCCGCCGCTGTTCTCCCTCCGTACCCCGCATCCGCGCCCGCGAGTCGAGCCGTCGATTCGCCCCTCACGCCGATCCCCCTCACGACCGGAGAACACCTGTGACCGAGCGCAGCACCCTTCCCGAGACGCGACGCGCCGCACCCGCCGCCGCCACGACCCTCGAGCCGCGCAGCCGCCTGGTCATCAGCCTCCTGCTGGTGTCGGCGTTCGTCGTGATCCTCAACGAGACGATCATGAGCGTGGCGCTGCCCGACCTCATGCGCGACTTCGACGTCGAGGCGCACGTGGGCCAGTGGCTCTCGACCGCCTTCATGCTCACGATGGCCGTCGTCATCCCGATCACGGGCTACCTGATCCAGCGGCTGCACACCCGCACGCTCTTCGCCGCCGCGATGATCCTCTTCAGCCTCGGCACGCTCACCGCCGCGCTCGCGCCGACGTTCGCCGTCCTGCTGGCGGCCCGCGTGGTGCAGGCCGGAGGCACGGCGATCATGATGCCGCTGCTGATGACGACCGTGATGACGCTGGTGCCGCCGGCGATCCGCGGCCGGATGATGGGCAACATCTCGATCGTCATCTCGGTGGCGCCGGCGGTCGGCCCGACGATCTCGGGCGTCATCCTCAACTTCCTCGGCTGGCGCTGGATGTTCTGGATCGTGCTCCCGATCGCGATCGGCGCGCTGCTCCTGGGCCTGCGCAAGGTCGAGAACGTCACCGAGCCACGCTCCATCCCGATCGACTCGCTGTCGGTGGTCCTCTCGGTCTTCGGCTTCGGCGGCCTGGTCTACGGCCTGTCGAGCCTCGGCGAGGGCGGAGCCGCGGTCGTCGCGCCGTGGATCCCGTTCGTCGTCGCGGGCCTCGGCCTCGCGGGCTTCATCGCGCGCCAGCTCCTGCTGCAGCGCACCGACCGGGCCCTGCTGGACCTCCGGACCTTCTCCTCCGCCAACTTCACCATCGTCATCGCGATGATGGCGGTCAGCATGTCCGCGCTCTTCGGCACGCTGATCCTGCTGCCCCTCTACACGCAGAACGTGCTGGGCCTCACTCCGCTGGAGACCGGTCTGCTCCTGCTCCCCGGCGGCCTGCTGATGGGCCTGCTCGCGCCGTTCGTCGGCCGCGGGTACGACCGCTTCGGCCCGCGGGTGCTGCTCGTGCCCGGCTCGATCGTCGTCGCCGGCGCACTGTGGGGGTACACCCTGCTCGCGGCGGACTCGTCGCCCTGGTTCGTGCTCTCGCTGCACGTGACCCTCAGCCTGGGCCTCGCCTTCGTCTTCACGCCGCTGTTCACCGCCGGCCTCGGCTCGGTGCGCCCCGCGCTCTACTCGCACGGCAGCGCGATCATCGGCACCGTGCAGCAGCTGGGCGGCGCGGCCGGCACGGCGCTGTTCGTCACCGTCCTCTCGATCCGGTCGGCGGAGCTCGCGCAGGGCGGCGCCGACCAGGCCGCCTCCTACGCCGGCGGCATCCACTCCGCGTTCCTGTGGGGCGCTTCGATCGCGACCGTCGCGATCGTGGCCGCGTTCTTCGTCCGCCGCCCTGCGGAGTCGGACGCACCGCTCCCGATGGCGCACTGAGCCGGTCGGGCCGACCCCGCCTGTTCACCTCCGCGTCACCCCGCCTCCCTACGGTGTCGCCCCGGCCGCCGCGCAGACGGATCGCGCGGCCGGGACGGAGACGACAGTGACCGAGACCGCCGGACCCCAGGACGTGCTCGACGCCGGAGCCGCTGCCCCTCCGGCGCGCACGCTGGTCGACGTCCTCCGCGACACCGCGGAGCGCCACCCGGACGCCTCCGCCCTGGAGGACCCGGCCGGAGCGCTCAGCTACCGGGAGCTGCTCGCCCGCACGGTGCAGCTCGCGGGCGAGCTCACCGCCGCCGGCGTCCGACGGGGCGACCGCGTCGGGATCCGCATGCCCAGCGGCTCCCGCGAGCTCTACCTCGCGATCCTGGCCGTCCTCGCCGCGGGCGCCGCCTACGTCCCGGTCGACGCGGACGATCCCGAGGAGCGGGCGCGCCTCGTCTTCGGCGAGGCCGCCGTCCGCGGCGTGATCACCGGCTCCGGCCGCTTCGAGCGCACCGGCGGTGACGAGCCGGCCGCGCGCCTGTTCACCGCGAGCGCGCCGCACCCGAGCACGGCGTCGATCCCGCTTCTGCAGCCGCCCTCGCTCGAGGACGACGCCTGGATCATCTTCACCTCCGGGTCCACCGGAACGCCCAAGGGCGTGGCGGTCAGCCACCGCTCCGCCGCCGCGTTCGTCGACGCCGAGGCGCGCCTGTTCCTCCAGGCGGAGCCGCTCGGCCCCGGGGACCGCGTGCTGGCGGGTCTCTCCGTCGCCTTCGACGCGTCCTGCGAGGAGATGTGGCTCGCCTGGCGGCACGGCGCCTGCCTCGTCCCCGCGCCCCGCTCGCTGGTCCGCAGCGGCATGGACCTCGGCCCGTGGCTGACCACGCACGGCATCACGGTGGTCTCGACGGTGCCGACGCTCGCCGCGCTCTGGCCTGCGGAGTCGCTCGAGAACGTCCGCCTGCTGATCTTCGGCGGCGAGGCGTGCCCTCCGGAGCTCGGCGACCGCCTGGCGGTCGAGGGTCGCGAGGTCTGGAACACGTACGGGCCGACCGAGGCGACCGTCGTCGCCTGCGCCGCGCCGCTCGGCGGCCCGCCCCCGGTGCGCATCGGCCTGCCCCTCGACGGCTGGCGGCTCGCGGTCGTCGACGCGGAGGGGCGGCGGGTCGGCGAGGGCGAGGTCGGCGAGCTGGTCATCGGCGGAGTCGGGCTCGCGCGCTACCTCGACCCGGTCAAGGACGCCGAGAAGTACGCTCCCGCGCCGCTCCTGGGCTGGGAGCGGGCCTACCGCTCCGGCGACCTGGTGCGCTTCGAGAGCGCCGGCCTGGTCTTCCAGGGGCGCGCGGACGACCAGGTGAAGCTCGGCGGACGGCGCATCGAGCTCGGCGAGGTCGAGGCCGCGCTGCAGGCGCTCCCCGGAGTCTCGGGGGCAGCGGCCGCGGTCCGCACCACGGCGGCCGGCAACCAGGTCCTCGTCGGCTACCTGGCCCTCGCCGGCGGGCGGGAGCTCGACCGGGACGCGGCGCTCGCCCGCCTGCGCGAGGAGCTGCCCGCGTCCCTCGTGCCGCTGCTGGCGGTGGTCGAGGAGCTGCCGACCCGCGTCTCCGGCAAGGTCGACCGTGCCGCCCTCCCCTGGCCGCTCGCCGTGGGCACGACCGAGGACGCCTCCCTCGACCCCGAGGAGGCGTGGCTCGCCGCCCTCTGGCGCGACGTGCTCGGCGTGCCGGTCGACGAGCGCGCGAACTTCTTCGACCTCGGCGGCGGCTCCCTCGCCGCCGCGCAGCTCGTGGCGCGCATCCGCGAGCGCGACCCGGAGTTCACCGTCGCCGACGTCTACGCCCACCCGCGCCTGGCGGCGATGGCCGCCGAGATCCAGGGCCGCTCGACCGAGGCCCCGGAGGCGTCCGCGCACCGGATCGCTCCGGTCCCGCTCCGGATGCGCGTGCTGCAGACCCTCCTCGGCGCGCCGCTGCTCGTGCTCGGCAGCGCCCGCTGGGTCACCGCGATCCTCACCGCCACCGCGGTGCTCGACCTGGTGCCCGGCTTCGGGTGGCTGCCCACCGCGCCGCTCGCGGCCCTGATCCCCGCGTTCGCGCTCTTCCTCACGCCGTTCGGGCGGATGGGGCTCACCGTCCTCGCCGCGCGCACCCTGCTGCGCGGGATCCGCGCCGGAGACCACCCGCGCGGCGGCCGCGTGCACCTGCGGCTCTGGCTGGCCGAGCAGATCGCGTTCCAGCTCAAGGCCGTGAGCCTGGCGGGCGCCCCCTGGGTCGCCTACTACGCCCGCGCGCTCGGCGCCCGGATCGCCGACGACGTCGATCTCCACTCCCTCCCTCCGCTGACCGGGATGCTGACGCTCGGGCGCGGCGCGGCGATCGAGCCCGAGGTCGACCTCTCCGGCTACTGGATCGACGGCGACGTGCTGCGCGTCGGCGCCGTCCGGGTCGGCGCCGGCAGCACCGTGGGCGCGCGCAGCACGCTCCTCCCCGGCGCCCGGATCGGCAAGCACGCGCAGATCGAGCCGGGATCCGCCGTCTTCGGACGGGTGCCGGCCGGGCAGCGCTGGGGCGGCTCCCCCGCCCAGCGGCTCGGCAGGGCGAACGCCGGATTCCCCGCGGAGCGCCCGGCGCGCCGCCCGGGCTGGGTCTGGGCGTACGGAGCGTCCGCGGTCGGCCTCGCGGCGGTCCCGGTCCTCGCCCTCGCGGCCGGGCTCGCCGTCGTGGCCGCCGCCGTGCAGGGCTCCGCCGGCCTCGGCGCCGCGCTCGGGCCCGCTCTGGCCGCGCTCGTGCCCGCCGTCGCCGTCTCCGGAGTCGTCCTCGCCGCCCTCGTCGTCGTCCTGGTGCGCCTGCTCGGCCGGGGCGTCGAGCCCGGCACCCACCCCGTGCGCGGGCGGATCGGCTGGCAGGTCTGGTCGACGGAGCGGCTGCTCGACTCCGCGCGGGTCCTGCTCTTCCCGCTCTACTCGGGCCTGTTCACCCCGGTCTGGCTGCGGCTCCTCGGCGCGAAGGTCGGGCGCGACGTCGAGGCCTCGACGGTGCTGCTCCTGCCCGCCATGACGACCATCCGCGACGGCGCGTTCCTCGCCGACGACACGCTCGTCGCCTCCTACGCGCTCGGCGGCGGCTGGATGCGGCTCGCCCGCGCCGAGATCGGTGAGCGCGCGTTCCTCGGCAACTCCGGCATGGCCGCGCCCGGGCACACCGTTCCCGCCGGCGGACTCGTCGCCGTCCTCTCCTCCGCGCCCCGGAAGTCGAAGGCGGGCTCGTCGTGGCTGGGCTCGCCGCCCGTGCGGCTGCGACGGACCGTCGTCGAGGCGGAGTCCGCGCGCACCTTCCGCCCGGCCCGCCGGCTCCGCGCGGCCCGCATCGCGTGGGAGCTCGGCCGCTTCGTCCCGGTGGTCGTCTCGGTCGCGATCGGCCTCGGCGTGGTCGCGGGACTGCTGGCGCTGATCCAGACGCTCGGGGCGGTGCTCGCCGCGCTCGTCGGAGGCGTCGTGCTGCTGGCCGCCGGGGCGGTCGCCGCGGCCGTCTCCACCGCCGCGAAGTGGATGCTGATCCAGCGCGTCGAGCCGAACGAGCAGCCGCTGTGGTCCTCGTTCGTCTGGCGGAGCGAGTTGGCCGACACGTTCACCGAGATGGTCGCCGCGCCCTGGTTCGCCCATGCCGCCGCGGGCACTCCGGCGCTGGTGTGGTGGCTGCGGAGCCTCGGCGCCCGGATCGGACGCGGCGTCTGGTGCGAGAGCTACTGGCTCCCCGAGGCCGATCTGATCTCGCTCGGCGACGGAGCGACCGTGAACCGGGGCTGCGTCGTGCAGACGCACCTGTTCCATGATCGAATCATGAGCATGGATCTCGTGAGCCTCGACGCCGGTGCCACCCTGGGCCCGCACAGCGTGATCCTCCCCGCCGCGCGGATCGCCGAGCACGGGACGGTCGGCCCGGCCTCGCTGGTCATGCGCGGGGAGCTCGTGCCCGCGGGCAGCCGCTGGAGCGGCAACCCGATCGGCCCGTGGCGCGAAGTGCGCGTCGCCGACTACCACGCGCCCGTCGCGTGAGCCCCGCGCTGACCGGGCTCGAGACCGCCGGCGACCCCTACGTCCCCGGCATCGGGAACACCGGATACCGCGTCGAGTCCTACGACCTCGACCTCGACTACCGCGTCGCCTCGAACCGCCTGGCCGGCCGGGCCGTGCTGAGGATCGTCGCGCTGCAGCCGCTCCGGCGGTTTTCGCTCGACCTCTCCCGGCTCCGCGTGGCCCGGGTCAGGATCGACGGGCGCCGCGTCCGCCACGAGCAGGCGCCGCACAAACTGCGGGTGACCCCGGCCGAGCCGCTGGCCGCCGGCGAGAGCGTCGAGGTCGAGATCGAGTACAGCGGACACCCGGCGCCCCGCGCCAGCCACTGGGGCGAGCTCGGCTGGGAGGAGCTGGAGGACGGGGTGCTCGTCGCCTCGCAGCCCTCCGGCTCCTCCACCTGGTTCCCCTGCAACGACGACGTCGCCGAGAAGGCCCCGTACCGCCTCCGCGTCACCGCCGAGGAGGGCTACGCCGTGCTCGCGAACGGGGTGCTCGTCGACTCGAGCGCCCGCTCGGGCCGCCGCACCTGGCTCTACGAGCAGCGCGAGCCCAGCGCCGCCTACCTCGCCTCGGTGCAGATCGGCCGCTACGCGATCGAGGAGCGCGTGCTCGCCGGAGTCGCGGTGACCCTCGCCCGCCCCGCCGCCCTGGCCGCACGGGTCGCGCACGACTTCGCTCCGCTCGAGCGCATGCTCGCCCTGTTCACGCGGCTGTTCGGGCCCTACCCGTTCGCCCGCTACTGCGTCGTCGTCACGGCGGACGAGCTGGAGATCCCGCTCGAGGCGCAGGCGATGGCGGTGTTCGGCGCCAACCACGCCGACGGCCGCGGCGGCTCGGAGCGCCTGATCGCTCACGAGCTCGCGCACCAGTGGTTCGGCAACAGCGTGGGCATCGCCCGGTGGCGCCACATCTGGCTCAACGAGGGGTTCGCCTGCTACGCGGAGTGGCTGTGGTCGGAGGAGTCGGGCCGCGCCACATCCGACGCCTGCGCCCGCCGCCACCACGCGGTGCTGCGGGGTGCGGCGCAGGATCTCGTGCTCGCCGATCCGGGGCCGGTCGCGCTCTTCGACGACCGCGTCTACAAGCGCGGCGCGCTCACCCTGCACGCGCTGCGGCTCACCGTCGGCGATGAGCCCTTCCTCCGGCTGCTGCGGGAGTGGACGTCCCGCTACGCCTCCGCCACGGTCACCGACGAGGAGTTCCGCGAGCTCTGCACCGAGATCCTCGGCGAGGGAGTGGACGACCTGCTCGACGCGTGGCTCCTCGACGAGGAGCTGCCGCCGCTACCGCCCGGGCGCTGACACCAGCGAGTCCGCGAGCGCGTCGCCGTGCTCGCGCCGCCAGCCGATGATGGGCCCGGCGCCCGTGTCCCCCATCGGCCCGAGGGCGACGCTGACCCGCAGCGCGGGGTCCAGCTGCGGCTCGGCCAGCCGGAAGCGGACGCCGTCGATCCGCGCCTCCGCCGCGTGGTGCGACTCGTGCACGTGCACCCGGCGCGGGTCGAGCTCGAGCCCGCGGCCGTCCGCCTTCAGCGCGGCCTCGATCCGGGTCCAGTGCAGGACGGGGTCGGCGGGGCGCATCCCGCCGGTGGCGAAGGGCGCCCCCGCGATGCGCGTGATCCGCTCCCCGCGCTCAGGCGTGCCCAGCGTCGGCTCCACGTCGATGCCGACCGCACCGGCGCTGCTGGCCGCGACGACGACGGCGCCGGCGCAGTGCGCGATGCTCACCGACAGCAGCTCCAGCGCGGTCCCTCGTCCCTCCAGCCGTGGCCGGCCGTGCGCGCCCCCGCAGCGCGGGCAGCAGGCGACGACCCGGACCTCCGACGCGCGCGTGCCCGTGAGCTCGGCCGCGAGCATCCGGAGCAGCACCCGCCCGAAGACGAAGCGCTCGGCCGCCGCCGCCGCGACCGTGCCGACGTACCGCTCGCGCTCCTCGTCGCTCAGCAGCGGCAGCAGCCGCTCGGCGTCCAGCGTCTGCTCGTCCAGCGCCAGCCAGCGCAGGTGCACCCCCGGCAGCTCCGCGCCGATCCCCGACTCCCCCATGTCCGTCCCCCCGGTCAGCTCGTCGCGGCGTGCTCGCCGCGCTCGTACACGTCGGCGGCCGATCCGACGATCAGCGGGTCAGGACCCAGCGGGCCCACGACCTCCTCGTCGCGTCCGTCGTAGTCGTAGAGGCTCAGCACGTAGCGCATGGCCTCGAGCCGGGCGCGCTTCTTGTCGTTGCTCTTCACGATGGTCCAGGGGGCGTCGGCGGTGTCGGTCGCCGCCATCATCGCCTCCTTGGCCGCGGTGTAGTCGCCCCACTTGTCGAGGGAGGCGAGGTCCATCGGCGAGAGCTTCCACTGGCGCACGGGGTCGATCATGCGGATCGTGAACCGGGTGCGCTGCTCCTCCGCCGAGACGGAGAACCACAGCTTCACCAGGTCGATGCCGTCGCCGACGAGCATCCGCTCGAACAGCGGCGTCTGCCGGATGAACTCGTCGTACTGGGCCGGCGTGCAGAAGCCCATCACGCGCTCCACGCCGGCGCGGTTGTACCAGGAGCGGTCGAAGAGGACGATCTCGCCGGCGGCCGGCAGGTGCGAGACGTAGCGCTGGAAGTACCACTGGCCCGCTTCGCGCTCGGTCGGCTTCTCGAGCGCGACGACGCGGGCTCCCCGCGGGTTGAGGTGCTCGGTGAAGCGCTTGATGGTGCCGCCCTTGCCCGCGGCGTCGCGCCCCTCGAACACGACCACGAGTCGGCGCCCGTGCTTCTTGATCCAGTTCTGCAGCTTCAGCAGCTCGATCTGGAGGAGGCGCTTGCCCGCCTCGTACTCCTCGCGCGACATCCGCTCGTCGTAGGGGTAGCCCTCGCGCCAGGTGTCGACCTGCGTGCCGTCGCGGTGCAGGAGCACCGGGTCGTCGTCGTCCTCGTCCAGCACGACGAGGTCCCGCGCATCGGCGGGTGTGAGCGTGCGGAGCAGCTCGGGAGTGGGACGGAGGGCGTCATCGGCGGTGTCGGGCACGGAGGGACGCTAGTGCGGCCGTGCGACGCTCCGGTGAACGGCGGGTATCCCCGCGTCTGCGGGGACGTCGGTCGGACGGGCCGCCACGCCGATCGCGGTCCCGGCCGCCGGGTGCGCAGGCTGATCACGACGGCTGTCCGCAACCGAGGCTGCAGTGCTCGATCCGGGGCGTTCCCGCGAGAATCGACCGGCTCCGCCTCGTCTCGGGACGGCGTCAGCCGGTGAACGCCGCAGGAGGCAGGTCGGTCTCGCCGCCCTCGATCGCGTCGAGCAGCCGGTCGACCACGTCCTGCGGCGCCAGACCCGCGCCGAAGCGGGGCGCGTCTCCGGCGAGCGGGTGCCGGGACAGCTCGGTCTCGGTGTGGCCGGGACGCGCGTCGAGCAGAAGGACGCCCGCCCGCTTGTACTCGCGGGCCGAGGCCTTCACGAACGCGTGCAGTGCCGCCTTCGAGGCGGAGTACGCGGCGAGGCCCGCGGTCGGCTCCTCCGCCACCACGCCGCTGATGGTCAGCGCGAACGGCTCGCGCCCCTCGCCCGCCGACGCGACGAGCGACGGCAGCGCGGCGGTCAGCACCCGGATCGGCGCCAGAGCGTTCACCTCGACGAGCTCCTCCAGAACGGCCGGGTCGAGCTCGGCTGACGGCCCGAAGGCCACGACGCCCGCGGCCACGACGACGCCGTCGAGGCGCCCGTGCCGCTCGAGCACCTCGGCGACCACGCGCCGGGGCTCGTCCTCCCCGCGCAGATCGGCGACCAGGGGGGCGTCGCCGAGCGCTGCGGAGTCGCGGCCCGACCGCACCGCGACGGCACCGCGCGCCTCCAGCGCATCGGCCAGGAGGCTGCCGAGGCCGCCCGAGGCTCCGAGGACGAGGACGACGGCACCGTCGAGACGAGTCATGTGGCGAGCCTAGACGGGTGCGCTGTCGCGGATCAGCACTACCGTCCGCACCGCCGGACCCCTACCGTGAGGCGCATGACACGACTGCAGAGCCGTGCCGCGCTGCACGGCCTGCTCGAGGTCCTCGAAAATCCGGCCCCCATCACCCCCGGCCACGCCCGCCATCTCCGGATGCTCGTCCGGGAGATCCTGGAGCGGATCCCCGGCTCTCGGACGCACGAGTCCGGCGCCTGGTCCGGACCCTCCTCCGGCGAGCCCGCCGCCGCGTTCGCCCCCGAGGATCCCGCCGCGACGGACCCGGGTGTCTGACCCTCGCTCGTAGACTCGTTCGCCGGAGGAACGGGGGTCCGATGAACGAGGGTGCGCCGGCGGGCTGGTACCGCGACGAGGCCGATGCGGCGTCGATGCGCTGGTGGGACGGCAGGCGGCTCACCGGGGTGCGCCGCTCCGCGCAGGACGGAGCCGAGGCCCTGCGGGACGCGGCCGCCTCGCCAGAGCGCGTCGTCTACCGCCTCCCGAACGCCGACGGCACCCCGAGCGTCGACGCCCTCGCCGAGGCCGAGCGGATCGAGGAGATCGCCGATCTGATCGACCGCACGCTCGAGCCCGGCGAGATCGACGAGCGGACCCTCGAGGTCGACCTCGTCCCCGAGCCCGATCACCCCACCGGCCTCGACGCCGTCTCGGTCCGGGCCGGCGGCCGCGTCCTCGGCTACCTGCCGAACGCCTCCGCCTACCGGGCCGCCCTCGACCGGGTCGTCGCGAGCGGAGCCGTGCCGGTCACGACCGCGCGCCTCCGGGTCGAGCGCGGCGAGGAGGGCCTGCGGGCCGTCCTCCGCATCGCCCTGGTCGCCCCCGAGCTGCTCGTGCCGCTCAACGAGCCGCCCGTCGAGCCCCACTCGATCCTCCCCTGGTCGCGGGGCCTGCCGGTCCTCCGCGAGGACGAGCACTTCGCCCGGCTGTCGACGGTGGTCCCGGCGAGTGGCCGAGGGCTCCTGCTGGTGACCCTGCACACCACCGGCGACCTCGTCGAGCTCCGCCTCGACGGCGAGCGGGTCGGCGAGCTCTCCCCGACGCTCTCCGCGGACTTCACCCCGACTCTCCGCCACCTCGCCGGCCTCGGCCTCACCGCCGCCGCCTACGCCTCCCTCCGCGGCTCCCCGCTGAAGGTCGAGCTCACTCTGCAGGCCGCGAAGGCGGCGGAGCTGCCCGCCGAGTGGGTCGACGGCCGCCCGGTCACGCTCCCCCGGCTCCTCCCGCCGGCCCGCACCTACTCGCTCCCGCCCGCGTACACGGCGCCGCTGCGTCCCACTCCCCGCAGCTCGGAGGCGGCCGCCCGCTCGGTCCGCCGGACCGTCGCCTGGGTGGTCGTCGGCGTCTGCACCCTCGTGGGGCTCTCGAGCTGGATCATCGGGGGCGTGCTGAACTGACGGGCGGTCGGACGACCGGGGACGTGTCCGACCTCGCCTCGCATCCCGGGGGTCGGTGGTCCCGCCCGTCCACGAGAGAGCGCCCGGCTCTCGGATCCGGAGATCCGAGAGGACCGGGCGCCTCGACCCCAGCGCGGCCGTCCTACACGTTGAAGCGGAACTCCACGACGTCGCCGTCCTGCATGACGTAGTCCTTGCCCTCGATGCGGGCCTTCCCCTTCGCGCGGGCCTCGGCGATGGAGCCGGTCTCGACGAGGTCGTCGAACGAGATGATCTCGGCCTTGATGAAGCCTTTCTGGAAGTCGGTGTGGATGACACCGGCGGCCTGGGGCGCGGTCCAGCCCTTCCCGATGGTCCAGGCGCGCGTCTCCTTCGGTCCGGCCGTGAGGTAGGTCTGGAGGCCCAGGGTGTCGAAGCCGATGGTGGCGAGCTGGTTGAGGCCCGACTCCGTCTGGCCGGTCGACTCGAGCATCTCGGCGGCGTCGGCCTCGTCGAGGTCGATCAGCTCGGACTCGATCTTCGCGTCGAGGAAGATCGCCTTCGCCGGCGCGACCAGGGCCGCGAGCTCGGCCTTGCGGGCGTCGTCGGTCAGCACGGCCTCGTCGACGTTGAAGACGTAGATGAAGGGCTTGGCGGTCAGCAGGCCCAGCTCGCGGATCGGCTCCAGATCGATCGAGGAGGCCGACAGCGGCTTGCCCTGGTCGAGGAACTCGCGCGCCTTCTTCGCGGTCTCGACCACGATCGGCTCGATTTTCCTGCCCTTGAGCTCCTTCTCGTAGCGGGCCTCGGCCTTCTCGAGGGTCTGGAGGTCGGCGAGGACCAGCTCCGTGTTGATCGTCTCCATGTCGCTGGCGGCGTCGACCTTGCCGTCGACGTGGACGACGTCGGAGTCCTCGAAGCCGCGGATGACCTGCGCGATGGCGTCGGCCTCGCGGATGTTCGCGAGGAACTTGTTGCCCAGGCCCTCACCTTCGGACGCGCCGCGCACGATGCCGGCGATGTCGACGAAGGAGACGGGCGCCGGGAGGATGCGCTCGGAGCCGAAGATCCCGGCGAGCACCTCGAGGCGGGAGTCGGGCAGGTTCACCACGCCCACGTTCGGCTCGATCGTCGCGAACGGGTAGTTCGCCGCGAGCACCGTGTTCTTGGTCAGTGCGTTGAAGAGCGTCGACTTGCCGACGTTGGGGAGACCGACGATTGCGATAGTGAGAGCCACGGGCATCCATCCTACGGCGTGGCGGCGGCGGGGCCGGGCGTGCGGGCGCGGGGGAACGGGAGCCGCCCGGCGCGTGGCCGCGGGTGCCCACGGCCTCCCCCGGGCGACGCGCGCGCGACGCTCCCGGCGGCGTCGGAGGTGCGTGAGAGGCTGGGGCGTGCCCATCGACTTCACCGCCATCGACTTCGAGACCGCCAACTCGCACGGAGCCTCCGCCTGCTCCGTCGGGCTCGTGAAGGTCCGCGACGGCCGCGTCGTCGACCGTGCCGGCTGGCTCATCCGCCCGCCGCTGGGGTACGACGACTTCCTCGAGTGGAACACCCGGATCCACGGCATCCGCAAGCACGACGTGCACGCCGCCGCCTCCTGGGTCGACCAGTTCGCCGACCTGGCGGCCTTCGCCGGCGAGGACGTGTTCGTCGCGCACAACGCCGGCTTCGACATGGGCGTCATCCGCGCGGCCTGCGCCGCGACCTCCCTCGAGCACCCCGAGTACGACTACCTGTGCTCGCTGCAGCTCGCCCGCAAGACGTACGAGCTCGACTCCTACCGCCTCCCCGTCGTCGCCCTGGCCGCGGGCTTCGAGGACTTCCGCCACCACGACGCGTCGGCCGACGCCGAGGCGTGCGCCGCGATCGTCGTGCACGCGGCCCGGCGGCACGGCGCCGCGAGCATGGCCGAGCTCGGCGAGCTGGCCGGCGTCTCCGTGAAGCGCCTGCGCCCGAAGGCCCCCGTCGCCGCCTGACGCCCGCACGACGGGCCGGTCCGAGACGATTGGCTCAGCGACTCGCGACGCGGCTCGGGCTCTCCGACCACGATGGTGAGCGACGCGGTGGAGGACTGCTGTCCGGCCCAGCCCTTGAGGTCGCGGAAGCGGCGGCCGACTTCCGGATCCGCTGGGAATGCGGCGGAGCGACGGCAGCGGCCGGGGCAGCGTGATCCCTGCTGAGGACGAGCGACGCGCGCGAGCTCGATCCGCTGGGACGGGTGAGCGCGTGCGGGGCGTCGCGAACGGTCCTCATCGGAGCCGGATGGCGACCATTCGCGACCCATCGTCCGAACCAGGCGTCACGGACGGCCGTCGCTGGAAGCTGAAGGGGACCCCAGGCTCAGCCCTGGGGGTCGCCGAACCAGGTGCTGAAGATGCGCCAGAAGTTGCGGTTCCCGTAGGCGGAGCAGTCGTCACCCTCGCCGTAGAGGTTCTCGAGCGCCGCCGGATTCGGCTGGTACGGCGTGTAGTAGTAGAGGCCCGCTGTGGCCGCGTTGGCGATCGTCACCGGGGCGGTCCCGCACGACTCGTCCGGGGAGTAGCGGACGTCGCTGGCCGCGCCGACCGGGTACCAGTCGAAGCTGCTGTCCGGATTCCGGTAGCGCTGGAACTGCCACGCCGCTCCGTACACCTGCGCCGCGAAGCCGTAGGAGTCGGTGTCGCAGTCGGCGGTGTCCGGGCAGCCGTAGCCCGTGGCGCTGCGGAACTGCCGCTCACTCGGCTCCGGATCGGTCACGAGCGACTGCTCCTTCTGCAGCAGCACCAGGAGGACGGCCGGATTCACGCCGCACGCGCCGGCGACCGAGGTGATGATCTCCGCGGCCGGGACGTCGCGTCCGGCGGGCAGCGCGTCGCACTGCTCGTCGGCCGTGATCGCCGCGGTGTCCTCGGCGTAGTCGCGCAGGCACGGCACCGGGCCGCCCGCGCAGTCGGGGACGCGGGCGTCCAGGAACGCCTGCACGGTGAGCGGTCCGAGCGCGTCGCCGTCGAAGAAGACCTCGTCGGAGATCAGGTCGCCCGGGTCGAAGTCGGCCGCGACGGGGCCCGGCTGGAGGAAGGTCCACATCCGGACGGTCTGCGGCTCGGACGGCACCGCGGCGAGGCGCGTGCCGTCGACGGAGCCTCCCAGCAGGAGCGCCACCAGCGCCGTGACGACGACGACCGCACCGCCCCGCCGGCGTCGGACGCCGGTCGGGGACGATGCGGTCGGGGTCATCCCTCCACGCTAGTGGCGGGCCCGCGGGTGATCAGCCGCAGGGGGTGAGGCGTGCGACGTCCTCCGAGAGGGTGGTGGGACCGCCGAGGAGGACGACCCGCTGCGCTCCCGACTTCGCGATGTCGGTCAGGACGGCGCGGGGCACGCAGTTCGTCGGCACGGCGAACAGCGGGCTGTTCGAGTATCCCGCCGCCGTGGCTCCGGCGAGGGCGTCGGGGAAGTTCTCGCCCGTCGCCAGGAACACGGTCATGGCGCTCGAGAATGCGGCGCGGTTGAGCTGCTCCGAGGTGTCGTAGCGGTCGACCCCGCCGATGCGGGTGATCGTCGGCACCGGAAGCGAGTTCTTGATCCCCTCGCTCACAGACAGAGGGCTGCCCGCGATGGTGAGGTTCTGCACCTTGAGCTTCGAGAGGATGCTCGTCGTCACGGCGTCCGCCGTGCTCCCGGTGCCGTTGACCAGGACGACGGGAGCGTTCACCGAGCCGGCTGCCGCGCTCGCGCCGAGCGCGTCCGGGAACTTCTCCCCGGTCGCCAGCCAGGCGCGCGACGAGCCGCCCGAGAAGGCGTACTGGATGATCTTCCTCGAGGTGTCGTAGCGGTCGGTCCCGCCGAGCCGCTGGATCGCCGGGGTGTAGCCCTTGAGCTGGTCGTACACGCCCTTGCCGACGCTGAGCTCCGATCCGACGACGACGATCTTCGCGGGCTTGAGACGAGCGAGCTCGTCGCGGACGGGCTGCGACATGCCGTCGCGGTCGACCAGGAGCAGCGGGCCCTTCTGCTTGGCCGCGGCCGGGGCGGCGCTCAGCGCGTCGGGGAAGTTCGCGCCGGTCGCGATGTAGACGACGGGGACGTTCGGGCCGAAGACGGCCTTCGAGATCTCGACGGCGGTGCCCTGGCGGTCCGTGCCCGCCAGGCGCGAGACGTCGATCCCGGCCGACGTGCTCACGGTCGAGCAGCCGAGATCCTTCCGGCCGGGGCCTCGGGAGTCGCCCGAGCCGACCCAGCGGTTCCAGTCGACGGAGTCGGCGGAGACGCAGACCTGGTACGTGCCGGGTGCCGAGACGGGCGTGGTGGCGCCGAAGCCGTGGGCGCGGCCGGCGACGGGGTACTCGCCCGGGATGTCGCCGCGGTCGCCGTTCGCGGTCTGCGTGCGGACCGTCCGGGTGCCGTCGGGTCCGGTCACCGTGACCGTCGTGGTCAGCGCGGCCTGCTGCGTCGTCGGGTCGACGGCCCAGCCGGACACGCTCAGCGTGCTGCCCGAGATGCGCGGGGCGTCGACACGTCCCGCGGGGGCGATGCCGGCGTTGGCCAGGGTGCCGTTCGGGTTCCAGTCGCTGAAAAGGTACCAGAAGTTGATGTTGCCGTAGGTCGCGCAGGCCGAGTCGCCGGAGTTCGTGAGGGCGAAGTCGTTGGGCTGGTACGGCGTGTAGTAGTACAGATCGGCGGTCGCCTGGTTGCGGATCGTGACCGGTGAGGATCCGCACGCGGTGCTCGGGTAGTACTGGATGTTCCGGGTGGTCCCCGGAGCGAATGCGGTGAAGTTCGAGCCCGAGCCGGGCGGGTTGGCGTAGCGCTTGAACTGGCGGGCCGCGCTGTAGACCTGGGTGAAGAATCCGGCGGAGCCGGGGTCGCACGCGGCCGTGTCCGGGCAGTCGTAGCCGGTCGCCTTGGCGTAGTCCTCGGGGCTCGGCGACGTGTCGGTGACGAGGCTGCGCTCCTTCTGCACGAGCACGACCAGGGCGAGCGGA
The DNA here is from genome assembly GCF_002932795.1 of Rathayibacter sp. AY1B5. Lineage (NCBI taxonomy): Bacteria > Bacillati > Actinomycetota > Actinomycetes > Micrococcales > Microbacteriaceae > Rathayibacter > Rathayibacter sp. AY1B5. The sequence continues at coordinate 135,058 of NZ_PSWM01000003.1, forward strand.
TTGATGCCGCAGGCCAGGCCCACGCGGGTGAAGATCGAGGCCGAGGACTCGCTGCCGGAGCCCTGGTAGGCGCTGCACATCGGGTCCGCCGCCTTGGACGGCGTCGCCTGCGAGAAGTCCTTCAGGCAGGGCGTGCCGCTGCCCGTGGTGCAGTCGTCGCCCTTGTCGTCCAGGAGCGACTGCACCTGGCCCCGGCTCAGCGCGTCCCCGTCGAAGAACTGGGCGTCGCTGACGATGAAACCCGCGCGGAAGCTCTTGGTCTGATCGGCGCTGTACTGCGTCGACTGGTCCGGGACGCCGAGGTCGGCGCGGTCGAGGGACGCGTCGAGAGCGCCGGTCTCGACCGAGAGGGTCGACGGCGCGTCCTCGGCGGCGGAGGCGGCGGTGATCGGGACGAGGGCGGTGCCGAGCCCGACGGCGAGAGCGAGCGCGGCCGTGAGCAGGCGCGATGAGCGGTGGTGATTCCCCATGATCGCGAAGTCTACGAGGCGGTCGCGGGGCGTCCTGGCCCTCGTTCGGTGGTCGTGGCGCGTCGACCGGTCGATGTCGGAGGTGCGTGGTGTCATCGGCGGCATGGATCTCTCCTTCGTCCTCGGCCTGGTGGTCGGCGCGCTCCTCGCGGGAGTCGTGGCCGCCCTCCTCGCCCGCTCCCGCACGCCCGACGCCGCCCTCGCCCTCGACCTCGCGACGGCCCGCGCGCGCGCGGAGGGCCTGGAGGAGCGCCACGAGGCCGTCGTCGAGCAGCACCGCGAGCACCTCGGCTCCGCCCGCGACCAGATCCGCGAGCTCCAGGAGCAGCTGCGCGTCGTCGCCGAGCGCGAGCGGCACGACGCGCGCATCCTGCAGACCCTCTCCCCCGTCGCCGAGAGCCTGCGCGGCATGCAGGAGGCGGTCGGCCGGCTCGAGCGCGAGCGCGCCGCCCAGTTCGGGGCGATCACCGAGCAGCTCGAGGGGCAGCGGGCCGCGGGCGAGCAGCTGCGCTCGACCACCGAGACCCTCGCGTCCGCGCTCCGCTCCACCACGAGCCGGGGAGCCTGGGGCGAGACGCAGCTGCGGAACGTCGTCGAGGCCGCGGGGCTCACCCAGCGGGTCGACTTCGACGTGCAGTTCGGCCTCGAGGGCGAGGCGGGCCGAGGCCGCGCCGACATGGTGGTCCGTCTGCCCGGCGGCAAGGCGATCGCGGTGGACGCCAAGGTGCCGTTCGACGCGTACCTCGAGGCGAGCGCGATCCCCGCGGGCGCCGGCGGTGAGGAGGAGGCGCGGCGCGCGGGGCTCCTGCGCGCGCACGTCCGCGCCCTCCGCGGGCACGTGGACGCGCTGGCCGCCCGCTCCTACTGGACCGGCCTCCCGGCGAGCCCCGAGTTCGTCATCGCGTTCGTGCCGAGCGAGCCGCTGCTCGCGAGCGCGCTCGACGCCGACCCGAGCCTGCTCGAGTACGCGTTCCGCAAGCGCGTCGCCCTCGCCTCGCCCGTGACGCTCTGGTCGGTGCTGAAGACCGTCGCGTACACCTGGCAGCAGGACGTGCTCACCGACGACGCCAAGCGCCTGCTCGACCTCGGCAAGACGCTCTACGCCCGTCTCGGCACCCTCGCCGACCACGCCGAGGGCCTGCGCCGCTCGCTCGAGAAGACGGTCGACTCCTACAACGCCTTCGCCGGCTCCCTCGAGAGCCGCGTGCTCGTCACGGCGCGCCAGTTCGACTCCCTCGACGAGTCGCGCGTCATCGCCCCGGTCGGAGGAGTCGCCTCCTCGCCGCGCCGCCTCACCGCCGTCGAGCTGCTCGCCGCGGAGGACGAGTCCGAGCGGAGCGCGTAGGAAGGCTCGGTCCGCCTCCGCGCCGAGACGCCTCGCGCAGTCGCCGAGGCGCCGTCAGCAGGGCGCCGTCTCAGCGGCGGAGCGGCGCCTCGGAGACACGGTGCCTGCCTAGACCCACTTCTCCGCGAGGTGCTGGGCGGTCACGCGGCGGATGGTGCCCGAGCGGGAGCGCAGCACGATGGACTCCGTCGTGATGACGTGGCCCTCCTTGCGCACGCCCTTCACGAGCCCGCCGTTCGTCACTCCGGTCGCGACGAAGTAGGTGTTGTCGCTGCGGACGAGGTCGTTGGCGTGGAGCACGCGGTCGAGGTCGTGCCCGGCGTCGATGGCGCGCTGGCGCTCGTCGTCGTCCTTCGGACGGAGGATGCCCTGGATCACACCGCCGAGCGCCCGGATGGCGCACGCCGTGATGATGCCCTCGGGCGTGCCTCCGGTGCCGACGCACATGTCGAGGCGGGAGTCGTGGCGAGCCGCGTTGATGCCGCCCGCGACGTCGCCGTCGAGCAGGAGCCGCGTGCCGGCTCCTGCCGCGCGGATGTCCTCGATCAGCTGAGCGTGGCGGGGGCGGTCCAGCACCGCGATGCGCATCTCCTCGACGGGCTTGCGCTTCGCGCGGGCCAGGGCGCGGATGTTCTCGCCGATCGGGCGCTGGATGTCGATGATCCCGACGCCCTCGGGCCCGGTGACGATCTTCTCCATGTAGAACACGGCGGAGGGGTCGAACATCGCGCCGCGGTCGGCCACGGCGATCATCGAGAGCGCGTTCTGGCGCCCGGCGGCGGTCAGCGAGGTGCCGTCGATCGGGTCGACGGCTATGTCGGCGGCGGGCCCCGAGCCGTTGCCGACGTGCTCGCCGTTGAAGAGCATGGGAGCGTTGTCCTTCTCGCCCTCGCCGATCACGACGACGCCGTCGAAGTTCACGGTCCCGAGGAAGGTGCGCATGGCGTCGACCGCGGCGCCGTCGGCGGCGTTCTTGTCGCCCTTGCCGATGAAGGGCACGGCGCGGATCGCGGCGGCCTCGGTGGCTCGGACGAGCTCCATGCCGAGGTTGCGGTCGGGGTGGAGGTAGAGCGAGTCGTTGTCGATCACAGAGCGGAGTCCTTCGTCGTCGAGTTCGTGCACGTCGTCGCAGGACCCGCGGAGCGGATCCCCATCCCTGTCGGAAGCCTAGTCCAGGGCCCTCCACGGGCGGAGGGACCGCGGAGGGGCGCCTCGCTAGACTCGTCCGCGACGCGGGCCTCGCCCGACCCCCCTCGTTCATCCGTCAAAGGAGATGCCATGCCCGTCGCTACCCCGGACCAGTACGCAGAGATGCTCGACAAGGCGAAGGCGGGCGGCTTCGCCTACCCGGCGTTCAACGTCTCGTCGTCGCAGACGATCAACGCGGTCCTCCAGGGCCTCACCGAGGCGGGCTCGGACGGCATCATCCAGGTCACCACCGGAGGCGCGGACTACTTCGCCGGCCACACGGTGAAGAACCGCGCGGCCGGCGCGATCGCCTTCGCGAAGTTCGCGACCGAGGTCGCCAAGAACTACCCGGTCACGGTCGCGCTCCACACCGACCACTGCCCGCAGAACGCGCTCGAGGGCTTCGTCTACCCGCTGATCGCCGCCTCCGAGGAGGAGGTCAAGGCCGGTCGTGAGCCGCTGTTCCAGTCGCACATGTGGGACGGCTCCGCGATCCCGCTCGACGAGAACCTCGCCATCGCGAAGGAGATCCTCCCGCGCGTCAAGAACATCAACGCCATCCTCGAGGTCGAGATCGGCGTCGTCGGCGGCGAGGAGGACGGCGTCTCGCACGACATCAACGAGCACCTCTACACCACGCTCGACGACGCGATCGCGACCGTCGAGGCCCTCGGCTTCGGCGAGCAGGGCCGCTACATGGCCGCGCTCACCTTCGGCAACGTCCACGGCGTCTACAAGCCGGGCAACGTCCGCCTGCGCCCGGAGCTGCTCCGCGAGATCCAGGACGGCCTGCAGGCGAAGTACGGCACCGGCGCGCTCCCCCTCGACCTCGTCTTCCACGGCGGGTCGGGCTCGACCGACGAGGAGATCGCCGAGGCGGTCCGCAACGGCGTCGTCAAGATGAACATCGACACCGACACGCAGTACGCGTTCAGCCGCTCCGTCGCGGACACCGTGCTGAAGAACTACGACGGCTTCCTCAAGGTCGACGGCGAGGTCGGCAACAAGAAGGTCTACGACCCGCGCTCGTGGGGCAAGATCGCCGAGACCGCCATGGCCGCGCGCGTCGCCGAGGCGACCCGTCAGCTCGGCTCGGCCGGGAACTCCGGGAAGTAGGGCACCACTCCGTGACGAACGCACACGATCAGCCGGGCGCCGGGCGTCCGGAGCCGCAGTACGGCGAGTACGCGCCGCCCGGCTGGTCGTGGCAGCCGCCGGAGGACGCCGTGGTCGTCCCCGACCCGCGGGGGTCGGAGACCGATCCGAGGCCCGCGACCGCTCCGGCCGCGAAGCCCGTCGCGCATCCCGTCGACCGCCTGCTCACGATCGTGCTGCTCGCGCTCGGCGTGTTCTTCGCCGTGCCGACGCTGCTCGATCCCTCGAGCTTCGCGACGACCCTCCAGGAGCTCTACCGCTCCCAGGGCATCGGCACCTACGCGTCGCCGGAGCTCGCGCGGATCCTCGGCGTCGTGGTGGCGCTCGCGCAGTCGCTGATCGTCGCCTTCGCGGTGTGGATCTCGATCCGTCGGCTCCGCGCCGGCAAGCGCGCCGTGCTCGTCCCGATCCTCGGGATCGCGGCGACCGTTCTGCTCTCCCTGATCGTCGCGGCGATCGCCATCCTGGGGGACCCGACGTTCGCGGAGTACGTCACGCGCATGTCGGGCTCGCAGGGCGGCGCGGGCACCGACGTCTAGCGTCGATCCCCGGTCGACCGGACACGGAAGAGGCCGCCGCTCCCGAGGGAGGGCGGCCTCTTCCGCGTCCGGGCCGGAACGCTCTAGGCGCCCGCTCCCGCGCTGATGCGTCCCCCGACGCCGCGGGCGTCGCGCTTGCCGGCGACGTCCTTGCGCAGCTCCTTGGGGAGCGAGAACATCAGGTCCTCCTCCGCGGTCTTGACCTCCTCGACGTCGCCGTACCCGGCGGCGGCGAGGTCGTCGAGGACCTCCTGGACGAGCACCTCGGGCACCGAGGCGCCGCTGGTGACGCCGACGGTGCGGATGCCCTCGAGCCACTCCTGCCTGATCTCGCTCGCGTAGTCGACCCGGTAGGCGGCCTTCGCGCCGTACTCGAGGGCGACCTCGACGAGGCGCACGGAGTTCGAGGAGTTCGCGGAGCCGACGACGATGACCAGCTCGGCGCCCGCGGCGACCTTCTTGATCGCGACCTGGCGGTTCTGAGTGGCGTAGCAGATGTCGTCGCTCGGCGGGTCCTGCAGGTTGGGGAAGCGCTCGCGGAGGCGGCGGACCGTCTCCATCGTCTCGTCGACCGAGAGCGTCGTCTGCGAGAGCCAGACGACCTTGTCCGGGTCCTTCACGACGATGTTCGGCACGTCGTCGGGGCTGCCGACGAGGGTGACGTGATCGGGGGCCTCGCCCGCGGTGCCCTCGACCTCCTCGTGGCCCTCGTGGCCGATGAGGAGGATCTCGAAGTCGTCGCGCGCGAAGCGGACGGCCTCGCGGTGCACCTTCGTCACCAGCGGGCAGGTCGCGTCGATCGCCTGGAGGTTCCGGTCGGCCGCCCCCTGGACGACGGCCGGCGAGACGCCGTGCGCGCTGAAGACGATGTGGGATCCCTCGGGCACCTCGTCGACCTCGTCGACGAAGATCGCGCCCTGGCTCTCGAGCGTGGAGACGACGTGCACGTTGTGCACGATCTGCTTGCGCACGTAGACGGGGGCACCGTAGTGCTCGATGGCCTTCTCGACGGCGACGACCGCGCGGTCGACTCCGGCGCAGTAGCCGCGGGGCGCGGCGAGGAGGACGCGCTTGCGGCCCTCGACGGGGACGTCGCGCAGACGCCCTGTGGCGCGGGGCATGCGCGGCATGGGCAGGCTGATCGGGACTTGGCTCACCCCCTGATTCTACGCGGTGCATCCTGTGCCCGGGCCGTCCCGGTGTCGGACCCGTCCCGTACCGTTGTCGTCGCGGGAGGGCACTCCCGCCTCCCCCGTCCCCCGAGCAGAGGCAGCGATGACCGACGCCCCACCCACCGCCGACGCCCCCTGGCCGGTCGGCCTGCTCGCGAGCAAGATCAAGGGCTGGATCGAGCGGCTCGGCACGGCGTGGGTCGAGGGCGAGATCACCCAGTGGGGCGCGTCCGGCGGCAACGTCTACGGGAAGCTCAAGGACCTGTCCGGAGACGCGACGGTCGGCTTCACCGTCTGGTCGTCGGTGCGGAGCCGCCTCCCGGCCGACCTCAAGCAGGGCGACCGGGTCATCGCGCTGGTGAAGCCCAACTACTGGGTCAAGGGCGGCACGCTCTCGATGCAGGTCTTCGAGATGCGCCACGTCGGCCTGGGCGATCTGCTCGAGAAGCTCGAGCGGCTCCGCCGGCAGCTCGCGTCGGAGGGCCTGTTCGACGCCTCCCGCAAGAAGCCGCTGCCGTTCCTCCCGCACGGTGTGGGCCTCATCACCGGCAAGGACTCGGACGCCGAGAAGGACGTGCTGCGGAACGCGCAGCTGCGCTGGCCGGCCGTGCGCTTCCGGGTCGTCCACTCGGCCGTGCAGGGCGACCGGACGGTCCCGGAGGTGCTCTCGGCGCTGCGGACCCTCGAGGCCGACGAGAGCATCGACGTGATCGTGATCGCCCGTGGAGGCGGCGACTTCCAGAACCTGCTCGGCTTCAGCGACGAGGCGCTCGTGCGCGCCGTCGCCGCCTGCTCCACTCCGGTCGTCAGCGCGATCGGCCACGAGGCCGACCGCCCGCTGCTCGACGACGTCGCCGACCTGCGCGCCTCCACTCCCACCGACGCCGCGAAGAGGGTCGTGCCCGACGTCTCCGACGAGCTGCTGCGGGTGCAGCAGGCCCGGCTGCGGATGACCGGCCGCGTGAGCGGGCTCGTCTCGCACGAGATCGACCGGCTCTCGCAGCTGCGCTCGCGGCCGGTGCTCGCCCAGCCGCACGTGCTGGTCGACCGGCACTCCGAGGAGCTGACCCGCTGGGTGGCGCGCGGCGCCGAGCTGGTGGACCGCCGCCTCGAACGCGCGCACCTCGAGGTCGAGCGCCTGCACGGCCACCTGCGGGCCCTCTCCCCGCAGCACACCCTCGACCGCGGCTACGCGATCGTCCAGAACGCGGCCGGTCACGTCGTCCGGGCGCCCGGCGACGCGCCGTCCGGCGGCGCGCTCGTCCTCACGCTCGCGGAGGGGGCCGTCGGCGCCCGCTCCGAGGGGCCCACCGGTGATCCCGCCGGCCGGTCCTGAGCCCGTCGCGCCACCCGTCCCCCTCAGCCCCGATCGATAGGATCAGACCCATGCCCGACTCCCCCGACGCCCCGGCGACCGACTCCGACGTCTCGGGATTCTCCTACGAGCAGGCGCGCGACGAGCTCGTCCGTGTCGTCTCCGAGCTCGAGCAGGGCAGCTCCACCCTCGAGCGCTCGCTCGCCCTCTGGGAGCGGGGCGAGGCCCTCGCCGCCCGCTGCGAGGAGTGGCTGATCGGAGCACGAGCCCGACTGGACGCGGCCCGCTCCGGAGGGGCGGCCGCCGGATGAGCCGCGGCAAGCCGGCGCGGGTCGTCGCCGAGCTCGGGCGCCCGGAGACCGCCGCCGAGACGGCCGCCCGCAAGGCCGAGAACTCCCGGCTCTACCGTCAGCGCAAGACGGTCAACAACCTCGTCTTCTCGCTGCTCGCGACCGTGGGCGCCGTGGCGCTCATCGTCCTGCTCGTCCCCCGCGGCGACACCGTGGAGCTCTCCTCGGTCGACGTCCCCCGCGTCGCCGCGCAGGTCCAGCTGGGCGAGGAGCAGACGCTCGCCGTGCCCTCCCTGCCCGAGGGCTGGAAAGCCAACGCGGCCGAGCTCCGCCGGGAGAACGGCACCGACTACTGGTATGTCGGCCTGATCACCCCGAAGGCGGGCTACATCGGCCTGAGCCAGGGGCTCGACGCGGACGCGGCCTGGGTCGCGACGCAGCTCGACCGCCGGGCGGCGACCGGCGTCGAGACGATCGACGGCCGCGACTGGACCGTCTACGACCACCGCGACTCCGGCGACGACACCGGCAACACGCCCTACGCACTCGAGACGACGGAGGGCTCCAGCACCTACCTCGTCTACGGCACGGCCCCGACGGACGAGATCCGCCGGGTCGTGGACGCCATCACCCCGCAGATCGGCCAGGAGGAGTCCCGATGAGTCTCGGAACCAGCAGCACCGTCCCCCGCGAGTCCCGCCCGCCGGCGTGGGTGTGGAAGGAGATGCTCCGCGGCAACCAGCGCTTCGTCGCCGGCGAGCCCCGCCACCCCCGCCAGGACGTCGAGCGCCGCGCCGAGCTCGCCGCCGCGCAGGCCCCGCTCGCCGCGCTCTTCGGCTGCAGCGACTCCCGCCTCGCGGCCGAGATCATCTTCGACCTGGGTCTCGGCGACCTCTTCGTCGTCCGCAACGCCGGCCAGGTGATCGCCGACTCCATCATCGGCTCGCTGGAGTACGGCGTCGCCGTCCTCGGCGTGAAGGTCCTGCTCGTGCTCGGCCACGACGAGTGCGGAGCGGTCCGGGCGGCGATCCAGTCGCAGGCGCCCGGCGCCGAGCGGCTCCCCCCGCACATCGAGCACCTGATCGAGCCGATCATCCCCGCGGTGCGCCGCCTCGTGGGCGCTCAGCCGGACGGCCGCGTCCTCGTCGACCCGTCGGCGACGGACGCGCTGGCCGTCGGCCGAGAGCACCTGCGCGACACGGTCGCCGAGCTGCTCCAGCGCTCCCCGCTGATCGCGGACGCGGTCGCGACCGGGCGGCTCGCCCTCGTAGGCGCCAACTACCGGCTCTCGGACGGCACCGTGATGTCCGATGTCGTGCTCGGCATCGATCCGCCCGAGCTCAGCCCCTACGTCTCCGAGCTGGAGCGCGACTCCGGCTCGGCCTCCTCCGCCGCCGCTCCGAGCGCGGTGGGATCGGATCCCGCGTGAGCGGCTCCGGACAGCACAGCACCAACCGATCAGACAAGGACGAACACAGCGTGGTGGATCACTCCCCGACCGACGACTCCGGCGACTTCCGCATCGAGCACGACACGATGGGCGAGGTGCGGGTCCCCCGCGACGCCCTCTACGCCGCGCAGACGCAGCGGGCGGTCGAGAACTTCCCGATCTCGGGGGCGGGCCTCGAGCCGGCCCAGATCGCGGCCCTCGCCCGCATCAAGAAGGCGGCGGCGCTGGCCAACGCCGAGCTGGGCGTGCTCGACGCCGACATCGCCACCGCCATCGCCGATGCGGCCGACCTCGTCGTCGGGGGCGGCTACGACGCGCACTTCCCGATCGACGTCTACCAGACCGGCTCGGGCACGTCCTCGAACATGAACATGAACGAGGTGCTGGGCTCACTGGCGACCACGGCCCTCGGCCGCACCGTGCACCCGAACGACCACGTCAACGCCTCGCAGTCCTCCAACGACGTGTTCCCCACCTCGGTCCACGTCGCCGTCACCGGCGCGCTGATCGAGTCGCTGATCCCGTCTCTCGAGCAGCTCGCCGAGTCGCTCGAGGTCAAGGCGGAGCAGTGGGCCGAGGTCGTCAAGGCCGGCCGCACGCACCTGATGGACGCCACCCCGGTCACGCTCGGCCAGGAGTTCGGCGGCTACGCCGCGCAGATCCGCCTCGGCATCGAGCGCGTGCAGTCGGCGCTCCCCCGCGTCGCCGAGGTCCCGCTCGGCGGCACCGCGGTCGGCACCGGGATCAACACCCCCGCCGGCTTCCCGCAGAAGGTCATCGCGCGCCTCGCGGAGGAGACGGGCCTGCCCGTCACCGAGGCCCGCAACCACTTCGAGGCCCAGGGCGCGCGGGACTCGCTGGTCGAGGCCTCCGGAGCGCTGCGCGTGCTCGCGGTGAGCCTGACCAAGATCAACAACGACCTCCGCTGGATGGGCTCCGGCCCCAACACCGGCCTCGGAGAGCTGCGGATCCCCGACCTGCAGCCCGGATCCTCGATCATGCCCGGCAAGGTGAACCCGGTGATCCCGGAGGCCGTCCTCATGGTCTGCGCGCGCGTGATCGGCAACGACGCCACCATCGCCTGGGCCGGCGCCTCCGGAGCCTTCGAGCTCAACGTCGCGATCCCGGTCATGGGGACGGCGCTGCTGGAGTCGATCCGCCTGCTCTCGAACTCGGCCGTGCTGCTCGCCGACAAGACCGTCGACGGCCTCGAGGCCGACGTCGAGCACGCCCGCGCGCTCGCCGAGTCGTCGCCCTCGATCGTCACCCCGCTGAACAAGGTGATCGGCTACGAGGCCGCCGCCAAGGTCGCCAAGAACTCGGTGGCGAAGGGCATCACGGTCCGCGAGTCCGTCGTCGACCTCGGCTTCGTCGAGCGCGGCGAGGTGACGGAGGAGCAGCTCGACAGCGCCCTCGACGTCATGTCGATGACGCACCCCGGCTGAGTCCGGATCTCCGACGGCCCGTCCCTGCGCTCGGCGCGGGGGCGGGCCGTCAGAGCACCAGCCAGAACCCCGCGAGCAGGAACGGCCCGAACGCGACCCGCCCGCGGACGCGCAGCACGAGCACCCACACTCCGGCCATCGCGAAGCCGACGGCGGGCGCGGCGGCGACCTGCTCGGGTCCGAGAGCCGCGAGCGGCGGCGCGAGGGCCGCCTGGAGCTTCACGTCGCCGAGGCCCAGACCGCCCACCGCGTGCAGCAGGCCCAGGCACAGCACCGTCGCGAGGACGGCGAGAAGCGTCCCCACCGTGGGCGCGAGTGCGGTTCCGACCGCCAGCAGCGGGAGCGTGATCGCGTTCGGGAGCCGGTGCCCGCGCACGTCCGCCAGCACCAGCGGCACGCTCGCGAGTGCCACCGGGACGAGGCCGGGCGCCCGATCGAGGTGCGGGGCGGCGACCAGGAGGAGCACCAGGGCGCCCAGGAGCAGGGCGGCCCGGTCGAGCAGAGGTCCGCGGAGCATCCGCCGAGACTAGAGCGCACCGCCACGGGCGCGTCGGAGTTCTCCACAGGGCGGCCCGCCGGAGTGCTCAGGCAGCGGTGGGTCCGACCCCCGGCCTCAGTCGCGCGGAGGCAGCGGTCCCAGCAGGAGCGACGCCCAGGCACCGTGCGCCGACGCGTCGTCGGAGGGGTGGAACTGCCCGGCCAGCACGTCGCGGTAGAGGCGGCCGAGCTCCGACCTGCGCTGGTACGCCGAGCCGCCCGCGATCCGGACGGCGCTCTCGACCACGTGCAGCGCTCCCTCCGTGGTGCGGATCTTCACCCCGACCAGCGAGGGGAACCAGCGCGCACCGCGGTCGACGAGCGCGTCCACGTCGGCCGCCGCCGAGCGCAGGGGCGCCTCGAGCCCGTCGAGCAGCATCCCGGCCTCCGCGACCCGGTGCCGCACCTCGGAATCCTCCGCCAGGGGCCGCCCGCCCGCCCGGAGGGACGTCCGACGGCGCACGGAGGCGACGGCGAGCTCGAGCGCGCGCTGCGCGACACCGAGGTAGACCGAGGAGATCAGCAGCTCGAAGGCCGCGAAGACGGCGAAGACGAAGGGGTCGGCGGTCGGTCCGACGGGCAGCGAGCGGATCATCCGCTCGCGAGGGACGACGACGCCGTCGAGCACCGTCGTGCGGCTCTGGGTCGCCCGCATGCCGAGCGTGTCCCAGTCGTCGCGGACCTCGAGCCCGGCGACCGGCGCCTCCGGGCTCTCGCGGTGCACGAAGCCGTGCACGAGGCGCGGCTCCGTCCCGCTGTCGTCGCGGCCGAACACGCCGAGGCGCGTCCATGCGGGCGCGAGGGAGGTGAAGACCTTCGTCCCGGTGAAGCGGTAGCCGCCGTCGCCGAGCGGCTCCGCCCGCGTCAGCGAGTCCGAGAGCACCAGGTCGTTGCCCGCCTCGCTGTTGCCGAAGGCGAAGACGTGGCCCGCCGCGGCGTCGACGAGCACCGTGCGGAGGGAGTCGTCGCCCCGCTCGAGCAGGAGCCGTGCGATCCCGGTCCACACCAGGTGCATGTTGACGGCGAGCGCGGTCGCGGGTGCGGCGGTCGCCAGGCGCGTCTGCTCGGCGGCCGCCTGCTCCAGGCCGAGGCCGGCACCGCCGAGCTCCTCGGGGACGAGCAGCGCCAGGTACCCGATCGAGCGCAGCTCCTCCAGGTCGTCCGCGCAGAACGCGTTGCGCTCGTCGTAGTCGGCCGCGCGGGTGCGGAAGCGCTCGAGGAGCGCGTCGTCGAGGATGCTCACCCGTCCACGCTACGCCCCGGTGCCCGGGAGGGACGCGTCCGGCCCCCGGGATCCTCGGATCCCGCGGGCCGGACGCGCCGGGTGCCCGTCAGGCGAGCTCGTTCGACTCCAGCATCTCGGTGACCAGCGCGGCGATCGCGGAGCGCTCGGAACGGGTGAGCGTGACGTGCGCGAAGAGCGGGTGGCCCTTCAGCGTCTCGATCACGGAGGCGACCCCGTCGTGCCGGCCGACCCGGAGGTTGTCGCGCTGCGCCACGTCGTGGGTCAGCACCACCCGGGAGTTCTGGCCGACGCGCGAGAGCACCGTGAGCAGGACGTTCCGCTCCAGGGACTGCGCCTCGTCGACGATCACGAACGCGTCGTGCAGCGAGCGCCCGCGGATGTGCGTGAGCGGCAGCACCTCGAGCATCCCGCGCTCGATCACCTCGTCGAGCACGTTCTGCGACACCAGCGCCCCGAGCGTGTCGAAGACCGCCTGCGCCCAGGGGTTCATCTTCTCGGCCGCGTCGCCGGGCAGGAAGCCGAGGTCCTGGCCGCCCACCGCGTAGAGCGGCCGGAAGACCATGATCTTCTTGTGCTGGCGCTTCTCCAGCACCGCCTCCAGCCCTGCGCAGAGCGCCAGCGCCGACTTGCCGGTGCCGGCCCGGCCGCCGAGCGAGACGATGCCCACCTCCGGGTCGAGCAGCAGGTCGATCGCGAGCCGCTGCTCCGCCGAGCGCCCGTGCAGGCCGAACACGTCCTTGTCGCCACGGACCAGCGTGATCTGCCGCTTGCCGGTGACCCTCGCGAGAGCGGAGCCGCGGTCGGAGTGGACGACGAGTCCGGTGTTGACCGGGATGTCGGCCACGACGTCCGTGAAGAGCCGCTCGCGGTCGTAGAGCTCGCTCATCGCGTCGCCGCCGAGCGTCACATCGTCCATGCCGGTCCAGCCGGACTCCGGGGCCTGCTCGGCCAGGTACTCCTCCGCGGCGAGGCCGATGGAGGCGGCCTTCACACGCATCGGCATGTCCTTGGACACGACGGTGACCGCGGCGCCCTCGCTCTGCAGGTTGAGCGCGACGGCGAGGATCCTCGCGTCGTTGTCCCCCATCTGGAGCCCGCTCGGCAGCACCGACATGTTCGAGTGGTTGAGCTCGACCCGGAGAGTGCCGCCCCGGCCGACGGCGATGGGGAAGTCGAGGCGCTCGTGCTGCACGCGCAGCTCGTCGAGGCGGCGCAGGGCCTGCCGGGCGAAGTAGCCGATCTCGGGATCGTTGCGCTTGCCCTCGAGCTCGCTGATGACGACGATCGGCAGCACGACGGCGTGCTCGGCGAACCGGAACATCGAGGAGGGATCCGACAGGAGCACCGAGGTGTCCAGGACGTAGGTGCGGAGGAGCTGATCGGCCGGATCCGAGGAGCCGTGCTGGACACGGCGGTGGACGCCGCCCTGCGTCCCGGTCTGCGGATCCATGCCCTGGGGAACTGTCACGACGACTCTCCACACTCCGGGGGCCGGAGCCCCCGGCTCATGTCCTCGAGCCGGTCTCATCGGTGCGTGTCGTGCACCGCGCAGTGTCCCTTCGGCGTCTGCGCGATGTCGAGCCGTACTTCTGTGGCCGTCTCGACCAGGCGCTGTACCTGATGACTCGAACCTAACCCGGCGAATGACATCCGTGTGCTTCTCACCGCTACGAATGTGTAACCAGTGTGTGAACGCGCGGAATCGGGCCTAGTAGTCGATGCTCGTGGCCGACGAGATCAGGGCGGCGCGGAGCAGCGCGAGGGTCTCGTCGGTGGTGCCGGCGTGCGCGCTGAAGCGGACGGTGCTCGGACGCAGGCGCGCGGTGACCCCGTGCGCGGCGAGGGAGGCGGCCAGCGGGGCCAGCTCCTCCGGCTCCGGCTCGACGACCACGATGCCGGCGCGCTCGTGCTCGCCGCGGGAGCCCACGACCGCCAGCCCGAACTCGTCCGCCAGATCGACGATCGCGCTGACCCGCTCGGCCACGAGCGCGGCGATCGTCGGCTGCCCGACCGCGGCGACCTCCTCCAGCGCCGACGCGAGCCGGGCCTGGGCGATCGGGTCCGGGTTGCTGATGCTGAACGCGCGGGCGTCGCCGCGCGGCGGAGCGACCTCGTCCCACGGCTCCGCCTGCTCCGATCCGGTCCAGCCGGAGAGCACCGGCGTCAGCCGCGACAGCGCCCGCTCGCTGAGCGCGAGGAAGCCCGTCCCCCAGCCGGCGCGGAGCCACTTCTGGCCGCCGGTGACGACCACGTCCGCCAGCTCGTAGGGCGCGTCGACGACGCCGAAGCCCTGGATGGCGTCGAGGACGAGCATCCGGTCGCCGATCACGTCGCGGATCGCTGCGACGTCCGCGAGGTAGCCCGTGCGGGAGTCGACCAGGCTCACCGCGACGGTCGTCACGTCGTCCGTCAGCTGCTCGCGGACCGCCTCCGGCGTCACCCGACCCTGCTCGGTCCGCAGCCACCGGGGCTCCATCGAGCCGAGGGCCTGCGCTGAGCGCACCGCCGCGAACGGCAGGCTCGGGAACTCGGCGGCCGACAGCAGCACCGCGCCCGAGGCGCCGAACAGCGCGTGCAGGAGGCCGGTCGAGGTGTTGGGCTGGAAGACGACGCGGTCGGCGGGGACGCGCACGAGCACCGCCGCGGCCTCCCGGACGCGCTCGTCCTGCCGGAACAGCTCGTCGAGGGTGCCGCTGCGCGCGCGCACCAGCAGCTCGACGGCCGCCTCCTGCTCGGCGGCGACGGTCGCCGAGAGCGGGCCCACCCGGCCGAAGTCGAGGTACCCGGTCTCCTCGCCGAAGCCGGCGAGGTAGTCCTCGGTCGTGGTGGAGGTGGCCTCGTTCGAGCTCATGCCGGCCCTTCCGGTCGGTGGTGCGGCGGGAGCCGCGAGGTCAGCTGCCGAAGCGGCGGTGCCGTCCGGCGTAGTCGCGGAGCGCGCGGAGGAAGTCGACCTCGCGGATGTCGGGGCCGAGCGCCTCCATGAAGTAGAACTCGCTGTGCGCGCTCTGCCAGAGCATGAAGTCGGAGAGGCGCTGCTCCCCCGAGGTGCGGATGACCAGATCCGGGTCGGGCTGCCCGCTGGTGTACAGGTGCTCGCCGATGAGCTCCGGGGTCAGCAGGCCCGCGACGTCCTCGATGGAGGAACCGCGCTTGCCGTGCTCCTCCAGGATGCTCCGCACGGCCTGGGCGATCTCGTGCCGGCCGCCGTAGCCGACCGCGAGGTTGACGTGCAGGCCCGTGTGGGAAGCGGTGCGCGCCTCCGCCGTGTCGAGCGCGGCCACGAGCGACGGCGGGAGGCCCTCGTCGGAGCCGACGTGCTGCACGCGCCAGTCGGGCTGCTGGGAGACCTCCTCGGCGAGGTCGGCGATGATCTCGATCAGCTCGGTCAGCTCGCTGCTGTCCCGCCCGACGAGGTTGTCCTGCGAGAGCAGGTAGAGGGTGACGTGGCGCACGCCGAGCTCGTCGCACCACTGCAGGAACTCGTGCACCTTGGCGGCGCCGGCCCGGTGGCCGTGCGCGGCGGTCTCGAGGGCCCGCTGCCGCGCCCAGCGCCGGTTGCCGTCGATGATCATCGCGACGTGGTTCGGCAGGGAGTCGGGGGGAAGGCTCGAGCGGAGGCGCTTCTTGTAGACGCCGTAGAGGAGGTCCCTTCCCACAGGCAGTCTCGGCTTCGGCACAGTGACACGGTAGTCGACCCGGGGCGCTCCTCGAAGCCCGGCGACGCTCGGCGTCGGCCCGGGGCGGCGTCGTAGTCTGTCCGGCATGAGCCAGCGGCCGACGCCTCCCCCGTCCGATCCCCGCGCCCGCACCGTCCGCGCCGGCGACCCCGTCGGAGCGGACGGCCCCGACCTGCCCGCCCTCCCCCTCGTCGAGGACGCGATCGAGCACGACTCCTCGGCGGAGGTCCGGCCCACCTGGCGCGGCTGGATCCACGCCGGCCTCTTCCCGGTCGCGATCGTCGCCGGAGTGGTGCTGATCGTGGTCGCGGAGGGGACCGCTGCGAAGTGGGCGGCCGCGGTGTTCGCGACCACGTCGCTCCTGCTCTTCGGCAACTCCGCGCTGTACCACCGCTTCGACTGGAAGCCGCGGACGAAGATGATCCTCAAGCGGATCGACCACGCCAACATCTTCCTGCTGATCGCCGGCACCTACACGCCGCTGGCCGTGCTCGCCCTGCCGCCCGCGCAGGGCACCCTCCTGCTGGTCCTGGTCTGGGCGGGGGCGCTGCTCGGGATCGGCTTCCGCGTCTTCTGGATCGGCGCGCCGCGCTGGCTCTACGTGCCGCTCTACCTCCTGCTGGGCTGGGCGGCCGTGATGTACCTCGGCCCGCTCTTCGAGGCCAGCGCGATCATGATGGTGCTCGTCCTCGTCGGCGGGCTCTGCTACTCCGCGGGCGCCGTGATCTACGGCATCAAGAAGCCGAACCCGGTCCCGGGCGTCTTCGGTTTCCACGAGATCTTCCACGCGCTCACGGCCGTGGCGTTCCTCTGCCACTGGACGGCGGCGCTGATCGTCTCGCTCCACCCCGCCTACAACGCGTAGCGGGACCCGAGTCCACCGCGGCGGGCCGGGCTCAGCTCCCGCTGCGCTCCGCCTCCTCGGCGTCGAGCCGCTCCTTCACCTGCGCGGTGTAAGTGGTGCGCCGCACGCGTCGGACCATGTCGAGCGCGAGGAGGACGGCGGCGAGGGCGATCACGAGCATCGTGACGAAGCCGAAGAGGCCCGGCGTGACCGTGTCCTCGTTGAACTCGGGACCCGGAGTCGGCACCGTCGTGGAGGCGAGGACGACGGCCCGCTGGGCGCCCTCGAGCAGCCCGGCGATCACGCGCGCACCTCGTCGGCGACGACGACGCCGGCGCCGTCGGGCTCCGGGGAGACCGGGGCCTCCCCCGAGGTCTCGGGGGCGGGAGCGATCGGCGGGACGACCGCGGTCGGGCCCGGGGCGAGCTCGGCCAGGTCGAGACCGGCGAAGAGATCCGTCTCGGGCGTCGGCGCGTCGACCCGGCTCTCGACGAGCTGGAAGTCGTCGGTCGGCCAGGCGGCGTCGATCGCCTCGTGCGGGAGGAAGAAGAAGGCGTTGTCCGGAGCGACCTGGCTGGCGTGCGCGAGCAGGGCCGCATCGCGCCGGTCGTGGAAGCCGGAGATCACGACGCGCGTGGTCGCGAGGTACGGGGTGTCCTCGTTCCAGCGCTTCATCTCCTCGAAGACCGACAGGCGCGGGTCCTCCGGGTCGATCGAGCGCAGGTGCTCGGCGATCGCCCGCAGCTTCTGGCCGCTGAAGACGCGGTCGTAGTACAGCTTCGAGATCGACCACGGAGCGCCCGTGCCCCGGTACTCCTCGGCGAGGCCCGCCGCGCGGTACGCCTCGACGGCGACCTGGTGGGCGCGGATGTGGTCGGGGTGCGGGTAGCCGCCGTTCTCGTCGTAGCTGATGATCACGTGCGGCCGGAACCGGCGGACCAGGCGCACGAGCGGAGCGGCGGCGGTGGCGAGCGGCAGGCCCGCGAACGAGGCGGCGTCGACCTTCCCGTCCTCGGGCATCCCGGAGTCCACGAAGCCGAGCCAGGCGTGCTCGACGCCGAGCGCCTCGCGGGCGGCGGCCATCTCGTACCGGCGGAGGCCGCCGATGTCGCGCTCGGCGTGCGCGCGGGCCTCGAGGCCCTCGTTCAGCACGGAGCCGGCCTCGCCTCCGGTGCAGGAGACCACCATGACCTCGGCGCCTCGCGAGGCGTAGGCGGCCAGCGTCGCCGCGCCCTTGCTCGACTCGTCGTCCGGATGGGCGTGCACGGCGAGGAGGCGCGGAATGTCCCGCACCTCCGAATCGACGGAGACCTCGACGGCCTGGGACACGATCGCTCGATTCCTCGGGGTTTAATGGGCTCGGCGCTCCCGTCCGCGAAGGACGCGCGCCACCCGTCCAGAGTAGACGCATCACCCAGGGAGTTCCGTGGCCGCCCGCACGTCCGAGAGCGTCGAGGGAGCCGCCGCGCCCGCGCTCGATCCGGACACGGTCCGCGCCGCCGGATCCCTCGCCACCCGCTACGGCCGCACGACGCGCACCCGCCGCGGCAACCGCTGGCTCTTCGGCGGCGTCGCGCTCGCCTTCGTCGCCGTCTTCGCCGCCTGGGTGATCTGGGCCGGACTCGACGGAGCGCGCGGCGGAGTGGACGTCCAGGACACCGCGCACCAGGTCGTCGACGACCGCACCGTCACCGTCTCCTTCGACCTCACCGCGCCCGTCGGCCGCGAGGTCGCCTGCGCGGTCCAGGCCCTCAACGAGCAGTCCGCGGTCGTCGGCTGGCTGGTCGTGGAGTACCCCGCCTCGACGGAGCGCTTCCGCTCGTACACGGAGACGGTCCGCACCACCGAGCTGGCGAACACAGGTTTGATCTCCTCCTGCTGGCTCCCGTAGGCTTGCCCGAAGCCCTGACGGACTCGTCGGGGCCTCGCCATTCCCACCGCCGCCTGACGCCGGCCGTCCCCACCGCCGGACGCGGACACCTCCGCACGGTGCTGCCGGGCGCCGCGAGCGCGGCCCGCAGAGCAGGAGCCCACCATGGCCGACCAGTCACAGGTGACCTGGATGACCCAGGAGTCGTACGACCGTCTCGAGGCGGAGCTCACCGAGCTGTCCACCAACGGACGCGAGGAGATCGCCAAGCGCATCGAGGTCGCCCGCGAGGAGGGCGACCTGAAGGAGAACGGCGGCTACCACGCCGCGAAGGACGAGCAGGGCAAGATCGAGGCCCGCATCCGCCAGCTGACCTCCCTCCTCCGCGAGGCCGAGATCGGCACGCCCCCCGAGAGCCACGGAGTCGTCGAGGCCGGCACCATCATCACCGCCGAGATCGCCGGCGACGAGTCCCGCTTCCTCCTCGGCAACCGCGAGATGGCCGGCGAGAGCGACCTCGACGTCTACAGCCCCCAGAGCCCCCTCGGCTCGGCGATCATGGGCCTGAACGTCGGCGACACCGCCCGCTTCACGGCACCCAACGGGCGGGAGATCGAGGTCCGCGTCGCCAACGTCGAGACCTGGTCCGGCCACTGATCGCACGTCGCGGTGTTCTCCGCGGCGTTGTCGTCGGGCGCGATACCGCCGGTATCGCTTCCTCCTCCGCCTTGCGGAGAACACCGCGACGCACGATCAGCCCTCTCTGAACGGGAGCGGGGCGCCGGCTTCGCGGCGACGACGGAGGACGCGACACCGCCGGTATCGCTTCCTCCTCCGCCTCGCGGAGAACACCGCGACGCACGATCAGCCCTCACCAGACAGGGGGACGCCGGCTCCGCGGCGTTGTCGTCGGGCGCGACACCGCCGGTATTGCTTCCTCCTCCGCCTTGCGGAGAACACCGCGACGCACGATCAGCCATCTCCAGACAGGGGGACGCCGGCTCCGCGGCGACGGCGGAGGACGCGAGATCGCCGGTATCGGCTTCCTCCTCCGCCTGAGGGAGTTCGCCGCGACGCACGCTCAGCCTCTCCGAGCAGAGGACGCCGGCCACGCGGGGGGACCGCGGACGCGGCGCCCGAGAGCGGTCAGTTGCGGGAGATGCGGGGGGCGTAGCCGGCGTCGGTGAGGACCCGGATGACGCGGTCGGCGTGCTCGGGGCCGCGGGTCTCGACGCTGATCTCGATCTCCACCTCGCTGATCTGCAGGCCCCGGCCGTGCCGGGTGTGCAGCACCTCGACCACGTTGGCGTTCGCCTCCGAGATGAGCTCCGCGATGCGCGACAGCTGCCCCGGACGATCCGGCAGCCCGATGCTCATCTTGAGGTAGCGCTCCGACGCGGCCAGGCCCCGGCTGATCACCCGCTCCATCATCAGCGGATCGATGTTTCCGCCCGAGAGGATCACCGCGGTCGCTCCGGCGTCGCGGATCTTCCCGGTCAGGATGGCCGCGATGCCCACCGCGCCCGCCGGCTCCACCACGAGCTTCGCCCGCTCCAGCAGCACCAGCAGAGCCCGGGCGATGTCGTCGTCCTCCACGGTGACGACCTCGTCCACCATCTCGCGGATGATCGCGAAGTTCAGCTGCCCCGGCTTCGCCACCGCGATGCCGTCGGCGATCGTCGGGGAGATCGTGATCGCGGTCGGCTCGCCGCTCGCGAGCGAGAGCGGATACGGTGCCGCATTCGCCGCCTGCACGCCGATGACGCGGAGCGTGCGCCCCTCCTCGGCCGCCTTCTGCTTGGCCGCGGACGCGACTCCGGCGATGAGGCCGCCTCCGCCGATGGGCACCACGATGGTCTCGACGGCGGGGGCCTGCTCGAGGATCTCGAGACCGACCGTGCCCTGACCGGTGATCACGTCGGGGTGGTCGTAGGGCGGCACGAAGACCGCGCCGGTGCGCTCGGCGAACTCCGCCGCCGCGGCGAGCGCCTCGTTGAAGATGTGGCCGCTCAGCACCACGTCCGCTCCGTAGTCGCGGGTGGCTGCGAGCTTGGGCAGCGCGACGCCGATCGGCATGAAGATCGTGGCCTTGATCCCCAGCTCCCGCGCCGCGTAGGCGACGCCCTGCGCGTGGTTGCCGGCCGAGGCCGCCACGACACCGCGGGCCCGCTCCTCCGGGGTGAGCCGCGACATCCGGAACACCGCTCCGCGGATCTTGTAGGAGCCGGTGCGCTGGAGGTTCTCGCACTTGAGGAACACGGGCGAGCCGAGGACCTGCGCGAGGAAGGTGCTCGTCTCCATGGGGGTGGCGGCGATGACGGGGGCGAGGACGGCGCGGGCCGCCTCGTACTCGTGGAGGGCGGGTCCGACGACGCGGCTAGTCTGCATGCTCTGCGGCAACTCTCTCGGGGGTTCGGGTCGGCGAGCGCCAGGCTCCGCTCGCCACGTACTTGACCATGACGTTGAGCGTGGCCACGACGGGCACCGCGAAGAAGGCTCCGGCGATGCCGCCGATGATCGAGCCTCCGGCCACCGCGAGCACGACGGCCAGCGGGTGGACCTTGACCGCCGATCCCATGATCAGCGGCTGCAGGATGTGGCCCTCGAGCTGCTGCACCGCCAGGACGACGATCAGCAGGAAGAGAGCGATCAGCGGCCCGTTGTAGACCAGCGCGATGAAGACGGCCAGCGCTCCCGTCACCACGGCGCCGATGACGGGCACGAAGGAGCCGAGGAAGACCAGCACGCCGATCGGGATCGCGAGCGGGACGCCGAGGAGGAAGGAGCCGAGGCCGATGCCGACCGCGTCGACGAACGCGACCAGGATCTGCACCTTCACGAAGTTCGTGAGCGTCACCCACCCGGCGCGACCGGCACCGTCGACGGCTCCGCGGGCGCGGCGCGGGAAGAGGCGGACGACCCAGCTCCAGATGTTCGGCCCGTCGATGAGGATGAACAGCGTCGAGAAGAGGGTGAGCAGCACGCCCGTCAGCAGGTGGCCGACGGTCGAGCCCACGCTGAGCGCCCCGCTGACCACCATCCCCGAGTCCTGCTGCAGGGCCGTGAGCGCCTGCTGCGCGTACTGGTTGATGTCGGTCTCGGTGAGGTGGAGCGGCGACTCGAGGAGGAAGGCCTTGAAGTCGTCGTAGGACTGCACGGTCTGCCGGCTGAGGTCGTCGAAGCCGGAGTAGACCTGGGTGACGACGAGGAACAGGAGCCCGCCGATCACCACGACGATCCCCAGCTCCGCCAGGACGACGGCGGCCCACTTGGGCCAGCGGTGCCGCTGGAGGAAGCTCGAGAACGGCACGAGCAGAGCGGCGATCACGATCGCGAGCAGGAGCGGGATGACGATCAGCCGCAGCTCGATGACGAGCAGCACGAGCACCGCGAGCGCCGCGACCACGACGAGGACGCGCCAGGCCCAGGCGCCCGCGATGCGCATCCCGTCGCTCACGAAGGCCGAATCGGCGACGGGAGCGGGCCGGGAGGGAGTGGCCGGGGCGACGGGCGCGACGGGCTGGACGGCGCGCGGGCCGGAGGTGCGGCGGGACCTGCCGAGTCTCATCTGCCCAGACTAGGCCCCGGCGCATACCCCGCGCGGTATCCCCGGGGAGCGCTCATGCGGCGGCGCCGACCGCCGCCTGCTCCGGTGCCGGGCCGACCGCGACCGGGCGCCGCGCGGGCAGCACGCCGACCCGCTCCCCCGGCTCGAGGCGGTGCCCCGACGCGTGCTGGACGGTGACCTCCTCCCCCGTCGACAGCCGGACGGTCGAGCGCCGCACCGGACCCAGGAAGCTCGAGGCGAGGACGACTCCGGGCAGGGAGTCGGGAGCGCCGTCGGCCACGACGGCGAGGTCCTCGGGGCGGAGGAACACCGACACGGGCCCGTCCGCCGCCGCCGCGTCGACGAGCGGCAGGCGCACGCCGAGCGCGAGGACCGATCCCGACGAGACCGTCCCCGCGACCACGGTCGAGAGGCCGACGAAGCGGGCCGTGAAAGCGGTCGCCGGGCGCGCGTAGAGGTCCTCCGGTGCGCCCAGCTGCTCGATCCGCCCGGCGTTCATCACGGCGACGCGGTCGGCGACGGCGAGCGCCTCCTCCTGGTCGTGCGTGACGAAGAACGTGGTGATGCCGATCTCGGACTGCAGGCGCTTGATCTCGTCGCGCAGCTGGACGCGGACCTTCGCGTCCAGGGCCGACAGGGGCTCGTCCAGCAGCAGCACCCGCGGCCGCGTGACGAGGGCGCGCGCGAGCGCCACCCGCTGCTGCTGGCCGCCGGAGAGCTCGTGCGCGTAGCGGTCGCCGAGGGCGCCGAGGCCCACGACCTCCAGCGCCTCCCCCGCGGCCGTTCGGCGCTCGCGCGCCCCGACTCCGCGGGTGCGCAGCCCGAACTCGACGTTCTCGCGCGCCCGCAGGTGCGGGAAGAGCGAGTACGACTGGAAGACCATGCCCATGTCGCGCTTCGCCACGGGGACGTGGGCGACGTCCTCCTCGTCGACGAGGATCCGCCCCGCGTCGATCCGCTCGAGACCGCTGAGGGCCCGCAGTGCCGTGGTCTTGCCGCAGCCGGAGGGGCCCAGCAGCGCGATGAACTCGCCCGGCGCCACATCGAACGAGACGCCGTCCAGCGCCCGGGCGGAGCCGTAGTGCCGCTCCACGTCGACGAAGCGCACGCGGGCGCCGGGGAGGGTGGGAGCGGTCACGAGGAGCCTTTCGAGGAGCGCGCCCCGCCCACCGGCAGGCCGATCCGCGCGAGGCGGCCGATCCCGAGCAGGAGGGCGAAGGCGAAGAGGAGGGAGAGCAGCGAGAAGATCACGGCGACGTAGGCGTCGGACTTCGACACCTGCACCAGGCCGGTCTGGAGGGTGGTGCGACTGAGGAGCGAGGCGATCGTGTACTCGCCGAGGACGACCGCGACGGTGATCAGCGCCGCCGCGACCAGGCCCCGGCGCAGGTTCGGCAGGAGGACCCTCCCGAGCACCGCGAGCGGGCCCGCGCCGAGCGAGCGGGCCGCCTCCGAGAGCGTCACGGCGTCGAGCCCGGCGAGGTCCGCCGCCACAGCGCGGTAGGCGTAGGGCAGGACCAGCACCCCGTAGGCGAGAGCGAGCGTCCACGGCGCGGAGCCGGCGACCCGGGTGACGACGGAGTAGACCGGCGCGAGGCCGACGACGAGGACGATGGCGGGCACGGTCAGCGGGAGCAGGCAGACCAGCTCCAGAGCCCGGCGCAGGCGCGGGAGCCGGATCTCGACGAGCAGCATCGTCGGCACCAGCAGGACCAGGACGATGAGGGCGGTGACGACGGCGAGGACCAGCGAGTTGCCGATCCCCTGGAACAGCGAGCGGTAGGCGCGCTCGTTCTCCGGGTCGAGGATCCCCGTCCAGTGCGAGAGGTCGTGGCCGCCGGCGCCGCGGAGCGTGAACTCCGCCATCGCGACGATCGGGACGGCGAAGACGAGCCCGGTGATCACGAGCACCGCCCCGGACAGGAGCCGCGCGGGCCTCATCGCTGCCACCGCCGGGCTCGGCGCTGCAGCAGCGCGTACCCGGACATCAGGACCACCATCACCGCGAGCATCCCGAGCGCGAGGGCGCCCGCGAGGTTCTCGCGGCCCAGCACCGTCTCGCTGACCAGCGCGGCGCGGATCTGCAGCGGCACGATCTGCGCGCCCTGGCTGATCAGCGCCGCCGCCGTGGCGAAGGACGAGAAGGCGTTCGCGAACAGCAGCAGCACGCAGCCGAGGAACGACGGCGCGAGCACCGGGACGGCCACGTGCCGCCAGTAGCCGAGCCGGCCCCCGCCGAGCACCGCGTTGGCCTCGGCCCACTCCGGACGCAGGCCCTCGAGCGCGGGCAGGAACGTGAGCACCATCAGGGGCACCTGGAAGTAGAGGTAGGGCAGGACGAGCCCGGGCAGCTGGTAGAGCCACACGCCGTCGGCGTAGAGGTCGACGCCCGCTCCGGCGAGGAGGGCGGTCACCAGTCCCTGCACGCCGATCGTCGCGATGAACGCGAACGCGAGCATCACGCCGCCGAACTGCGCGAGGACGCTCGCCGCCGCGTCGACGACGGTCCGGAGCGCGCCGCGCGGATCGGAGCCGAGCAGCGCCAGGCACACGACCGCGCCCAGCACCGCGCCGACGACGGCGGTGACGGCCGAGAGCCCGAGCGACGCGCCGAAGGCGGACACCACGACGGGATCCGCGAGGGCCAGCAGGTTCGCCGTGGTGAAGCGGCCGTCTCCGTCCGTGAATCCGGTCGCCACCGCGAGGACCGTGGGAACGGCCAGGAACAGCAGGACGTAGAGCGCGAAGGGGGCGACGCCCAGCACGGCCGGGGCACCGCGCCGTCCCCGGGGCGCGGACGCCCCGGAGACGGCCTCGGCAGGAGCGGTGGTCACTGGATCGCCGCGGCCCACTTCTCGGCGAGGAGCGACGAGGCCGCCTCGGTCTGCTCCTCCGTGAACTGGACGAGGTCGGAGGGAGCGGCGCCGACGGCGTCGAGCGCGTCCTGGTCGACGGTGCCGGCCTCGGTCATCGCGGCCAGGCGCACCGGGTAGGCGCCGGCGGCGAGGTAGAGGTTCTGCGCCGCGTCGGAGTAGAGGTACTCCTGCCAGAGCCGGGCGGCCGCGGGGTGCGGAGCGTCGGCGTTGACCGCCTGGTTGTAGTAGCTGCCGACGGCGGAGCCCGCGAGGACGGTCGTGGTCCACTCGCGGGTGCCCTCGTTCGCCTTCCCGACGGCGAGGTTGTTGTAGCTCCAGTCGAAGACGACCGGGGTCTCGCCCGAGGCGATGGTCGCGTCGGTCGGGTCCAGCGGCAGGAAGTTGCCGGCGTCGTTCAGCTTCTCGAAGAAGTCGATCCCCGCCTGGACGTCGTCGGCGGAGCCCCCGGACTGGAGGGCCGCGAGCTGCACCGCGGCCGCGGCGGCTCCCGCCTGGGTCGGGTCGCCGTTGATCGCGACCGAGCCGCGGTAGTCGGCGCCGAGGAGGTCCTCGAGCGACGTGGGCGCGGGCACCGCGTCCGCGTCGAATCCGATCGACATCAGGCCGGTGTAGTCGTTGACCCAGAGGCCCGACTCCTCCTTGTTCCCCTCGGGGATGTCGTCCCACGACTCGACCTTGTACGGCGCGAACATGTCCGTGTTCGCCAGCGCGACGGCCGGCCCCAGGTCGAACACGTCGGGAGCGGTGTCCTGCCCGGCGAGGTTCTCGGCCGTGCTGATCTCCTCCGCGGAGGAGACGTCGGGGTCGGCGGAGTTCACGGTGATGCCGTACTCGTCCTCGAAGCCGCTGATCAGCTCGCCGTAGTTCGCCCAGGTGTCGGGCAGGGCGATGACGTTGAGCTCGCCCTCGGCCTTCGCGGCCTCGACCAGGGCGTCCAGCCCGCCGAGGTCCGCGGCGGACGTGGCGGACGCGGCGTCCGCGCCGCCGCCGTCGGACGAGGCGGTGGCGCCGCCGGAGCAGGCCGAGAGCGTGAAGACGAGGGCGGTGCCGGCGGCGGCGACCGCGGCGGTGCGCGACAGGCGCTGAATGGTCAAGGGTCCTCCAGGAGTCGGGTGGGCCGCCCCGGTGGGACGGCCTCGGGCACGGTAGGAGCGCCGCGAGTCGGCGAGGGAGCGCGGCGGTGAATGCCGGGAAAACGCCGGGGGCCGAATCGGGGACGGCGATGTCGGGGGCGTTCGCTAGCGTGGGCGGACCATGACCGAGCAGCTCTCCCCCGCGCTGGCGCGCCGCATCGCCCTGGCGGCGCAGGGGTTCGGTGTCCCCCGGCCCTCCCGGGTCGACGCGCGCCGGGTGCGCGCCGCCGTGGACCGGATCCGCCCGCTCCAGCTCGACTCGGTGAACGTCTTCGAGCGGAGCCACTACCTGCCGCTGCTCGCGCGGCTCGGCCCCTACGACCGCTCCCTCCTCGACGCCGCGGCCTTCTCCCCGGACGGCCCCTACGTCGAGTACTGGGCCCATGAGGCCGCCCTCGTCCGCCGCGAGGACCTCCCGCTCTACCGCTGGCGGATGGAGCACTACCGCCGGGTCCGCCTGCCCGAGCACGAGGGCTGGGCCCACGAGAACCGCGCCACCCTCGACTGGCTCCGCGCCGCGCTCGCCGACGGTCCCCTCCGGGCCTCCGAGATCGAGCACGAGGCCAACGTCCGCACGGGCCCCTGGTGGGGCTGGTCCGACATCAAGCGCGGCCTCGAGGTCCTGTTCCGCTGGGGCGAGGTGGTGACGGCGGGGCGCACGCGCTTCGAGCGCTCCTACGGGCTCGCCGAGCGGCTCCTCCCGCGCGAGGTGCTCGACGCCGAGGTGCCCCTCCCCGACGCCGTCCGCGAGCTCGTGCGCAGGGCGGCGCGGGCCCACGGGATCGGCACCCTCGGCGATCTGGCCGACTACCACCGGCTGCTCCAGTCCCCCACCCGCGTCGCGATCGACGAGCTGGTCGAGGCGGGCGAGCTCGAGCCCGTCGAGGTGCGCGGCTGGGAGCGGGGCGGGAGGCCGGTGCCGCTCTGGCGCCACGTCGACTCCCGTCGTCCCCGCACGCTCCGGGCGGACGCACTCCTCTCGCCGTTCGACCCCGTGGTCTGGCACCGCCCGAGGGCGGAGCTGTTCTTCGGCTTCCACTACCGGATCGAGATCTACACCCCGGCCGAGCAGCGGATCCACGGCTACTACGTCCTCCCCGTGCTCCTCGACGACGTGATCGCCGCCCGGGTCGACCTCAAGAGCGAGCGCAAGCGCCGGGTGCTCCTCGTGCAGGCCGCCTGGCTCGAGCCGGGGGCTCCGTCCGGCACGCCGGAGCGGCTCGCCGCACTGCTGGTCGAGGCGGCGGCCTGGCAGGGCCTCGACGCCGTCGAGGTCGTGGGCCGCGGCGACCTCGCGGCAGCCCTCGCCGTCGCGCTGAGGAGGACCGCGTGAGCGCGCCCGGCGGCGTCCTGGCGCTCGCGCTCTCGGAGCGCTGCGTCGCCCATCTGCTCGAGCGCGGGACCGTCGTCGGGGTCGGCACGGGCGAGCTCGCCCACGCGGCCGGGGTCTCCCTCCGGACCTTCCACCGGTACCTCGGCAGCAAGGAGGACTGCGTGCGCCCGGTGCTCGCCGCCGCGATCGCGGCGATGGGACGTGCCCTCCTCGAGCGTCCGCCCGCCGAACCGCTCAACGCGGCGCTCGGCCACGCCTTCGCCGCGGCGGCCTCCGGTCCCCAGCTCGACCGCACCCTCCGACTGATCCCCCTGCTCACCGAGACGTCGGCGATGCGCGCCGTCTGGGCCCAGTCCCTGCACGACGGCGAGGAGGCGCTGACGCCGTTCCTCGCGGAGCGGATGGGGCTCGGCCGCACCTCCCGGCACCGGGCGGCCGTGCTGGCCACCGTCGTCCTCGCCCTGGTCCGGCGAGCGCTGGTCGACGCGGCCGCGAGCGGCACCGACCCGGCGCCGGTCTTCGCCGAGTACCTGACGACCGTCGACGGCGGACCGCTCGCGGCTCCGACCGGCTGACGTCCCGTCCGGCGCGGTGACACGTGCACCGCGGCCCCGAGGCGTGATCCGGGCGGGGCGGCGATCGACGACGGAGCGGCTGCCGGAGGGGCCCGCTAGAAGCGCGAGCCCATCTCGGAGAGGCGGGCGACGCGGTCCGCGATCGGAGGGTGGGTCGCGAAGAGGCGCGCGACCACTCCCGGCTTCGACGGGTCGGCGATCCACAAGTGCGCCATCGAGCTGTTCTGCCGCTGCATCGGGCGTCCCGCGGACTCGAGCTTGAGGAGGGCGCGGGCGAGGGCGTCGGGGTGGCGGGTCGTCAGCGCGCTCGTGGCATCGGCGAGGTACTCGCGCTGACGGGAGATCGAGAGCTGCACGACCGAGGCGACGATCGGCGCGAGGACCATCGACACCAGCCCGACGATCAGGAGCGCCGGGTTGCCCCCGCCGTTGCCGTTGCCGCTCCGCCCGAAGAAGGCCAGGCGGAGGAAGGCGTCCGAGAGGAAGCCCACCGCGACGACGAGACCGAACACGATCATCGAGACGCGGATGTCGTAGTTGCGGACGTGGCCCAGCTCGTGGGCCATCACGCCCTCCAGCTCGGCGTCGTCCATGATCGCGAGCAGGCCGGTCGTCGCGGCGACGACGGCGTGCTCGGGGTCGCGGCCGGTCGCGAACGCGTTCGGCGCCGGGTCGTCGATCAGGTAGACCTGCGGCATCGGGGTGCCCGTCGCGATCGAGAGGTTCTCGACGACCCGGTACAGCCTCGGCTCGTCCGCCTTCTCCACCGGAACGCCGCCGCTGAGCGCGACCGCCTGGCGAGCGGCGAAGAAGTACTGGAAGAACGCGTAGGCGGCGGCGATCACGAGCACCACCACGACGATCGTCGTGCTGCGGTAGACCGCTGCCGCCAGGGCGCCCAGGCCGCCGATGACCGCCAGGAAGAGGACGAGGATCAGGATCGTGTTGCGCTTGTTGCGGGCGATGGCGCTGTACACGGCGGCTGCCTAGAACTGGACGCGGGGGGGCTCCGAGATCGCGGCGAGATCGCCGACCTCGAAGAACTCGCGCTCCGAGAACCCGAGCCGGCGCGAGAAGAGCGTGTTCGGGAAGACCTTCACCTTGGTGTTCATCTCGCGCACGCCGCCGTTGTAGAAGCGCCGGGCCGACTGGATCTTGTCCTCGGTGTCGACCAGCTCGCCCTGCAGCTGGAGGAAGTTCTGGCTCGCCTGCAGCTGCGGGTACGCCTCCGCGACCGCGAAGATCGACTTCAGCGCACTCTGCATGTGGTCCTCGGCGACCGACGCCTCCGCCGGGCCCTGGGCCTGCAGCGTCTCAGCGCGCGCCTGCGTCACCGACTCGAAGACCTGCCGCTCGTGCGAGGCGTAGCCCTTCACGGAGTCGATCACGTTGGGGATCAGGTCCGCGCGGCGCTTCAGCTGGACGGTGATGTCGCTCCACGCCTCGTCCACGCGGACGTTGAGGGTGACCAGCGAGTTGTACGTCGCCCAGAGGTACACCCCGAGGATGACGACGAGCGCGACGACGACGATGAGCGGGACGAGCCATTCCATGCCGACCAGTGTAGGGACGGAGCGCTCCCCGGCACCTGTCGATGAGGCGCATTCGCAGGGGCGGGTCGGGCCTACTTGAGGGTCTTCTGCAGCAGGACGGTGCTGAGCCAGCGCTCGAACTTGAAGCCGACCCGGCCCATGCGGCCGACCTCGACGAATCCGAACTGCGCGTGCATCGCCAGCGAGGCCTCCGCGCCCTTGTCGGCGATGACGGCCATGATCTGCCGGATCCCCACCGCCTTCGCGCGCTCGAGGAGCTCGGTCATCAGCGCGCGGCCGAGGCCCTTCCCGGTGGAGGCCGCCCGCAGGTAGATCGAGTTCTCCACGGTGAAGCGGTAGGCGCGCTTGGACGACCACGGCGACACCATCGCGTATCCGAGGATCTGGCCCGACGGCGAGACGGCGACGATGAAGGGCAGCCCGAGCTTCTGATTGCGGGAGAACTTCGTCCGCCACTCCTTCAGCGTCGAATCGTCCTCGTCGAAGGTCACCACCGTGTTGCGCACGTAGTGGTTGTAGATCTCGCGGATGTCCGGCAGGTCGGCGTCGCGGGCGTCGCGGATCTCGAACGAGAAGCCGGGCTCGGGAGGCGGCGCCTTCCGCAGGTGCGGCGGCAGGACGCGCCGGCTCTCGTACTCTTCCTCAAGCATCCGGCTCCCCTTCGGCTCCGCCCATCGATCCGGGCCAGCGTAGCCGCCCCAGGGGCGAGCGCCCGGTCACGCGAGAGCGCTCCAGTCGACCGGCTCCGCGCCGCGCTCCTCCAGGAGGGCGTTCGCGCGGCTGAACGGCCGGGAGCCGAAGAAGCCCCGCGAGGCCGACAGCGGGCTGGGGTGCGCGCTCTCGATCACTCCGGCCTCCCCCAGCATCGGGCGGAGCGACGCGGCGTCGCGGCCCCAGAGGATCGCGACGAGAGGCGAGTCCCGCGCGGCCAGGGTGCGGATCGCGTGCTCGGTGACCGCCTCCCAGCCCTTGCCGCGGTGCGAGGCGGGAGAACCGGGGGCGACCGTGAGGACCCGGTTCAGCAGCATCACGCCGCTCGACGTCCAGCCGCTGAGGTCGCCGTGCTCGGGTGGCTCGACGCCGAGGTCGTCGCGGAGCTCGCGGTGGATGTTCTGCAGGCTCCTCGGCAGCGGGCGCACGTGGCGCTCGACAGCGAAGGACAGCCCGATCGGGTGCCCGGGCGTCGGGTACGGGTCCTGTCCGACGATGAGGACGCGCACGTCCGCGAGCGGGGCGGCGAAGGCGCGGAGCACGTCGCGGCCCGCGGGGAGGTAGGGCCGGCCGGCCGCGACCTCGCTGCGGAGGAAGTCGCCCATCGCGGCGATGTCCCCGGCGACCGGGGCGAGCGCCTCCGCCCAGCCCCGGTCGATCAGTCCCGAGGCGGCGAGCTCCGCGAGGTCCACCGGGTCAGCTCGCCGCGAGCGTCGCGACGACGACTCCGGCGTCGCTCCCGCTCACGCGCCACACCGAGCCGGCGCCGCCGACGCGGAGCGCGCCGGTGCCGACGATCAGCACGGTGGACTCGTCGAGCGCGACGCCGCCGTCGACCAGGCCCGCCTCGACGGCGGCGACCAGGCGGCCGAGGGTGCCCCACTGAGCGGCGTGCACGTCGACCGTCACGTCGATGAGGCCGATGCCCTCGAGCACCGTGACCTCGTCGAGCTCCTCCGCCGCGCCCTCCGGGACGACGGCGACGCCGCCGATCCGGTGGCCGCCGACGAGGGCGCGGTCGGCCGCGACGGCGGCTCCCGCCGAGTAGCCGGCGTACGGCACACCGGAGGAGACGAGGTCGCGCAGGCGCGGGAAGGAGGCCTCGAGTGCGTCGCGGTAGGCCGGCGTCAGCCCTCCGCCGACGAAGACCCCGTCGACGTCGTCGAAGACCGCGGGATCGATCCGGCCGCCCTCCGGCTTCATCACCGCGAACGCGTCGAGCGGGCCGACCGTCGCGAGCAGTGCCGCGTAGCCGGCGTAGGCCTCGGGGCCGAGCCCGTCGTGGACGACGACGATCGCGATGCGCGGGCCCTCGATCCGGCCGGCGTCGACGGCGTGGGCGCGCGCCTCCGCGAGGAACGCCCCGTACAGCTGCTGGTCGTGCTCGACTCCGCCTCCGCCGCCGATCAGGTGGACGCTCACTCGTCGTCCTCGGCGAGGGCTCCGTCCACCGGGGGCAGGGCCGACCAGGGGAAGACGATCCAGCGCGGGGTGCGGCGCCAGAAGAAATCGGGTTCGAGGACCGTGCGCGGCTTCGTGTAGAGGGTCACGGTGCGCACCTCGGCGCCCATCGCACGGATGAGCTTCACCGAGAGGGCGAGGGTGTGGCCGGAGTCGGAGACGTCGTCGACCAGGAGGATGCGCTTGCCGCGCACCGACGCCTCGTCGAGCAGCGGCGGCAGCACCACGGGCTCCGCCAGGCGCGCCTCGACGCCGGTGTAGAACTCGACGTTCAGCGCCCCGCAGCTCTTGATGCCGAGCGCGTAGGCCACGGCGCCCGCGAGCAGGAGACCGCCGCGCGCGATGGCGACGACCAGCTCCGGCCGGTAGCCCGACGCGACCACGTCGTCGGCCAGGTGCCGTGCGGCGTCGCCGAACTCGAGCCAGCCGAGCACCTCCTTCTCCGTGGCGGCGAGGAGGGCGGCGGAGTCGTCGGCGTCGGAAACCATGAGGGACAGGCTAGGCCGTCGCGGGCCTCCGCGTCACATCGGTCGGGTGCGCGGCGCCAGGGGCCCCTTCGCGACCTTGTGCGGGGCCGCCTGCGCGACCGGCTTGATGGTCACCAGGTCGAGGTTGACGTGCGCGGGGAGCTCCACCGAGGAGACGATCGCGGCGGCGACGTCCTCCGCGACCAGCGGGTCGGGGACCTCGGCGTAGACCGCGTCGGCGCGGTCCCGGTCGCCGCCGAAGCGGACCAGCGAGAACTCGTCCGTGTGCACCAGCCCCGGCGCGATCTCGATCACGCGGATCGGCTCGCCGGCCAGCTCGAGCCGCAGCACGGCGACGAGCGCGTGCGCGGCGTGCTTGGCGGCGTTGTACCCGCCTCCGCCCTCGTAGGCGACGTGGCCGGCGATCGAGGTGACCGTCACGATGTCCGCGGAGGTCCCGCTCCCCCGGATCCCGGCGCGCAGCAGCGGGAGCAGCGCGCTGGTCACCAGCTTCACCGAGAGCACGTTGATCTCGAACATGCGGCGCCAGTCCTCGGGGTCGGACTTCTCGACCGAGTCGAGTCCGAGCGCGCCGCCCGCGTTGTTCACGAGCGCGTGCACGGGCCCGGAGGAGGCGAGGTGGTCGCGCAGCGCATCGACCTGGGCGGCGTCGGTGAGGTCGGCGGCGAAGTACCCGGCGCCGGTCTCGGCGGCGAGCGCCTCCAGCCGGTCGCGCCGGCGCGCGACGGCGACGACCTCCCAGCCGTGCTCGCGGAACAGGCGGACCGTGGCCGCCCCGATCCCTGAACTCGCTCCTGTCACGACAACGCGTCGATCCACGCCCGTCCCCTTCCGTCAAGCCTCGGACACCGTCGACGCCGTCGTCGCAGCCCAACGCTAGTCTGGCCGCGTGCCGCCCGCCGACCCGGTTCCCGCGACCGCCGGGACAGCCGTTGCCCCGAAGCGCCGCGTGCCCCTCTGGGACAACGCGCGCTTCGTCTGCGTGACCCTCGTCGTGATCGGGCACGGCGTCCAGCGGCTGACGGCCAACTCCGACACCTCGCTCATCGTCTACCTGACGATCTACGCCTTCCACATGCCGGCGTTCGCGATCATCTCGGGCTACTTCTCCAAGAGCGGCGCACCGAGTGCGCGCGCGATGCGGCGGGTGCTGACCGACATCCTCCTGCCCTACCTGATCATGGAGACGATCTGGACCCTGGTGCAGTTCCTGGTCGAGGGCAAGCAGGAGTTCAACCCCACGAAGCCGAGCTGGACGCTGTGGTTCCTGCTCGCGCTGGGGATCTTCCGCCTCGTCCTCCCCTACCTGGCGCTGCTGCGCTGGCCGCTGCTGATCAGCGTGGTGCTCGCGGTCGGGGTCAGCTACTACGACAACATCGACTCGACCTTCTCGCTCGCCCGCGCGATCGGGATCCTGCCCTTCTTCGTTTTCGGCTGGCGCCTGCGCGGCTTCGCCCCCGGCGGCCGCTCCGCCGTCGACCGCTGGCTCGCCCAGCCGCCGTCGCGGGTGCTCCTCACCCGGATCCTCGCCGTCGTCCTCTTCGCGGTCACGGCGGTCGTCATGACCGTCAACATCGAGGCGTTCCGCGCGGCGGACCTGCGCTACTGGTTCTTCTACGACCGCCCCTACGACGCCCTCGGCGAGACCCAGTGGTGGGCCGGACTGGTGCGGCTGGCCCTGATGTCCGGGGCGGTCGTGCTCTCGCTCGCGCTGTTCGCGCTGGTGCCGCGCCGCCGCACCGCGCTCACGGCCTGGGGGCAGTCGACGATGTACGTCTACCTCCTCCACAGCTTCGTCCTCTATCCGCTGCGCGAGTCCGGGATCCTCTCGCGGACGGAGAGCACGCTCGCCCTCGTGCTGATGATCGTGTTCTGCGTCGCGGTCTCGGTCGCGCTCTCGCTGGGCTGGACCCGCACCGTCTTCCACCGGCTGGTCGAGCCCCGCGCAGCCTGGCTCTTCGCTCCGGCGGCCGATGAGAGGCCCCGGCGCCCGGACCGCGCCGACCCCACCGGCGCCAAGCGCGACCGGCAGCCCGAGCGGCGCTGACGGCCGTTACCCCGTGTGTCGGCGGTCCTGGCCGCCCGGCGGACCCCCGCGTACGCTCGTCGCGACGGAGAACGGCCCCGTCCCCGACCCCGACGATCCGATGGGAAGCACCATGACCGACTCCGAGAAGTGGCAGTTCGAGACCAAGCAGATCCACTCGGGAGCCGCGCCGGACCCGGTGACCAAGGCCCGCGCGACGCCGATCTACCAGACCACCTCCTACGTCTTCGACAACGCGGAGCACGCCCAGAACCTGTTCGCGCTGGCGGAGTTCGGGAACATCTACACCCGCATCCAGAACCCGACCCAGGCGGTCGTGGAGGAGCGGCTCACCGCCCTCGAGGGCGGCTCCGGCGCCCTGCTGCTCGCCTCGGGCCAGGCCGCCGAGACCGCGGCCGTGCTCAACATCGCCCAGGCCGGCGACCACATCGTCTCGTCGTCCTCGATCTACGGCGGCACCTACAACCTCTTCAAGTACACCCTCGCCAAGCTCGGCATCGAGACGACCTTCGTCGAGAACCAGGACGACCGCGAGGAGTGGCGCCGCGCCGTCCGCCCGAACACGAAGCTGTTCTTCGCCGAGACCGTCGGCAACCCCAAGATCAACATCCTCGACATCCGCACCGTGGCCGATGTCGCGCACGACGCGGGCGTGCCCCTGATCGTGGACAACACCATCGCGACGCCCTACCTCATCCGCCCCTTCGAGCACGGCGCGGACATCATCGTCCACTCGGCGACCAAGTTCCTCGGCGGCCACGGCACGGTCATCGGCGGCGCGATCGTCGACGGCGGGCGCTTCTCGTGGACGGCGAACGCCGAGCGCTTCCCCGGCCTCACCACGCCGGACGAGTCGTACCACGGCGCCGTCTACACCGCCGCAGTCGGCGACTCCCTCGCCTACATCATCAAGGCCCGTGTGCAGCTGCTGCGCGACCTCGGCGCCTCGATCGCCCCGGCGAGCGCCTGGCAGCTCATCCAGGGCATCGAGACCCTCTCGCTCCGGATCGAGCGCCATGTGCAGAACGCGCAGGAGATCGCGGAGTACCTCGAGAACCACTCCGACATCGCCTCGGTGAACTACTCGGGGCTGCCCACCTCGCCCTGGTACGCCGCGGCCAACCGCTACGCCCCGAAGGGCGTGGGCGCGGTGCTCTCGTTCGAGCTCAAGGGCGGAGTGGACGCCGGCCGGGCCTTCGTCGACTCGCTGGAGCTGTTCTCGCACCTGGCGAACATCGGCGACGTCCGCTCGCTGGTCATCCACCCGGCGTCGACCACCCACTCGCAGCTCTCGCCCGAGCAGCAGCTGACGGCCGGCGTCACTCCGGGCCTGGTGCGCCTGTCGGTGGGACTCGAGAACGTCGACGACCTCCGCGCCGACCTCGACCAGGCCCTCCGCGCCGCGCGCGCCGTCGTCGAGGCCTCCCGCGCGAACGCCTGAGGCCCCTCGGCGCCCTGACGGGGTCCCCGCCCGCGGGGATCGCGTCAGGGCGCTCCGCGCTCGGGCGGAGGAGCGCGGGAGCAGGGCGTAACAAACGGCTTCGCCCCGCGGCGCTCTGACACGATGGACAGCGCTATGGACTGGCAGCAGACTCTCGAGGACACGGTCCCGTCGGCGTTCGTCACCGAGCGCCAGCTCCTCTCGGTCATCGGCAAGCCGCCCGCCACCGGAGCCTGGCGCGACGGCGACCACCCGGGCGGGCGCCGCTTCGTCGACCTCGGCCCGTTCGACTTCGAGGCGGGCGGCCACCTCCCCCACGCCCGCATCGCCTACGAGAGCTGGGGCGCGCTGAACGAGCGCCGCGACAACGCCGTCCTCGTCCTGCACGCGCTGACCGGCGACTCCCACCTGCTCGGCCGCGGCGATCCCGGCCACGCGACGGACGGCTGGTGGTCGGGACTCGTCGGCCCCGGCCTCGTGATCGACACCGACCGCTTCTTCGTGGTCGCCCCGAACATGCTCGGCGGCTGCCAGGGCTCCACCGGGCCCGCGTCCCTCGCCCCCGACGGCCACGAGTGGGGTGCACGGTTCCCGTACACGAGCATCCGCGACCAGGTGCGGGCGCAGGCGCAGTTCAGCGACCTGCTCGGCGTCGAGCGCTGGCACACCGTCATCGGCGGCTCGATGGGCGGGATGCAGGCGCTGGAATGGGGGATCGACCACGCGGAGCGGGTCGCGCGCCTCGCGGTCCTGGCCGCTCCCCCGCGGGCCACGGCCGACCAGATCGCCCTCAACTTCGTGCAGCTCGAGGCGATCCGCAACGACGCGGCCTTCGCGGGCGGCGCCTACTACGACGCCGGCGACGGCCAGGGCCCGTACCACGGCCTCGCGCTCGCCCGCCGGATGGCTCTGCTCAACTACCGCAGCCCCTCCGAGCTCAACGACCGCTTCGAGCGGAGCTGGCAGTCGGGGCTCAGCCCGCTCGGCGGCGGCGGCCGCTTCGCGGTGGAGTCCTACCTCGACTTCCACGGCAACAAGTTCACCCGCCGCTTCGACGCGAACAGCTACATCACGCTGGTCGAGGCGATGAACTCGCACGACGTCGGCCGCGGCCGGGGCGGCGAGGCGGCGGCCCTCTCCCGGATCACCAGCCCGACCCTCGTCCTCGGCATCGACAGCGATCGGCTCTTCCCGGTCGAGGGGCAGCGGATCATCGCGGCGCACGCTCCGGGCGCCCTGGACGGCGAGGAGGTCGCGGTGATCACCTCGACGTTCGGCCACGACGGGTTCCTCATCGAGGACGACGCGGTCGGCGCGCACCTCGCCCGGCTGCTGGCGCATCCCGCGACGGCCTGACCCGTCCGACTCCGGCGCGGTTCGACGCCCCGAACCGCGCCCACCGGCCCGGCCAGTGGCTATCGTGAGACGGGGGCCAGCCCCGCGCCACGACCGGAGGGGGCCAGAGCGTGCCGATGATCCGCAGCGCCCGCGAGCGCGACCGGCTGCTGCGCCACTCCGCCTGCGGGATCGGCCTGCTCACGGAGGCGGGGGCGCTCGGCATGGCCCTCATCCCCGGGACGCTCCAGCCCGCCGCCGTGCCGTTCGCCGTGGCGCTGCTCCTGGGCATGATGGCCGCCCACGTCGAGCTCGCCCGGACGGGGCGCCGCAGCCGCGTGATCGCCGTGGCCGTCGGCGGCCTGCTGCTGGGCTGGGGCCTCGCGCTGGGGCTCGCTCCGGGCGCCGACTTCGCCGGGTTCGTCCTCGTCAACACCGCGAACGCCGTGACCGCGAGCATCGCCGTGGTCGTGACGACGTCCGCGCGCCGTCTGCTCCTGCTGCTGCCGGTGCTCCTCCCGAGCCTGATCCCGTCGGTGCTCGTCTCGAGCGGCACCATGATCCCCACCGTGGTCGTCCAGAGCCTGCTGCCCTGGGGCACGCTCTGCGGCTTCGCCCTCTGGATCAGCACCGCGGTCCCGCGAGTGGTGCGGCGGATCGACAGCATCGGCAACGCGCACCGCGTGGAGCGCCTGGCCAGCGAGACGGAGGCGCAGCGCCGGCAGGGCGCGCGGCTCCTGCACGACACGGTGCTGGCCACCCTCACGCTCCTCGCGCACTCGGGCCGCGGAGTGTCGGTCGAGGCACTCCGGCAGCAGGCGGCCCAGGACGCGCAGCTCCTGCGCCAGCTCCGGCTCGGCGGGACCCCCACGCCGAGCGCGTCCGGCTCGTACCAGCTGACCAGCGTCACCTCCGCCCCCGCGGCCAACACCCTCGAGACCGTCCGCAACCGCTTCGGCCGGATGGGGCTCGACGTGATCTTGCACGGCTCCGGCCAGGTGGCTCTCACCGGCGCGGCTCTCGACTCCTTCGTGCTCGCCCTGGCGGAGTGCCTCGAGAACGTGCGCCGCCACTCCGGCGTCGCCTCGGCCGACGTGACGATCACCGAGGACGAGGCGACCGTCCGCGCGATGGTCACGGACGCGGGCGCGGGCTTCGACATCGCGACCGTCCCCGACACGAAACTCGGCTTCAAGGAGTCGGTGATCGCCCGGCTCGGCGACGTCGGCGGCCGCACCCGCCTGTTCAGCGCCCCCGGATCGGGGACGACCGTGGTGCTGGAGGTCCCCAAGTGAGCCCCGGACCCGAGTCGCGGGCCCCTCTCCTGGGACGCGTGACCGCCACGCACGGCCGCTCGTCCCGGTCGGCCCGCTCGGTCCGCCGCCAGCAGGAGGGGCTCGGCACCAACTACCTCGGCAGCGGGCTCAACGGCATCGCCGCCGCGATCCTCGCCTACGAGCTGCTGATCTTCCTCTCGACCTCTGCCCGCTACAGCGACCTCGCGCCCGCGGCGATCGCCTGGGTCCTCGTCGTCCTGGCCTTCGGATCCACCGTCCTCGCGATCCACCTCGGCGGACGCCGCCTGCCGCTCCCGGTCTACCTCTGCCTCCTCGTCGCCGTCGGAGCCGCCGTCGTGCTCGACCTGGTGGCCGTGACCGACTCCGGCGCGGCCCGCACCGTCCCCACCGCCGCGGTCGCGGGCGCCGTCGCGCACGCCGCCCTGATCGTCCACCGGCGCGGGATCGAGATCCTCGCGGTGAGCACCCTCGTCGCGATCGCCGAGGTGATCGCGTTCCTCTCGATGGAGTCGGGCGGAGCGGGCGCGCTCTCGGTGCGCATCAGCGCCCTCGTGGTGACGATCGCGCCGGCCGTCGTCGTGGTCGTGATGATGCGCGGGTTCCGCCGGATGGTCCAGCTCGAGATCGACCGCGCCCTCGTGCAGAGCACCACGCTCGGCCCGCGGTACGCGGTCGGGATGCTCGCCTCGGAGGAGCTCGCACGGCTCGACCTCGCCGCCGAGCGCCTCCTCGCCGAGGTGGGCGACGGCTCGGTCCGGCTGCCCCTCGACGCCCAGCGCGCCGCCCACGCGACCTCGCTCGCCACCCAGCTCCGTCTCCACCTCATCGAGGGGCGGCGCGAGACCTGGCTGCACCACGCCGTGCTCGAGTCCGAGCTGCTCGCACCGCTCGTCGAGCTCGACGACCCGGACGGCACCGCCGGACTCCTCGGACACCAGCAGCGCGACGGGCTCCTCTCGGCCATCTGGCTGATCGCCGACAGCGCGACCGGGCTCGCCGTGGTCCTCCACGTCGAATCGGGCAGCCCCCGCGACCCCGGAGCCGCGACGTCCGCCCGAGGGCTGCTCGTGCCGATCACGCTCCACTCCTCAGGCGCGCCCTTGCGCGGCGTCGATCCTGCGACGTGGGAGGCTATCGCTCAGGTCGGCGTCTTCCGCGACACCTCGCGCGACGGGGAGCTCCGGATCGAGATCGACTGCCTGGTCGAGAATCCCGCCGACCGGTGAGCAGCCGCCGAGAGACCGCCGACGACCGCCGACCGAAGGACACCGATGACACCCACCGCTGACGCGAAGATCACTCTCGCGGTCGTGGACGACCACAAGATGCTCCTCGGGGCGCTCACGGAGTGGATCCGCGGAGCCGCCTCCGACATCCAGCTGGTGGCCGCGGTCGCCTCCTGGCCCGAGCTGCTCACGCACCCCGAGTTCCCCGTCGACGTCGTCCTCCTCGACCTCGACCTCAAGGACAACATCCCGATCTCGGTGAAGCTCTCGACCCTCAAGACCACCGGCGTGAAGACCGTGCTGATGAGCACCTACTCCGAGCCCGCCGTGGTCCGCGAGGCGCTCGCCTCCGGAGCCCTCGGCTACCTGGTGAAGACCGAGGACGCGGACATGATCGTCGAGGCGATCCGCGCGGCCAAGGACGGCCACTCCTACATCTCGCACGAGCTCGACATGGCGCTCTCCACCGGCGACTCCGACGGAGCCCCGAAGCTCAGCGCGCAGGAGCGCCGTGTGATGGCCCTCTACGGCGGCGGCGAGCCGGTGAAATCGGTCGCGTTCGAGCTGGGCATCTCGGAGGAGACGGCGAAGTCGTACCTCAAGCGGATCCGCGAGAAGTACCGCGTCGTCGGCATCGACGTCGGCACGAAGGTGGCTCTGCGCAAGCGCGCCATCCACGACGGGATCCTCATCGAGACGGACTGAGTCGTCTTCCGCGGCGGTCCCTGCCCGCCGCGGCGCGGTCGGCCTCTCGACGTGGTGCGTTCCGCAGAGCGGGGTGCGTCGCCCGGCAGTGATCCGCTGGCACGCGGATCGCTGTCAGCGGGCTCTGCGAGGGCGCGGCGGTCCCCGCCCGCCGCGGCGCGGTCGGCTCCACGACGTGGTGCGTTCCGCAGAGCGGGGTGCGTCGCCCGGCAGTGATCCGCTGGCACGCGGATCGCTGTCAGCGGGCTCTGCGAGGGCGCGGCGGTCCCTGCCCGCCGCAGCGCGGTCGGCTCCACGACGTGGTGCGTTCCGCAGAGCGGGGTGCGTCGCCCGGCAGTGATCGGCTGGCACGCGGGCTGCGTCGTCTTCCGCGGCGGTCCCTGCCCGCCGCGGCGCGGTCGGCTCCACGACGTGGTGCGTTCCGCAGAGCGGGGTGCGTCGCCCGGCAGTGATCCGCTGGCACGCGGATTCCTGTCGGCGGGCTCTGCGAGGGCGCGGCGGTCCCCGCCCCACTGCGGGGCGCGCCTCCTTCATGCCGGTCGAGTAGCCGCGGGACGCGGCGTATCGAGACCCCGGACCACGTCCGTCAGGGGCCGAGGACGGCGACCGTCATGCCGGGGGCGACGGCGGGGGCGTCCATCGCGGCGAGGGCGTCGGGCAGGTCCTCGAAGGCGATGGTGCGGCCGACGGAGTCGGCCGGGCGCAGACGGCCGGCGACGATGTCGTCGAGGAGGGCGGTGTAGCCGCTCCGGGCGATACCGTGGCTGCCCAGCAGCTCCAGCTCCTGGGCGATGACCCGCCCGAGCGGGATCGCCGGTGCCGCGTCGGGGCCGAGGAGCAGACCCACCTGCACGTGCCGGCCCCGCGGACGCAGGGCGGCGATCGACGCCTCCGCCGTGACCCTGCTGCCGACGGCGTCGATCGCCAGATGCGCTCCTCCTCCGGTCGCCGCTCGGATCGCCTCGGCGGCGCCCTCGCCTCCGAGGACCGTCACCGCCCCGAGCGCGGCCGCGGCCTCCCGCGCCGGAGCGGAGACGTCCGACGCCACCACCCGGGCTCCGGCCGCGAGCGCGACGATCACCGCGGAGAGGCCAACCCCGCCGCAGCCCAGCACCGCGACCCACTCCCCCGGGGCGACCCGGCCGCGCTCGTGCAGGGCGTGGTACGCGGTCCCGAACCGGCAGCCGAGGCCGGCCGCCTCGACGAAGCCGACGGAGTCGGGCAGGCGCACCAGGTTCAGGTCCGCACGCGGCACGACCACCGCCTCGGCGAACGACCCGTCGAGCGTGAACCCCGGCTGCTGCTGGCGGAGGCACACCTGCGTCGCCCCCTCCCGGCACTGCTCGCAGTCGCCGCAGGCGAACACGAACGGCGCCGTGACCCGGTCGCCGACGTCGAAGAGCGACACCTCGCCGCCCGTCGCGATCACCGTCCCGGCGAACTCGTGCCCGGGGATCTGCGGCAGGACGACCGAGTCGTCGTGCCCCTTCCACGCGTGCCAGTCGCTCCGGCAGACCCCGGTCGCCGCGACGCGGACGACGACGCCGTCGACGGGGCAGACGGGCTCCGGGACCTCGACGATCGCGGGGAGAGCGGAGAAGGACGAGTAGCTGACGGCGCGCATGCCGCGAGTCTTCCAGAGGCCTGGGCCGCGCCGCGGCTCACAGAGCGTCGACCGGGACGCCGTCGGTGTCCGAACGGGCCGACTCGCGGTGGACCGGGTAGACCGTGCCGCGCGCGCGGTCGATCGCGATGCTGCCGAGAGCGAGCACGATGCCCGCCGCGGTCAGGCCGACGCCGACCCAGATGGGCGACAGGTAGCCGAGTCCGGCGGCGATCGTCAGGCCGCCGAGCGCGGCGCCCACCGAGTTGCCGATGTTGAGGGCGGAGTGGTTGAGCGCGGCCGCGATCGTCTGACTGTCCCGCGCCACGTCCATCAGCCGGGTCTGGATCGCGGGCGACGCGGCCGCCGAGAAGCCCGCCGAGAGGAACGCGAACACCACCAGGCCGACGACCGACGAGGCCGACAGTGCGAGCCCGATCAGCGAGACGCCGACGCCGGCGAAGAACACCACCAGCGCCCGCCGCACGTCGCGGTCGGCGGCCCAGCCGCCGACGAGGTTGCCGACGGTCATCCCGAGGCCGATGACGACCAGGATCCACGGGACCGCGCCCAGCGGCAGACCCGTCACCTCGGTCGCGAGCGGCGAGATGTAGCTGTACATCGCGAAGAGTCCGCCGAAGCCGATGGCGCCGACGAGGAGGGTCATCCAGACCTGCAGGCGCCCGAACGCCCGCAGCTCGTTGCGAACGGTCGCCGCCGGATTGCCGGGCTGCGCGGGCACCAGCAGCTGGACGGCCACGACGGTCAGCGCGAAGAGCACCGCGACCACGAGGTAGGCGCTGCGCCAGCCGGCCACCTGCCCGACCCAGGTGATCGCGGGCACGCCGACGACGTTCGCGATCGTGAGCCCGGAGAGGACGAACGCGACTCCCTTGCCGCGCTTGCCGGGACCCATCAGGTCGGCGGCGACCAGGGAGGCGATGCCGAAGTAGGCGCCGTGCGGGAGCGCGGCGACGAAGCGCGCGGCGAGGACGAGCGGGAAGCTCGGCAGCAGTGCCGAGCCGATCGTCCCGACGGTGAAGGCGACCAGGAGGGTCAGGAGGAGCCTCTTGCGCGGCCAGCGCGCCGCGGCGGCGGCGATGGTGGGGGCGCCGACCACGACGCCGAGCGCGTAGGCCGAGATCAGCATCCCGGCCTGCGAGACGGCCTGCTCCTGGCTCGCGGCCCAGACCCCGGGGAGGAGGTCGGCGGCGAGCTGCGGGAGGAGCCCCATCGCGACGAACTCGGTCGAGCCGATGCCGAAGCCCCCCATCGCGAGGGCGAGCAGGGCGAGTCGGGTCCGAGCAGGCGAGAACGTCACCGGTCAAGGCTACTCAGGATCGAGCGGATGTCGAATCGATTCGAGCCTTCCCGGGCGCGAGAGGTCGCGGCGGGAACCCGCTACTCCCCCAGCGCGTCGTTCAGCCGGGCGATCTTGCCGTCGATCTCGCCCGAGTAGCCGGGGCGGATGTCCGCCTTCAGGACGAGCGACACGCGCGTCCCGAACGCTCCGACGGCCTCCGTGGCGCGCTTGACGACGTCGAAGACCTCGTCCCACTCCCCCTCGATCTCGGTGAACATCGAGGTCGTCCGCGACGGAAGGCCGCTCTCGCGGACGATGCGGACGGCGGCGGCGACCGCGTCGTGGACGGACGCGTCGGGCGCCTCGCCCCCGGACGGTGCGACCGAGAATGCGACGAGCATGGG
This sequence comes from Rathayibacter sp. AY1B5, assembly GCF_002932795.1. Taxonomy (NCBI): domain Bacteria; kingdom Bacillati; phylum Actinomycetota; class Actinomycetes; order Micrococcales; family Microbacteriaceae; genus Rathayibacter; species Rathayibacter sp. AY1B5. The sequence continues at coordinate 178,661 of NZ_PSWM01000003.1, forward strand.
AGCCTCCTTGACTGCGCGTGCCGCGTGCCGGCCCCGCGCCCTCCGAGCCTACGAGCCCTGGGGCGCCAGGCGGGTCTCCCCGGTCAGCGACGACGCGGGAGTCGTGACGCCGGATGCGACGACCCGCGCCGTCCCCATCCGCCACAGCTCGCGCAGCAGCCAGCCGAGCAGCACCACGAGCAGGACGTTCCGCACCGTCAGCACGAGCACCATCCACCAGTGCGACCAGAGGAGGAAGAGGTAGAGGTACGGGTAGACCACCTGGGTCAGAGCAGCGGTGACGAGCGTCAGCTTGGCGGGCCGGTCGAACGCGCCGTCGCGGCACGCGATCAGCCCGGCGATGACGGGCGGCGCGAGCCACACGATGTACTGCGGCGAGAGCACCTTGTTGGTGTCGATGAACACGACCACGAAGGTCAGCGCGAGCAGCGGGAACAGCCTGGCGGGGTCCGCCCGACGGGCGAGAGCACGGGCACCCAGCAGGGCCACGCCGAGCATGGCCAGAGCGAGCAGCGGGGTCATCAGGCTCGCGGCGGTCTCGGTGCCGGGCCCGTGCATCTCGAAGGTGTTGATGTCGGCGGCGTAGTAGACGTAGCTCCCCGATCCCGGGAGGACCGACAGCCACATCCAGGGGGTGCTCACGACGGCCTCGATCTGGAGGCCCCGATCCGTCTGATCGGTGACGAAGCTGAAGACCTGGTCCCCGCCGCCGACGAGGACGACCGCGAGCACGATGATCACGGAGGCGACGGCGGGGACGAGGATCATCCGGAGTCGTCCGCGCAGGACCAGCACGGCGGCGGCGAGGATCGCGGCAGGCCACACCTTGATCCAGGTGGCGACGGTCAGCAGGAGTGCCGCGACGCCCGGACGGGTCGCCGCCCAGAGCATCCCGGCGATGGCCGGCGGCGCGGTGAAGGCGTCGATGCGGCCGATCGCGATCGGCCCGAGGAGGACGAGGAACAGCAGCCACCAGCGCGCCGCGGCGAGGCGCGGTGCCGACCGGCCGCGCAGCAGCAGGGCGAAGGCGGCGGCGTCGGCGATCGCGACGAGGACGAGCCACATCAGGTCGTAGCCGGCCGAGCCGAAGAGCCAGGAGGCGGCGATCGGGCCCCAGGCGAGGATCGGGTAGACCCAGCCCGTGTCGATCCCGGCGATGCCGCCGCCCTCGACGGCGGTCCTCATCCACTCCTTGTAGACGATGCTGACGTCGCCCATCGGCAGACCCGGAGCGAACAGCGCCAGGAGGGAGAGCACCACGTGCACCAGCGCGAAGGCGCCCCAGAGCACGGCGACGGAGTCGCGGTTCTCGCGCAGCCGCGCGAGGGGGCGGGAGGACGCTCGAGGAGGGGAGGACGGCACCGCGTCATTGTAGAGGGGCCGCTGAACGGGACCCTGGCAGCACCTGAGCCCGCCTGAGAGCGCCGCTCCCGTCGGGCATCAGCACCCCGGCGGGAGTCGGTACCCGGCGGACCCTCAGTGCCCGCGGATCCTCAGTGCCCGCGGATCCTCAGTACCCGGCGAACGCGTCGGTGCGGATCCGCTTCGCCCCGGCACCGCGCAGGGCGCCGCGGACCGAGTCGACGAACGACGGCGACCCGGAGACGTAGCCCACCCGCCGTCCGGAGTCGGGCACCGCGTCCGCGAGCAGCTCGGCGCTCAGTCGTCCGGTCACGTGCGACCACCCTGCAGGCAGCTCGGTCGGCGCCTCCTTCGAGCAGAGCACGACCCGGGCACCCGACTCCTGCAGCAGGTCGCGGTACGCGACGTCGGCGAGGCTCGGTGCGGCGACCACGACGACGACGTCGCGCCGCGGACCGTCGGCGAGCGAGCGCAGCTGGCTGGCGAACGGGGTGATCCCGATGCCGCCCGCCACCAGCAGCAGCGGCACGGAGGCGTCGTCCGGCAGGACGAAGTCGCCGCCGACGCTCGTCGCCCGGAGCGAGTCGCCGGGCTCCAGCGCGGCGAGGGCGCGCTTGAAGCTGCTCGCCTTCTCCGGCATCCGCAGGGCGATCGCGATCTCGCCGTCGGACGGAGCGGAGGAGACCGAGAAGGTGCGTCGGCTGCCCCGGCTGTCGGCGCGGTGCGGCAGGTCGAGCTCGAGCCACTGACCGGGCTCGAAGGTCAGCGGCGAGCGGGAGCGGAAGCGGTACTCCGCGATGCCCGGCGCCAGCACGCGGGTCGAGGCGAGCTCGAGCGTGTGCCGGCGGCGCTGGCGGAACGCGAAGGCGAAGGCGAGGGCGTTGCCGACCACGAGGCCCAGCTCCGGGGTGGCGGAGATCACGCCGACGTGGAACGGGACGCTCGCCACGAGCGCTGCGACGACCGCGATGATCAGCTGCTGCGAGCGGCGCGGCGCGAGCGTGAGCGGCTCCGTCAGCATGAAGGCGCCCGCGAAGACGAACGGGTAGGCCGTGAGGACCAGGGCCGCCGCGGCTCCGAGGTCCTGGCCGTTCTGCACTGCCTGCTGCACCGAGACTCCGCCCGCGACGAGCACGAAGACGGCGAAGACCGCCCAGCGGCGGACCCGCGCCACGATCAGGAGGGAGCCCACGACGACGAACGGCCAGATCGCGCCACTGGCGATCCACCAGGCTCCGGCGTTGAGTCCGGTGAAGCCGATGATCAGCACGGCGACCGCGGCCGGGTTGAAGAGGTGGCGGCCCCGCCAGGCGAGGACGTACTTGGACGCAGCGGCGATCGCGCCGACGAGCGCGATCACGGCGAGCCCCCGGGGATCCGCCGTCGGGAAGAGCAGGCAGGCGATCAGCAGACCGGTGACGAGCGAGGACTCCAGGTGCGCGCGGCTCCGGAACAGCCTCGCGAGGACCGCGCTGACCAGGGCCGTCGAGGCGACGGCGACCAGCGTCGTGCCGAGGATCTCGAGCGGCGTCGAGAAGATCAGGCCGGCTGCGGCGAAGCCGACGGCGACGAGCAGGAGCGCGGCGAGCGTCATCCAGACCAGCCGGTAGGTGGTGACGCGGCCGAGGGCGCGGTCGAAGGTGCCGATCATCGGAAGACCTCTCCGGGGAAGGAAGGCGAGTAGTGGAGGGTGCCGTCGCTGCGGACGCGGACGAACTCGAAGTCGAAGCGCTCGGCGAGGATCTCGGGCGGGCAGACGAACAGCGCTGTCGCGAGCCCGTCGGCGACGAGGGCCGTGTCGGCCACCGCCCAGGCGGCGACGATGCTCTCGACCGGAGCGCCGGTCCGCCCGTCGAGGACGTGGTGGAGGCCGCTGCCCCAGGCGCGGCGGTTGCTCGCCGAGCCGCAGAGCGCGCGCTCGCCGGGCACCGCCACTCCCAGTGCGCTGCTCGGGTCCCACGGGTGCTCGAGGCCGACCCGGACGGGTCCGGCTCCGATGCCCCGGAGGTCGCCGCTCGCGTCGACGAGGGCGGGCCCGGCTCCGGCGAGCTCCTCGAGGACGAGGTCGACGAGCTGGCCCTTGCCCGCAGCGCCGACGTCGACGACGGTGCCCGGCTCGACCCGCAGTCCCGCCGCCCCGCGACGGGCCGAGGCCCAGGAGGGAGCGGGGACCGCGGGTCCGCGCGGGACGAGGGTGTACGCGGAGTCGTAGCCGAGCTGCTCGAGCGGGCCGCCGACGAAGGGGGTGACCGCCCCGCCGGTCAGCTCGTCGAGGACGTCGTACAGCGCGAAGAGATCGACCGCCTCGTCGGGGAAGACGCGCTCGCCGCCGACCCGCAGCTGCGAGACGGCGGAGTCGTCGCGGAACCGCGACCAGGTGCGGTCGTACTCCGCGATCCGCGTCTCGACCCGCGCGCGGCGGGAGGGCCCGAGCCGCTCGGCGGTGTCGATCTGCCAGCCGGTGCCGATCGCGTCGAACCGCCATGCGTGGCCGAGGACCGTCGGGGCGTCAGGCCGTGGCATCGGCCTTGATGGTCTCGACGGCGTCGTTGAAGCCGCCGGAGGTGAGGGAGGACCCCGACACCTTGGAGACCTTCAGCTCGTCGAGCTGCTTGCCGACGACCTCGCCCGCGATGCCGCCCGCGAAGCGCGACTGGTACTGCTGGCCGGTGGGGTTCTCGGACTCCGGGGTCACGGTCACGTCGGTGACGACGCCGTCGGCGAGGGTCAGCGAGACGCCCACCGTCTCGTTCCCTCCGGGCGAGGTGTAGGCGCCCTCTGCCTCGTAGGTGCCGTCGGCGTAGCTGCTGCCGCTCGCGGCGGAGGACGCGGCGCCGGTGGCCTCGGGGGCGGAGCTGGTGGCGGTGCTCGGAGCGGTGGTGGTCGCCGCGTCGGCGGCGTCGCTCCCGGTCGTGGTGGTGCTGGAGCAGGCGGCGAGCGCGGCGAGGGTGCCGACGCCGGCGAGGAGGGTCAGGGCGTAGCGGGCGGGAGTCGTGGTCTTCGCGGTCATGTCTGTTCTCCTGGTCAAGGCGGACGCGGCGGATCCGACGGTAGTGGTGCTCGCTTCGAGCAGCCGATGAGGCGGCGGTGCGGGGCCGGTGAGCCGGGCCGCGGGCGTCGCTTCCTCCAGGACAACGGCGGCGGTCCCGGTTCGGTTCAGGGCTCGTCCGACGGGCGTGTCAGCGCAGGAGTGCGGCGACCACTCCGGCCAGGTGCTCGGCGATGTCGAGCGCGGCGATCGGGCCGCCGGCGGAGGCGCTCCGTCCGGCCTCCGCGTGCAGGACGGCGGCCGCGGCGGCCAGGGGGGCGAGATCCTCCGCGGTCAGGGTCTCCCCGGCCGCCTCGGCGTCCGCGGCTCGACCGGCGAGGAGGGCGCCGAGCACCCCGCCGAGGACGTCGCCGCTGCCCGCGGTCGCCAGCCAGGGCGTGGATCCGGTGACCTCGAGCTCGATGCCGCCCGCGACGACGTGCGTGGTCCCGCCCTTGAGGAGGACGCAGACTCCGAGGCGGTCCGCCGCCCGGCGCGCCCACTCCCCCGGGGCCTCCGCGATCGTCGCGGCGTCCGCGTCCAGGCCCGCTCGGCCGAGCACTCCGGCGAGCTCGCGGTAGTGCGGCGTGAGGACGACCGGGCCGGCGGCCTCGTCGATCAGGTCGAGCGCTCCCGCGTCGAGCACCACCGGGACTCCCGAGTGCAGCTGCTCGATCAGGGTGCGACGCTCCTCGTCGCTGCGGTCCTCGGCGCTGGTGCCGGAGCCGAGGAGCCAGGCCTGCACGCGTCCCACCGCGGTCACGACCTCCGGCCGCCGGGCGAGCACCAGGCCCGAGGGCCGCTCCGGTCCGAGGTAGCGGACCATGCCGACTCCCGTCCGCACCGCCGCCTCGACGCCGAGCACCGCCGCACCCGGGTACCGCTCCGACCCGGTCGCGATCCCCAGCACTCCGCGCGTGTACTTGTCGTCGTCCTCCCGCGGCACCCTGATGCTCCGCGCCGCCTCCGCCGTCCCGACCCGCTCACCCATCCCGCCACCCTACGTCGCCCTCCGGACGCCCCGCCGCGATCCCGCCTTGACCAGGAGAACAGACATGACCGCGAAGACCACGACTCCCGCCCGCTACGCCCTGACCC
>NZ_PSWM01000030.1:0-50757 GCF_002932795.1 Rathayibacter sp. AY1B5
CGGCCATCGGCACGAGCTCCGGTGGAGTGAGCGCCTTCGTGCGGGGGTGGTCGTGAGCATGCGGACTCCGGTCGACTCGATGTGTACGCATGATTCGGAGGCGCGCTCCCGCTCGGTTCCCCGAAGCGGGGCCCCAGTGAGAGGGGCAGGTCTGTCCGGTTTCCGGGGACGTCAGCGCCGCCGCGACCACCAGCGGCGGGGCCGCTCCGGCTCGGCGGCCGCCCGGGCCTCGGCCGCGGCGGCGCGATCGGCGCGCCGTTGCGACCAGGCGGCGACCTCGTCGTCGACGTCGCGGAGCGGGGTGACGACGGGCGGCCCGCCCAGAAGCTGGCGGCGCGCCTCGATCACCCGCGTGTTGAAGTCGGCGAGCTCGGCGCGCACCTCCTCCTCGCGGTGCAGCCGGTCGAGGCGCTCGTCGAGTGCGCGGTCCTCGGCGCGGAGGAGGAAGGCGGCCGGGCCGATCCCGGTGAGGTTCTCGCGCTCGATCTTGCGGCGGATCCACCAGTCCGGGTCGTGGGCCGCGCCCAGGTCCGGGAGCGGCTTCCCCGATCCCGGCAGGTCGTCGAAGTCGCCGCGGCGGATCGCGAGCTGGATCGCCGTCTCGACGAACGCCGCCCGCTCGAGCGGATCCTCCGGCAGGGCGGGCTGCTCCGACTCCTCCTCGCCCGCTGCGCCGGCCCGGTACCGGGCGGCGCGCTCCCTCGCATCCGACATCCCTCCACGCTAGATCGGGCTCCTCGCCTCGGGCAACCACCCCTCTTGCCGTCTCCTCGGTCGGTGCGCGGCGGCTCGACATCGGCGGCCCGGCGTGCGTGGTATCGATACTCGATAACATCGACGATCGATAAGGAGCGCGCCATGACGAGTGTCATCCCCAGCGGACCGGTCCGGGAGCGGCCGCGCGTGTTCCGGGTGGCCAGGGCGGTCCTGCTCATCGTCGCCGTCTTCTCCGTCCTCACCGCGCTCGTGCAGACCTGGACCGTCACGACCGGGCGCTCCCTGCTGGTCTTCGGGGGAGCCACCGGCCCCGCCGCGACGACCGACGTCTGCTGAACGCCTGCTTCCAGGCGGCATTCATAGCCTCGAGAAACTGCCCAGTCTCCCGCTCGTTCTACGAACGCAAGCGACAGGAAGGCAAGTCTCACAAGCAAGCACTGATCGCTCTCGCTCGGCGACGAATCAACGTGATCTGGGCGATGTTTCGTGACCAGACCCGTTACAGCCCTCCACCCACAGACCCCGCCGGTTCCGCATCACTGAAGCTGCGGGCCTTGCCTCCGCTCAAGCCCCCGGTCGTCGCGCCGGGTGGTTCTCCACGATGACGCCGCAACGACGCGCGGTGCGCTATGCCGTCGATGCACGAAACCGACGCGAACATCGGTGAGATGCAAGGCATTCGAGGCGAAAACAGGTCGAAAGCCGTTGTGTGGATGTACAGCGGTTCACGGCGGCGTGCCAGCTCCAATGGCAGCGTCAATTTCTAAGGTAAGCCTCACCAAACTTCCGGTGAAAGGTGATGCTGCGTGCTTTCGAATTATCTGATCGCTCTTCGGGAGGGCCTCGAAGCGGGCATCGTTGCCGGCATCCTGATCGCCGCGCTGACGAAAACCGGCCGCCGGCACCTGATCCCTGCATTGTGGCTCGGCGTCGCTTTCGCGATCGCCGTCTCGCTCGGAGTTGGCGCGGCGCTGACGTGGGGTCCGTACGGTCTCAGTTTTCAGGCGAAGGAGATCCTCGGTGGGACGCTGTCGGTCCTGTCGGTGGCTCTGGTGACGTGGATGATCTTCTGGATGGCGCGCAACGCCCGCACCCTGAAGGGCGATCTCGAGGGACGAGTAGCGATCGCGGGCGGTGCTCTCGGGGTCGCGGTCCTCGGCTTCGTGAGCGTCGCGCGTGAGGGCGTCGAGACGGCACTCTTCCTGTGGGCGGCCGTGTCTTCGAATCAGGACGCTGGAGCCGCGGCGTGGGGCGCGGTCCTCGGTCTGCTCACGGCGGCGGTCCTCGCCGTCGTCCTGTCGTTCGGCTTCGTCCGGATCGATCTGGGCCGCTTCTTCGCGTGGACTGGATGGTTCCTGGTGATCGTCGCGGCGGGCGTGCTCGGCTACGCCGTGCACGATTTCCAGGAGGCCGGCCTCATCTCCGGAGAGGGGAATGCACTGTTCGACATATCGTCGCTCATCCCGCCGACGAGCTGGTACGGGGTCGTCCTGGCAGGAATCTTCAACGTCGCGCCCGATCCCAGCGCCGCCCGCTTCGCCGCCTGGCTCGGGTACCTCGTCGTGGTCGGGACGCTCTTCGGTGCGCAGCTACTGCGCCGGAGTGCTCCTCGTCCGGTCGTCGTCGGGGTAACGGGATAGAGCCGGCCTCGACACTTCGGTGTCCGAGGCGGAAGGGCGTCGACCGGCTGGACGCAGAACGCCCCCGGCGTCCCAGCGTCCCAGGGAGGGAAGCGGGGCACCGGGGGCGGTTCGTGGAAGAGGAGGTCTCTCGCTCCGGCCTTTCTACTTCCCGGCGAGGGTGGTCAGCAGCTCCTGGATGCTCGTCGTCTCGGCGGCCGGGTCGGGGCTGCTGGAGCGGACGGAGGAGAGGACGGGGTCGATCTGCTGGTCGACGTAGGTCCAGGTCTGGCAGTTCGCGGCGCTCAGTGCGGGCTCCGCGTCGTCCCAGGCGGTCTCGAGGTCGGTGGCTCGGGCTTTCGCGCCGGCCTGGTCGCCGCTGGTGACGAGGGCGAGGGTGTCGGCGGCGATCGTCTGGAAGTTCTGCACGTCGGCGGTCGGGAAGTCGGTCTGCACCGACGCCTCTGCGTCGGCTGCGGACAGTGTTCCCGACGTGTCGCAGGCCGGGGCCGCGCCTTCGGGTGCCGGGGTGGTGTGCGGCTGGCTGTTGGTGAAGGCGAGCAGTCCGACGACAGCGACGGCGAGGACCGCGAACGCGACGAGCGAGCGTCGCTCCCGAGCGACGGGCGGGGTGTGGTGCTCGGCCGTGCCCTTGTCGACGTCGGCCCTGCTGAGGGAGAGGTACACGACCGTTGCGAGGATCGCGAGCAGGAAGATGATGCTGGTGACGAAGGTGCCGAGCCCGAGGCCCTGCTCGTCGGGGGAGAGGCCGAGCCAGTCGCCGATGTTGGCGCCGAGGGGGCGGGTGAGGATGTAGGCGATCCAGAACGCGAGGACGGGGTTCGCTCCGTAGCGCCAGAGGCCCGTGACGATGGCGATCAGGGCGAGGGGCAGGAGGATCGAGACGCCGGGGCCCCAGCCGGTGAGCTCGAGGGTCCAGTCGCCGAGGGCGGTGCCGAGCGCGAAGGTGACGAGGACGGTGAGCCAGTAGAACGCCTCGCGCGGGGTGGTGTCGATGCTGTGGATGGAGAGGGTGCGCTCCTTCGAGTACCAGACGCTGAACACGATCGCGAGCAGCACGGAGAAGACGAGGGAGCTGGCCCAGAGGGGCACGCCGAGCTGGTCAGTGAGGATGTCGGTGAGCAGGGTGCCGGTGACGCTCATGACGACGACGGTCAGCCAGTACGCGGCGGGCAGGTAGCGGCGCAGCCGCATCTGGATCGCGAGCACGACTGCGGTGACGATGATGAAGATCACGGCGGTCGTGATGAGGCCGACGCCGAGAACCATGTCGATCCAGTCGGCGAAGCTCTCGCCGACGGTGGTGCAGAGGATCTTGATGATCCAGAACCAGATCGTGACCTCGGGGACCTTGCTGAGCAGCCGGTGCACCGGGAAGCGGGTCGTCGTCGTTGAAGTGTCCATGCCCGCAGAGTCGCAGCCGGGACGGGGGCGGCGGCTCGGGATGCGCCGTGCTGTGTTGTGTTTGCTCACAACGACCCGGAGCTCCCGAACGCGTTCAGGTCGATGCCCGGCTGAGGGGCTGAGGTTCTGTGCTTTCACAACGGATGCAGGGGAATCCTCCGCCGCCACAGGCCGCTCGTTCGTAGCGTGAACTCCTTCGGCGCGCTCCGCGTCGGGAGACGAGGACGACACTGATGCCGAACCGGGAACCCGCGACAGACGGTGCGATCGCCTATCGGGCGGCGCGACGCTGGCCGCTGATCTCGGCGGGCCTCGCGGTGCTGCTCACGGGACTTCTGGCCGCGCTGATCTTCTACCGGGAGCACGACAAGCCGTTCGGGTTCGACACCGCGTGGATGAACGAGATCATCGAGCACCGGTCGACGTTCTGGTTGGTGCCGTCGCTGGTGATGAACAGCCTCGGCGGCGGGATCGTCGGCACGATCGTGATTCCGCTCGTCGTGTTCGTGTGGCTGCTGGTCTGGCGGGGTCGGTGGGCGGCGACGTACTTCGCGATCGCCGCGCCGCTGAGCGGGCTGCTGGTGCAGATCCTCAAGAACGCTGTCGGTCGTCCGCGGCCGCTGGAGATCCTCGTGAACGCCGACTTCGGCTCGTTCCCCTCCGGCCACAGCGCGAACGCCGCCACGACCGCGATGGTCCTCGCGATCGTCTTCCCGCTGTGGTGGGTCCGCATCGCCGGAGCCCTTTACACGGTCGCGATGATGCTCAGCCGCACCTACCTCGGAGCGCACTGGATCTCCGACACCGTCGGCGGACTGCTCCTGGGCGCCGGAGTGGCGCTGATCGTCTGGGCGCCGCTCGCGGTCCGGCTGCACACCGAGCGCGCGTCGTCACCGCCGCCCCTCCGGCGCCGCATCGCCCGACGGCGGGCCCTCAGCTGACGGCTCGTCAGGGTCGAGGCCTGGCGACGTCGCCGCGGAGGATCGTCAGGAGCACGACGGCGACGATCGACCCGGATGCGATCAGGCCCGCGAGCACGACGATCTGGAAGACGCCCGCCGCCACGGGCGAGAGTCCGCCGAAGACGGCGCCGATGAACGCGCCGGGCAGGACGACGAGCCCCGTGGTCCTCGTCTGGTCGGTCAGCGGCACGAGCCCGGTCCAGGCCGCCTCTCGCGCCAGGCCGAGCGTGGCCTGCCGCGGCCGGGCGCCGAGAGCCAGCCAGCCCTCGACCTGGTCCCAGCGGTCGGCGAGCGTCGCGGCCAGCGCTCGGCCGGTGACGGTCGCGACGGTCATCGCGCCGCCGATGAGGATCCCGCCGACCGCGAGGACGTAGCGGCCAGTGAACGGGACGGCCCCGAGACCGAAGACGATCCCGGCGCTCACCGCGACGCCGGCCGCCATCGCCGCGGTGACGGCGAGGACCGTGCGCCGGGAGCGTCCGAGGCGGCCGGCCGCGGTGAGCACCGCGGCACCGCACATGACGACCAGGAAGAGCAGGACCCAGCGGATGTCCGCGATGACTCCCGAGAGGATCACCGCGAGCACCCCGAGCTGAACAGCCCCACGGAGGATCGCCAGCGCCGGCCGCGCGAACGAGACGACCCCGAACGTGCGGAGTGCGGCCACGGAGACTGCCGCGCAGATCGCGACCGCCGCGACCACGACCGCCGGAGTCAGCTGGTCGATGGGCGTTCCTGAATGACCCAGGTGTTGCCGTCGGGGTCGGTGAAGAAGACGAACGAGTTCCACTCCCCGCCGCGGCCCTCGAGCCGGACCCCGTCCTCGAAATACGACACCGGGCTGACGTCCACGCCGCGCTCGGCGAGTTCGGCACGGGCTGCGTCGATGTCGTCGACGACGAGCTGCAGCCCTTCCAGGCGGGTGGGGCCGGTCTTGAGCTGGATGCTGCTGTGCGAGCCGGGCGGGGTGAGCTGCACGATGCGCATCTCGTCGCTGATCCGCACGTCGAGGTCGAGGTGGAACCCGACCTGGTCGGCGTAGAACGCTTTCGCCCGGTCGACGTCCTCGACGCTGACGGGCACGACTTCGAGATTCCACTGCACAGGACGGCCTTTCGCAAGGGTGGCGGACGAGGTGGCGGGCGTCGCCGTCCAGTGTGTCCGGTAGGACTCCCGTCGGGCAATCGGGTCAGCTGGCCGCGATCGTCCCGGTGAGCAGCAGCCCGGACACGACGAGGGCCAGGGCGACGCGGTACCCGACGAAGACGCCGAAGCCGTGGCCCGCGACGTACCGGAGCAGCCACGCGATCGACGCGTACGCGACAAAGAACGAGACGACGGTCGCGACGAGGGTCGGGATCCAGCCGACGCTCGCACTGACCTCGGACGCGGCCGTGGCCGCTTCGTAGGCGCCGGCGGCGGTGAGTGCGGGGATGGAGAGGTAGAACGCGAACTTCGTCGCGGTCACTCGATCGAGCCCGCGGAACAGGCCTCCGCTGATGGTCGCTCCGGAACGAGAGACGCCGGGGATCAGCGCGATGCACTGCACGAGGCCGATGATGACCGCGTCTTTCCGGGTGATCGCGCGACGGTCCTTGGTCTGAGCGCCGACGCGTTCGGCGACGAGCATCACGACGCTCCAGCCGAGCAGCGCCGCGACGACGACCCACAGATTGCGCAGGCCTCCGCTGATGAGGTCCTTCCCAAGGAACCCGATGATCCCGATCGGGATCGACCCGAGGATCACGTACCAGGCGATCCGGTAGTTCGTCCGCTTGCGCTGCGACGGGTGCCGCAGCCCGACGAACCACGCGGTGGCGAGCTCGGCGATGTCCTTCCGGAAGTACAGGAGCACTGCGGCGATCGCACCGATCTGGATGATCGCGGTGAACGCGGTCACCCCGACGTCGTCGACGCGGAGGCCCATCAGCTTCTCGGCGATGGTGAGGTGCCCGGTGCTGGAGACCGGGAGGAACTCGGTCAGCCCCTCGATGATGCCGAGGATGATCGCCTGGAGGATGTCCATCGGGTCCGTTCCGGTCGGAGAGGAGTCGCGGGGGATCCCGCGAGCGCTTCCGAGAGTAGGGATCGCGACGGCCGTGCTCGGCCGGAATCCGGGTCGCTGTGTGCATCTTCAACGACCCCGGCGAACACCCCAGCTGCCGACACCGCACGCTCCTCGAGCATGGCGGGATGACGCACCTCGCTGCACCGCTCCCTCGACCCCGCGGCGGTGTCTTCGCCGGCCGCTACGCCGCCTCCACCGTGCCCGAGGCGACGGCGCTGTTCTGGATCCTCAAGGTGCTGACCACCGGGATGGGCGAGACGGCGTCCGACTTCCTCGCGACCGCCTTCGACCCGGTGATCGTGGTCGGCGCGACCGGTCTCGCGTTCCTCGCGGCCCTCGGGCTGCAGTTCGCGGTCCGCCGGTACATCCCCTGGGTGTACTGGCTGGCAGTACTGATGGTGAGTGTCTTCGGCACGATGGCCGCCGACGTGCTGCACGTCGTCGCCGGCGTCCCGTACCTCGTCTCGACCCTCGGGTTCGCGATCGCGCTCGCCGCGGTCTTCGCCCTGTGGTGGCGAGTCGAGCGGACCCTGTCGATCCACTCGATCACGACACCGCGCCGGGCCCTGTTCTACTGGCTCGCCGTCTCCGGGACCTTCGCGCTCGGCACGGCCGCCGGGGACCTGACCGCCTCGACCCTCGGCTTCGGCTATCTGCCGTCCGCGGTCCTGTTCGCGGCGATCATCGCTGTCCCGGCGCTCGCGCACCGGTTCACGGGGAGGAACGCGGTCCTCGCGTTCTGGTCCGCCTACGTCGTCACGCGTCCGCTCGGGGCGTCGGTCTGCGACTGGCTCGCGGATCCCGTCGCCCAGAAGGGCCTGGGCCTGGGCACCGGCCCGGTCACGCTCGCGGCCCTCGCGGTGTTCCTGCTGCTGGTCGCGGTGATCGCGCTCCGCCGACCGCGCGCGGCCGTCACGGCGACCCCCTGAGCGCAGGGCTCAGGCGTCGCGGCCGGCGCGGTTCTTCTGCCGCCAGTAGGTGAGGGCGATCCCGGCGACGCTGATCACGACGATGCCGACGAGGACGATGTCGATGTACTTCCCGACGAAGTCCGCGACGCCGGGGATCTGTCCGAGGAAGAAGCCGAGCAGGATCACGCCGGTGGACCAGACGGCCGCACCGAGGGCGTTGAAGCCGACGAAGTGGGCGTAGTGCATCTTCCCGACGCCGGCGGCGACAGGGGCGAAGGTCCGGACGACCGGGACGAAGCGGGCGATCGTGACCGCCCAGCCGCCGAAGCGGTCGAAGAACGACTGGGTGCGCGCCACGCTCGAGCGGCTGAACAGCCCGCTGTCCTTGCGCTCGAAGATCCGCGGCCCGCTCGCGCGGCCGATGACGAACCCGAGCTGGTCGCCGAGGAAGGCGGAGGCGGCGACCATCAGGATCACCAGCGGCACCGGGAGCGAGATCACCCCGGTCGCGACGAAGACGCCGGTGAAGAAGAGCAGGGTGTCGCCCGGGAGGAAGAACCCGATCAGGAGGCCCGTCTCGACGAAGGCGATCAGGCAGACCAGGGCGATGGCCCAGGGGCCGGCGCCGTCGAGGAGGGATTGGGGGTCGATCATCGGTTCTCCTAGCGAGAGCTCGGGCCGGGGCGGGTCGCGGGGATGCGGACCTCCGCGCCGAAGCCGTGGGGGACGAGGTTGCGGAGCCGGAGCTCGCCGCCGGCGGCCCGGCTGAGCCCGGCGACGATGGCGAGCCCGAGACCGGCGCCGCCGTCCCGGGAGCGGGCGGCGTCGGGACGGGTGAAGCGGTCGGTCGCGACGGCGAGGAACGCCTCCGGGACACCGGGTCCGTCGTCGTCCACGGAGAGGACGGCCTCTCCGGGGCGCTCGACCAGGGTCGCGGTGATACTGCCGCCGTCCGGCGTCGCGGCGACGGCGTTGGAGAGCAGGTTGTCCAGGATCCGGCCGAAGTCGGTCGGCGAGACGGGGTACCGGGCGGCGTGAGCCGACACGGGAGCGACGAAGTCGATCGCGAGGTCCCGGTCGCGGGCGAGCATCCTGATGCGGTCGACGCTGCCGGTCACCTCCTCGCGGAGAGCCGACGACGAGGCGTCGCCCGTGACGGTGCCGGCGTCGATCTTCGACAGGATCAGCAGCCCGTCCGTCAGGGACTGCAGGCGGTCGATCGAGCGGCGCGCGTCGACGACGTCGGCGTAGAGGGCCGCCGGGTCGTCGCGGACCCGCTCGGCCAGCTCGAGGCGGGTGCGCAGGGCGGCGAGCGGAGTGCGCAGCTCGTGGCTCGCGTCGGCGACGAGCCGCCGCTCCCGGTCCGCCGACTCCCGCAGGTCCGCGATCAGCGCGTTCAGGGTCGAGGCGAGGTCGGAGAGCTCGTCGCGAGCGGGCCCGACGGGGAGGAGCTCGGTGGAGCGGCCGTGGCGCAGCCGGTCGGCGATCGCGCGCATCCGGCCGACGGGTCGCAGCGCGAGGCCGACGAGGAGCCAGGAGGTGGCGGCGAACGCGACGAACAGGATCGCGAGGGCGATCAGGAGCGTCGTGCTGACGCCGCCGACGACGGCCTCGGCGGTGTCGCGGCTCTCCTCGATCAGCGCCTGCGACGCTCCCGAGCGGACCAGCTCGATCGTGGAGGCGTCGAGGATGTGGTCGAGCTGCTCACGGACGACGACCGCGACGATCCCGAAGAACAGCATCGCGACCAGCAGGCTCGACACCGTGATCCGCACCCGGATCGACAGAGTCCGCCACCTCACGGCGTCACCCCGAGCCGGTAGCCCGCACCCCGTCGGGTGAGGATCTCGACCGACGCACCGCCCGCGGCCAGCTTGCGGCGGAGGTAGCTGATGTACTGCTCCGCGATGTTGTGGTCCACGAACTCCGCCGACCCCCACACCTCGAGCAGGATCTCCTCCCGCGGCACGTAGTCGCCGGCGCGGACCGCGAGCACGCGCAGCACTCCGAACTCCTTCGGACTCAAGGACAGCACGGCGCCGTCGACCGTCGCGGCGTGCGTGTACGGATCGACGCGCAGGTTCCCGAGCGCCACCGGGGCGCGGTTCGTGAGGCGCTCGCGGCGGATCATCGCGCGGAGGCGGGCGGAGAGCTCCTCGAAGTGGAACGGCTTCGCGAGGTAGTCGTCGGCCCCCGCGTCCAGGCCGAACACCCGGTCCTGCAGTGCGTCGCGGGCGGTGAGCAGGATCACCGGGAGCGTGGCACCGCTCGCGCGAAGATGCCGGCAGATCTCGAAGCCGCTCATGCCGGGGAGCATCACGTCGAGGACCGCCGCGGCGTAGTCCGCGTCGCGCGCCGCGTTCAGCGCGTCGACCCCGTTCGAGAACAGGGCGACGTCGTAGCCGTCGCCGGTAAGACCCCGCTTGATGAGCTCGCCCATCTCGACGTCGTCTTCGACGACCATCACCGCGTCACGCATCCCGGCCTCCTACGGTCATGCTCGCACCCGTGGCGCGGCGGAACCGGCCTGCTCCGCGGAGATATGCGGCTTCTCAGCGGTACGCGCTGCATACAGAGACAGCGCACGTGCACCCCGATCGAGCAGCACGTTCCTGGTGCGCAGACGATCTCGGATGCGGGCACTGACATGGACGCCGACCTCCGGTCGACGCGGTGCTGTGCGCTGCGCGCATTTTGCCTGGAAGCCTTCGGCAGCGTACGGGCCTCCGGCGTCCGCGCAAGCCGCTGCGCGGCCGGCTCCTCCGAGGTTCTCGGCACGCGGTCGCTGCGCTCCCTCACATCGCGCCGACAACCTCTCCTCCGCCGCCCTCCGGGTTGCGCTCCCGCCTCCGACCCTGCTCGGCACTACGTGCCTTCCAGGCAAAAAACGCTGGGAGAGAAGGAAGAACAGGCGAGCCAGACCACCCCCCTGGCTTGACAAACCTGATTGAGAATCACGGCCGGAGGGGGAGCGGCTCCCTGCTCGAGCCGGTCGGCGTGCTCGTGCGCGCCGTGCCGCCGCTGCGCCCCGCCGCTCAGTCCTGCGGGTAGCCCGGCAGCCCGTCGATGCTGACCGCGTTCCGCGTGGCGCGGTACTCGGCCATGCCGTCGGGGCCCTTCTTCTCGGCCTGGAGGAGGAGCAGGTCGCGCTCGCCGACCGGCTCCATCACCGGCACGCCCCAGCCGCACGCGTCGCTGATGCGGGTGAGCTCGACGGTGACGACCGCGCGGGTGCTCGGGTGCTCGGGGTGCTGCTCCGCGACCTCGGCGAACGCCTCCGACCCGGGCAGGTGCACGGAGCCGGTGCCGTGCAGGCGGACGATGCGCGGACGCGGTCCGAACGACGCGAACATCAGGCACACGCGCCCGTTCTCGCGCAGGTGCGCGATCGTCTCGACTCCGCTGCCCGTGTAGTCGACCCAGCCGACGCGGCGCGCACCGAGGATCGAGAACGAGTCGTGGCCGCGCGGAGACATGTTGATGTGCCCGTCCGCGGCGAGGGGTGCGGTGGCGACGAACCACATCGGCTGCTCGTGGATCCAGGAGGAGAGGCTCTCGTCGATCTCGTCGTAGACGTGGGCCACGGGGTCAGGCCCCGGCCGCGCGGCGGACCAGCTCGGTGACGGCGGCGCGCGTCTCGTCGTCGGCGGAGACGAGGGCGTAGGCGGTCGGCCAGATCGTGCCGTCGTCGAGCTGCGCGCCGTCCTGGAAGCCGAGGGTCGAGTAGCGCGTGCCGAACTTCGCGCCGGGCTGGAAGAAGACGATCGCCTTGCCGTCCGAGCGCGCGTAGGCGGGGAAGCCGTACCAGGTCTTCGGGAGGAGATCGGGGGCGGTCTCGCCGACGACCTCGTGGAGCATCTGGGCGATCGGCCGCTCCTCGTCGGTCATCGCGGCGATCGCGGCCTCCGCGTCCCTGCGATCGGCGTCGGCCTTGTCGGCGCTCTTCTGCCGCTTCGCCTCCGCCCGCAGCTCGGCCGCGCGCTGCTTCATCGCCGCGCGCTCGTCCTTCGAGAAACCGTCTTCGGAGGCCATGTCCGCCCGTCCCGTCCGTCTGCGGCTCCCGGTCCGGGAGCGTCCCCGCACATCGTGGCAGCGCCGCACTCGCCGCACAACGGCGGGACCGGGCGCGACCGCGCCCCCCGGAAGCCCAGCCTCCGCGGTTAGCGTGGACGGATGCGCCTCCTCCTGATCCGCCACGGCCAGACCCCCTCCAATGTGGCGGGCCTCCTCGACACCCGCATCCCCGGACCCGGGCTCACCGACCTCGGCCGCACCCAGGCCGCAGCGCTGCCCGGTCAGCTCGCGGGCGAGGGGATCGGCGCGCTGTTCGTCTCGACGATGCTCCGCACCCATGAGACGGCCGCCCCTCTCGCCGCGGCCCTCGGGCTCGAGCCGATCGAGCGCGACGGCATCCGCGAGGTCGCGGCCGCGGGGCTCGAGATGCGCGGCGACGAGGCGGCGGTCGAGGAGTACATGGGGACGGTCTTCCGCTGGGCCGGCGGCGAGACGTCGATCCGGCTCGCGGGCGGCGAGACGGGCGACGAGTTCGCGGCGCGCTACGACGCGGTGGTGGCGGAGGCGGAGTCGCTCGGGCACGAGGTCGTCGCGCTGGTCAGCCACGGTGCGGCCATCCGCTGCTGGTCGGGTCTGCGCTCCCTCGACCTCGATGCGCGCTTCATCGCCGACCATCTGCTCGACAACACGGGTGTCGTCGTCCTCGAGGGCTCGGGCGACGCGTGGACGCTCGTGTCCTGGCAGGGCGAGCCCGTCAGCGGAGTCGGCGCGGCGGCCCCCTCGGGCCCGGCGGGCGAGACCACCGTCTGAGCGGCACGGGCGTCCTCGCCCCGCTCGCCGGTCGAGCAGCCGTGCAGGGGTGCATCGAGACCCGCCCCCACCGAGCGCCGCCGGCCGTGCCACAACGGTAACGATCGCGCAACAGTCCGGAAACCAGCTCCGACCAGCACATCCGCGCGCCCCGGTCGCGTCGTGACCACCCCCGGACCCGCCTCCGCAATTGTCCGACGTTTGCCCCTCGGCGGCTCCGCGGCTACCGTGGTCGGCGGTCCTCACGGGCCCCGATGAACCGGTCCGCGCTCGCACGGCGTCCCCCAGGACGCGCAGCGATCGTACGGTCAACGGGAGTGGAGGCGGCCCCGAGGCCGCCTCGGACGCTCTCGCCTCCACCCCCTGCAGCGCTGAGCGGCGGGACGCACGCGGAGGCTCGACGCACGGCTGTCCCACGCTCCCGACCCGGCACCACGAGATGAGCGCAGGGCGTCGTCCCTGCGCGCCGACGGAGTGTACGTGCACCAGAACCAGCAGACCATCAGCGAGCCCCGGAGCGAGGCGGGCGCCGATCCGGCGACCCCGGCTCTCGAGGCTCGCCACCTCTTCAAGGTGTTCGGCCGGAGGCCCGACGAGGTCGTCCGCCGACTGGGCGAGGGCGTCGACCGCGGCGAGCTCGCCGGACTCGGCACGGCCGCGGTGATCGACGCGTCCTTCACCGTGCGCCGAGGCGAGATCTTCGTCGTGATGGGCCTCTCCGGCTCCGGGAAGTCCACCCTCATCCGCATGCTCAACGGGCTCCAGGAGCCCTCCGCGGGCGAGGTCCTGATCGAGGGCTCCACCATCACCGGCGTCTCCGAGGCGGAGCTGCGCCGCGTGCGCCGCTCGTCGGTGTCGATGGTGTTCCAGCACTTCGCGCTCCTCCCGCACCGCACCGTGCTCGACAACGTCGCGTACCCGCTCGACATCCAGGGCGTCCCCGCGGCCGAGCGCCGCGAGCGGGCCCTCCTCGCGGTCGAGCGCGCCGGTCTCGCCGGCTGGCACGAGAAGATGCCCGACGAGCTCTCCGGCGGCATGCGCCAGCGCGTCGGCCTCGCCCGGGCGCTCGCCGCCGACACCGACATCGTGCTGATGGACGAGGCGTTCTCGGCGCTCGACCCGCTGATCCGCCGCGAGATGCAGGAGCAGCTGATCGAGCTGCAGCACGAGCTCGGCAAGACCATCGTCTTCATCACGCACGACCTCAACGAGGCCATGTTCCTCGGCGACCGCATCGCGGTGATGCGCGACGGCCGCATCGTCCAGATCGGCACTCCGGAGGAGATCCTCACCGACCCGGCGAACGACTACGTCGCCCAGTTCGTGCAGGACGTCGACCGCGCCCGCGTGCTCACCGCCTCCGCCGTGATGGAGCCCGCGCGCTCCGTGGTCACCCTGGCGGCCGGTCCCCGCGCCGCGCTGCGGAGCATGCGCGACCTGCAGACCTCGGCCGCGTTCGTGGTCGGCGGCGGACGCCGCCTGCTGGGCACGGTCCGCGACCGCGACGTGATCGAGCAGGTGCGGCGGAGCGTCGGCGACCTCTCGGCGGTCCTCACCTCCGACGTCGTCACCGTCGGCCCGGACACCGCCCTCAGCGAGGTCATCGAGCCCGCCGTCGAGTCGGCGCTGCCGGTCGCCGTGGTCGACGCCGACGGGCGCCTGCTCGGAGCGATCCCGCGGGTGACCCTGCTCGCGGCGCTCGGCAACGTGCCCGCCCACACCGGCGAGCACCCGGTGATCGAGCCGCCCGCCACCGTCTCGACCGAGGTCGTCACCGCGACTCTGCACGCGACCGGAGGTCCCGTCGAGGACGCCGTCCTCGCGACGGACGGGGGTGCACGATGACCGATCTCGGCTTCCGCCTCCCGCTCGGCGCCCTCGCCGAGGGCGCCGTCGACGTCCTCACGCAGACCTTCCAGCCGGTCTTCGACCTGCTGCGCACCGTCTTCGGCGCCCTCTACTCCGGCGTCGACCTCGTCCTCGCGACGCCGCCCTTCTGGGTGATCGTCGCCTTCCTCGCCGTGCTCGCCTTCGCCGTCCGCGGCTGGGTCTTCGCGGCCGGCACCGCCGTGGGGCTCCTGCTGATCGTGGGGGTCGACCAGTGGGAGAACGCGATGGACTCCCTCGCTCTGGTGCTCGTCGCCTCCGTGATCGCCATCGCGCTGAGCGTGCCGCTGGGCGTGCTCGCCGCGCGCAACCGCACGGCCTCCGCGGTCATCCGGCCCGTGCTCGACCTGATGCAGACGATGCCGGCCTTCGTCTACCTGATCCCCGCGCTGATCCTGTTCCGGGTCGGAGTGGTGCCGGGCATCGTCGCGACCATCGTCTTCGCGATGGCGCCGGGCGTCCGGCTCACCGAGCTGGGCATCCGCGGCGTCGACCCGGAGCTCGTCGAGGCGGGGGAGTCGTTCGGCTCCTCGAAGTGGCGGATCCTCCGCCAGATCCAGCTGCCGCTGGCGCTGCCCTCGATCCTGGCGGGCCTCAACCAGGTCATCATGCTCTCGCTCTCGATGGTCGTCATCGCGGGCATGGTCGGCGCCGGAGGGCTGGGCGGCGACGTCGTCGCGAGCCTCAACCGGATCGACGTCGCGCTCGGCTTCGAGGCGGGCGTCTCCGTCGTGATCCTCGCGGTCGTCCTCGACCGGATGACCGGCGCGCTGGGCTCGCCCTCGCCGGCGAGGGTCGCCCGGGCGAAGAACCGCCGCGCCGTCGTGGCGACTCGCTCGGCCGTCGGCGTCGTCTCGATCGGCCTGGTCGCGTCCCTCGGGGCCGCGGCCCTCGCCGCTCCCGCCACCGCCGCCTCCGTCGACAACGGCGACCGCACCGACGTGACCGTCGCCGTGTTCCAGGGCTGGGACGAGGGGATCGCCGTCGCCGCTCTGTGGGAGGCGGTGCTCGAGGAGCAGGGCTACGACGTGACCCTGCAGAACGCCGACGTCGCCCCCGGCTTCCAGGGCCTCTCGACCGGCGACTACGACCTCGCCCTCGACACCTGGCTGCCGCTCACCCACGCCCGGTACGTCGAGCAGTACGGCGACTCGATCGTCGACCTGGGCGCGTGGAACGACGAGGCGAAGCTGACCATCGCGGTCAACGAGGACGCCCCGATCGACTCCCTCGAGGAGCTCGCCGCCGACCCGGGCGTCGTCGGGAACCGCCTGATCGGCATCGAGCCCGGCTCCGGACTGAACAAGACGACGACCGAAGACGTCATCCCGGGCTACGGCCTGGAGGGGATGGACTACCTCACCTCATCGACGCCCGCCATGCTCCAGGAGCTCTCGAGCGCGACCGCCGCGGGCGAGAACATCGCCGTCACGCTCTGGCGCCCGCACTGGGCCTACGACGCGTTCCCGGTCAAGGACCTCGAGGACCCGAAGGGCCTGCTCGGCCAGGCGGAGGGGATCCACTCCTTCGGCTCGGCCGCGTTCGACGCGGACTACCCGACGATGAGCCGCTGGATCCGAGACTTCCGGATGGACTCGAAGACGCTCTACTCGCTCGAGAACGCGCTCTTCAACGACGGGGCCGACGACCGCTCGGCCGCGCTCGCCGCGTGGATGGACGAGAACCGGGAGTACGTCGACACGCTGATCACCTGATCACCGTCGCGACGAAGGCCGAGCGGCCGGAGTCCTCGTCTCGAGGGCTGCTCCGGCCGCTCGGCCTTCGTCGTGCAGGGCGTCAGGCGGTGACGCGGCGTCCCGCGGTGGCGCGGACGAGGAGGGTGACCACCAGCACCACGGCGGCGGCGACCAGCGCGGCGATCCCGGCGGGGACCGAGACGAGCTCGCCGGCGAAGCGGCCGACGGCGACCCAGGAGAGACCCCAGACGAGCGAGAGCATCGGAGCGATGCGGCCGCGGCCGGTGACCGCGATCAGGAGTCCGACGAGCGCGGCGACGGCGAGGACGACGACCGCCCAGACCGCGGCGCCCGGACCGTCCGCGCTGCCGACTCCCGCGCCGACGAGCCCGGCGGTGACGTTCGCGGCCGTGGCCACGCACACCCAGCCGAGGTAGAGCCCGAAGGTGCCGTCCGTCACGATCGCGTCGACCACTCCGGCCGAGCGGGTGGTGCGGAGGATCACGAAGATGCGCGCGAGCACGGCGAGCAGCAGGGCGATCACGACGACGCTGAGCGTCAGGAAGCCGTCCTGGACGACCAGGATCCACGCGGCGTTCAGGAGGAGGCTCGCGGCGGCCCAGTAGCCCAGCCGGCGGTGGCGGGTGCGGGCGGTCTGGGAGGGGAGGAACTGCCAGATCGCGTAGGCGATGAGGCCGGTGTAGATGACGCTCCAGATCGCGAAGGCGGGGCCGTCGGGGGCGATGGGGGTGGAGGATGCGGTCAGGGCGCCACCGGCCGCGTTCTGGATCTGGGTGCCGCCCGCGGCGCCCGAGCCGATGAACGAGCCGATGAGGGCGAGCACCGCGCTCACGGCGACGACGACCTGGCGGATCCGGTCGGCGCGGTCGGGGGTTCGTGTGGCGGTCATGTCGCTCCTCCATTAGTCAGCTGGCTGAGTAATGAGAGTAGCGCGATTCCGCTCCCCGTCCACTGGGGCTTGCGGCGCGGCCCCGGCTCTGGATGAGGGCCGGGGCCGGATCCTCAGGCGCGGGCGGCCGCGTACTGCTCGCGGATCACGGGCCGGTGGTCCGGCGCGGGCTCGGCCACCGAGGTGACGGTCCACGTCGGACGGGATCCGGTCAGCGCCCAGGCGGCCTGCACGGCGGCACCGTCGGCCACGTACTCGCCGGGCGTCGGCACCTGCACGGGCACGTCGAACACCTGCGAGGCCGCGAGCTGCACGGCGCGGTTCTGCGCGGCTCCGCCGATCAGGAGGATGCGCCGCGCCTCCACTCCCTGCGCGCGAACGGCGTCGAGGCCGTCGGCCAATCCGCAGAGCATGCCCTCGATCGCCGCGCGGGCGAGGTTCGGGCGCGTGGTCGAGGCGATGGTCATCCCGTGCAGGCTCGCCGTCGCGTCCGGCAGGTTCGGCGTGCGCTCGCCCTCGAAGTAGGGGACCAGCACGAGGCCGTCGGCACCCGGCTCCGCCTCGAGCGCCAGTGCGGCGAACTCGTCGAAGTCGCTGCCGAGCAGGGTCGCGGTCGAGGCCAGCACGCGCGCGGCGTTGAGCGTCGCGACCAGCGGCAGGAAGCGCCCGCTCGCGTCGGCGAAGCCGGCGACGGTCCCGGAGGCGTCGCGCACCGGGTCGTCCGTGACCGCGAAGACGGTGCCGCTCGTGCCGATGCTGACGACCACGTCGCCGGGGCCGGCGCCGAGGCCGAGCGCGGCGCCCGCGTTGTCGCCCGCGCCGGGGCCGACGACGAGTCCGCTCCCGGTGCGGCCCGCCTCCTCCGAGGGACCGAGCACGCGGGGGAGCAGCGGGCGGTGGCCGAGGGCGCGCTCGAGCAGCTCGAGGTCGTAGCCGTCCGCTCCCCAGTACGAGGTGCCGGAGGCGTCGGACCGGTCGGTCGTGAGCGCGTCGAGCCGCGGACCGCGGGCGGAGTCGGGGCCGTAGCCGAGCAGGCGCCAGGTCAGCCAGTCGTGGGGGAGCGCGACGGCGGCGACGCGGGCGGCGTTCTCGGGCTCGGCGTCGCGAAGCCAGCGGAGCTTGGTAGCGGTGAAGGAGGCGACCGGCACCGATCCGGTGCGCTCCGCCCAGGCCTCGGCCCCGAGCTCCTCGATGAGCGCGGCGGCGGCCGGCGCGCTGCGGGTGTCGTTCCAGAGCAGAGCGGGGCGGATGACGACGCCGCTCTCGTCGAGGACGACCATGCCGTGCTGCTGGCCGCCGACCGAGATCGCGGCGACGTCGTCGAGTCCGCCGGCATCGGCGAGGGCGAGCTGCAGCGCCTCCCACCAGGCGGCGGGGTCGACCTCGGTGCCGTCGGGGTGGCTCGCCCGGCCGGTGCGCACCACGGTGCCGGTGTCGAGGTCGCGGACGACCACCTTGCAGCTCTGGGTCGACGAGTCGATCCCTGCGACGAGCGTCATCGCTGTCCTCTTTCGTTGGGGGTACGGGTTCGGGCGTCCGGTGCGTAACCGGGCCGGATGCAGGAGAACGGACGAGATCCCGTGCGGGTGCAGGGGATCTCGTCCGTCTCAGGTCGTCCCGCGGCGGACCGCGGGCTCAGAGGGTGCGGGTCAGCCGCGGGCGCCGAGCAGGTGCTCGGTGGCCAGCTGCTGCAGGCGCACGAAGCCGAAGCCCTTGCCGCCGAGGTAGGCGTCGGTGTCGAACGACTCGTACGAGGCGGCGTCCGCGAGCAGGTCGTCGTACGACTCGCCCTCGTTCAGCGTCGGGGTCGAGAGCTCGGCGACCTTCGCGGCGGCGAGCGCCTCCTGCACCTCGGGGTCGGCGCGGAAGGCCGCGGCGCGCTCCTTGAGCAGCAGGTAGGTGCGCATGTTCGCGGCGGCCGAGTCCCAGACTCCGGTCTCGTCCTCGGTGCGCGAGGGCTTGTAGTCGAAGTGGCGGGGGCCGTCGTAGGCCGGGACGCCACCGGGGCCGCCGTTCTCGAGGAGGTCGACGAGCGAGAACGCGTTGTGCAGGTCGCCGTGGCCGAAGACCAGGTCCTGGTCGTACTTGATGCCGCGCTGGCCGTTGAGGTCGATGTGGAAGAGCTTGCCGTGGTACAGCGCCTGGGCGATGCCGGCGGTGAAGTTCAGGCCCGCCATCTGCTCGTGGCCGACCTCGGGGTTCACGCCGACGAGCTCGGGGCGCTCGAGGGAGTCGATGAACGCGATCGCGTGCCCGAGCGTCGGCAGCAGGATGTCGCCGCGGGGCTCGTTCGGCTTGGGCTCGATGGCGAAGCGGATGTCGTAGCCCTTGTCGGTGACGTAGTCGCCGAGCAGGTTGACGGCCTCGCGGTAGCGCTCGAGCGCGGCGCGGATGTCCTTGGCGGCGTCGTACTCGGCGCCCTCGCGGCCGCCCCACATGACGAAGGTCTTCGCGCCCAGCTCGGCGGCGAGGTCGATGTTGCGGAGGACCTTGCGCAGTGCGAAGCGGCGGACGTCGCGGTCGTTCGAGGTGAAGCCGCCGTCCTTGAAGACCGGGGCGCTGAAGAGGTTCGTGGTGACCATCGGCACGATGAGGCCGGTCGACTCCAGAGCGCCCTTCAGGCGGTCGATCTGGGTCTGGCGCTCGGCGTCGGTGGAGCCGAAGGCGAACAGGTCGTCGTCGTGGAAGGTGAGGCCGTACGCGCCGAGCTCGTCGAGCTTCTCGACCGCGTGGACGACGTCGAGCGGCTCGCGGGTCGGGCCGCCGAACGGGTCCGTCCCGTTGTAGCCGATGGTCCAGAGGCCGAACGAGAACTTGTCGGCGCGGGTGGGGGTCAGGGACATGGGATCCGAATCCTTTCCGGCGACGTCGCCGAATTGTTGTTGTGCCCAACATATCCCGTGAGGGTCGCGAGGCGCAACGAGGGTCGAGGCGGTCGGCTCGTCGCAGGATCGCTTGCGCAAGCGCTTCGACTGTGCGTACAGTCGCTCCAGCACGACCGGTCGAAGCGCTTCGAAGCTCGATCGCGACCGACGACGACGTCCGGCAGGAGGAATCATGGCGACCATCCACGACGTGGCCCGCGCTGCCGGCGTCTCGATCAGCACCGTCTCCTACGCCCTCTCCGGCAAGCGCTCCATCGCCGCCTCCACCCGGCAGCGCGTCGACGACGCGGTGCGGCAGCTCGGCTACCGGCCCCACGCGGGAGCCCGGATGCTCGCGGGGGCGCGGACCCAGATCCTCGCCCTCTCCGCCCCGATGCGCGGCGAGCTGCACCTGCCGACCCATATGCGCTTCGTCACCGAGGTGCTCGAGCGCGCCCGGGAGTCGGACTACGACGTCCTGCTGCTCGTCACCGA
Source organism: Rathayibacter sp. AY1B5 (assembly GCF_002932795.1). NCBI lineage: Bacteria > Bacillati > Actinomycetota > Actinomycetes > Micrococcales > Microbacteriaceae > Rathayibacter > Rathayibacter sp. AY1B5. The sequence goes on from NZ_PSWM01000030.1 coordinate 20,380, forward strand.
CGAGGCCTCCAGCGGCATCGGCCGCGTCTCCTCCTCCTCGCTCGTCGACGGCATCGTCCTGATGGGCGTCGACGACGACGACGACCGCGCCGAGCTGATCCGCGCGGCCGGGGTCCCCGCCACCTTCATCGGCGTGCCCGCCGACTCCCACGATCTCGCCTGCGTCGACCTCGACTTCGCCGAGGCTGCCCGGCAGAGTGTCCGCCGGCTCGCCGAGCTGGGCCACCGCTCGCTCGGCCTGCTCGAGCACCCGCAGTCCTACACCGACCGCAACGCCGGCTTCGTCCGCCGCTTCGACGAGGCGTTCCGCGCCGAGGCCGCCGCGCTCGGAGTCGAGATCGCGGTCGAGCGCCCGCACATCGGCCGCCCGAGCGCACAGGCCGCGATCGACGCGATCCTCGCCGCCCCCGTCCCGCCGACCGCACTCGTTCTGCACTGCAACGAGCCCGTGGCGGAGGCGGCGATCGAGCGCGTCCTCGAGCGCGGCCTCTCCGTCCCCGGCGACCTGTCGATCCTGGCGGCCTGCGCCAGCTACGACGGCGGCGCTCTTCCGGTCCCCACCAGCAGTCTTCCCCTCCCGTTCGACGCGATGTGCCGAGCGGCCGTCGCCCGGACCCTCCAGCAGATCGACTCCGGCCGCACCGTCGGCGTCGAGCTGCTCCCGCCCTCCTACGTCGACCGCGGATCCCTCGCGGTCGCTCCGACCGGCGCTCCGGCGCCGGCGGTCCCGTCCGGCACCCTCGCGCCGGCCTCCCTCTAGTCCTCCACCCTCGTCCCGCCCCGGGATCGGCCGGGTCCGCGGCCGGAGCTGGATCATCGTGCTGTTCCTGCTGGCCAACATGCTCCCGCAGGAGGCCCTGCTCTACCCGCTGTACTACATGTTCAAAGCGGTCGGGATCTACGACACCCAGCTCTCGGTCATCGTCATCTTCACCGTGATCCAGTCGGCGTTCGGCACCTATCTGCTCTCGAGCGTCTACGGCACCTTCCCGAAGGAGATCCTCGAGGCCGCGGCTCTCGACGGCGCCTCGAAGTGGCAGGTGCTCACCCGGGTGATCGTCCCGATCTCGCGGCCCACCCTCTCGGTGCTGATGATCTTCTTCTTCATCTGGACCTGGAACGAGTTCCTCATCCCGCTGGTCTTCCTGGTGAGCGACGCGACGCAGACCGTCCCGATCGCGATCTCGAGCCTCCAGGGCGACAAGATCATGGACGTCACGACGACCAGCGCGAGCGCGCTCCTGGGCCTGCTCCCGACGCTGATCTTCTTCCTGATCTTCCAGCGCACCCTCACCCGCGGCATCACCGCCGGCGCGGTCAAGTAGCCCTCTCTCCCTCCGTCGGCGCCTCCCTCGCGGGATCCGCCGGCGCGCCATCGAAAGGCACCTCCATGAAGTTCACCGACGGGTTCTGGCAGACGCGGGCCGGATTCACGCCCCTGTTCGCGCAGGAGGCGTACGACATCCGCACCGACGGCTCCTCGCTCGAGGTGATCGCCCCGACCCGGGTCATCCAGGGCCGCGGCGACGTCCTCAACCGGCCGGCGCTCACGGTCACGGTGTCCTCGCCGGCCGAGGGGGTCGCACGGGTGCGGATCGAGCACTGGCGCGGGACGGCGGCCCGCCTGGGCTTCGAGCTGGCCGAGGGCGACGTCGGAGCGGCGGAGGTGACGGAGACGGGCGGTGTGCTGCGCACCGGCGACCTCGAGGTCCGGATCGGGCAGGGCGCTCCGTGGTCGCTGGAGTTCTGGGACACCTCGACCGGCACGCGCCTCACCGGCTCGGGGCACAAGGCGCAGGGCTACCTGACCGGACCGGACGGAGCCGCCTACCTGCACGAGCAGCTCGACCTCGGCGTCGGCGAGCTGGTCTACGGGCTCGGCGAGCGCTTCGGCCCTTTCGTGAAGAACGGCCAGACCGTCGACGTGTGGAACGCCGACGGCGGCACCTCCTCCGAGCAGGCCTACAAGAACGTCCCGTTCTACCTCTCCAGCCGCGGCTACGGCGTGCTCGTGAACGACCCCGGCCTCGTCTCGTTCGAGATCGGCTCCGAGGCGGTCGAGCGCGTGCAGTTCTCGGTCGGCGGCGAGGCGCTGGAGTACCTCGTTATCCAGGGCCCGACGAAGAAGGACGTGCTGCGCCGCTACACCGGCCTCGCGGGCCGCCCCTCCGTCGTGCCCGCCTGGAGCTACGGGCTGTGGCTGACCACCAGCTTCACCACGAGCTACGACGAGGAGACGGTGAACTCCTTCATCGACGGCTTCGCGGAGCGGGAGCTGCCGCTGTCCGCGTTCCACTTCGACTGCTTCTGGATGCGCGAGTTCCAGTGGACCGACCTCGAGTGGGACCCGCGCACCTTCCCGGACCCCGAGGGGATCCTCGCCCGCCTGCACGAGCGCGGGCTGCACACCTGCGTCTGGATCAATCCGTACATCGCGCAGGCGTCGCCGCTGTTCGCCGAGGGGCGCGAGAAGGGGTACCTGCTCACGACGGCCTCCGGCGACGTCTGGCAGTGGGACATGTGGGTCGCGGGGATGGCGCTGATCGACTTCACCAATCCGGAGGCGACCTCCTGGTTCCAGGAGAAGCTCCGCGTCCTCGTGGGCCAGGGGGTCGACTCCTTCAAGACCGACTTCGGCGAGCGGATCCCGTCGGAGGGCGTCGTCTGGGCCGACGGGACCGACCCTGAGGCGATGCACAACTGGTACACCCAGCTCTACAACCGCGCGGTGCACGAGGTGCTCGAGCAGGAGCTCGGCGAGGGCCGCGCGGTCCTCTTCGCCCGCAGCGCCACCGTCGGCGGACAGTCGCTGCCGGTGCACTGGGGCGGGGACAACACCTCCTCCTACGTGTCGATGGCCGAGACCCTGCGCGGAGGCCTCTCGCTCGCGCTGGGCGGGTTCGGCTTCTGGGCGCACGACATCGGCGGCTTCGAGGGCACGCCCGATCCCGGTGTGTTCAAGCGCTGGCTCGCGTTCGGCCTGCTCTCCTCGCACTCGCGGCTGCACGGATCCTCCTCGGTGCGCGTGCCGTGGGCGTTCGACGAGGAGGCCGTGGAGGTCACCCGGCTCTTCACCCGGCTGAAGCTCTCGCTGATGCCCTACCTCTTCGCGGCGGGGGCGGAGGCGGCGCGCACCGGCGTCCCGATCATGCGCCCGATGGCGCTCGAGTTCGAGGACGACCGCAGCGCCGCCCACCTCGACACGCAGTACCTGCTCGGGCACGACCTGCTCGTCGCTCCGGTGTTCACCGAGGACGGCACGGTCGAGTTCTACCTCCCGCGCGGGACGTGGACGAGCTGGTGGACGGGCGAGCGGATCGACTCGACGGGGGAGTGGCGACGGGAGGTCCACGGCTTCGACTCGCTGCCGCTGTACGTGCGCGAGGGCGCGGTGATCCCGGTGGGCGCCCGTCAGGACTCGGCCGAGTACGACTACCTCGACGGGCTCGAGCTGCGGGTGTTCCCGGGTCCGGACGGAGCGACGCCGGTCCGGGTCGTCGCACACGACACGGGGGAGGAGACGGTGTTCACCGTGACGCGCTCCGGCGGCGACGTCTCGGTCGACGGCCCGGCCGGCACCTGGACCTGGACCCGCGCCGGAGACTGAGTCGCGCGCCGTCAGCTGAGAAGGGGGTCCCTCGCTCCAGGGCGGAGGGACCCCCGTCTCAACTGACGTTGGGGGCGGCGGGCGCCGTCCGACCCGCCGATAGGCTGGCATCGGCCAGCAGAGGAGACCGCGGATGCCCGACCACGCGACGCGCGGCAACAACCTCGACCGCGTCCGGCGCCACAACCTCTCGGCGATCCTCCGCCTCGTGCACCGCGGCGGCCCCCGCTCCCGCTCGCAGCTGACCCGCCTGACCGGCCTCAACCGCTCGACGATCGCGGCGCTGGTCGGCGAGCTGGTCGAGCTCGGCATCGTGCGCGAGCGCGAGCCCGCCACGCCGAACCAGGTCGGCCGGCCGAGCCCCGTCGTCGAGGCCGATCCCGGAGTCGTCGCGCTCGCCGTGAACCCCGAGATCGACGCCGTCACGGTCGCCGTGGTCGGCGTCGACGCCGTCGTCCGCCGCCGCATCCGCCGCGCCGCCTCCGTCCCCACCGCCGAGGCCGCCGCTCGTCTGGCGGCCGAGGCGGTCGCCGAGCTGCTGGCCGAACTGCCCGAGGAGACGCGGACGGTCGGCATCGGCGTCGCCGTGCCCGGTCTCGTCCGCGACGCCGACGGCCTGGTCCGGGTCGGCCCGCACCTCGGCTGGAACGACGAGCCCTTCTCCCGCATGCTCGCCGACGCGACCGGCCTGCCCGTCCTCTCGGCGAACGACGCCAACCTCGGCGCGCTCGCCGAGAGCGTCCTCGGCGCCGGCCGCGACGTCTCGCACCTCGTCTACCTCAACGGCGGCGCGAGCGGAGTGGGTGCCGGCGTCATCGTCGGCGGTGCGCCTCTGCACGGCATCGACGGCTACGCGGGGGAGATCGGCCACACCCTCGTCAACAGCGCGGGCATCGACTGCCACTGCGGCGCCGTCGGCTGCCTCGAGACCGAGGTCGGCCGCGCCGAGCTGCTCACCGTGCTCGGCCTCGACGAGAGCGAGCGGCTGGAGGAGGCGCTCGCCGCCTCCGAGGACCCGGCCGTCCGCGCCGAGGTCGAGCGCCAGCTCGGGCACCTCGCGGTCGCCCTGCGCAACGTGATCAACGTGTTCAACCCGCAGCTCGTGGTGCTGGGCGGCTTCCTCGGTGCGCTGATCGGAGTCGCGCCGGGGTTCCTGGAGGAGCGCCTGAGCCGCGGCGGTCCCTTCCGGGTCGCGCTCGACTCCGTGCGCATCGTGCGGACCGAGCTCGGCGCCGATCTGCTCATGCTGGGCGCTGCTGAGCTCGCCTTCGAGCGTCTGCTGGCCGACCCGCTCGGCACTCCGCTCCACCCGGTCTGACCCGTCGGCGGGCCGAGGGGTGGCGCCGCTGACCGACACGTGGTCGAATTGATTCGACCGAGCGGCGTGGAGCCGATCGGGTCCGCTCCCGCGCCGAGGACGACACCGGCCGCACCTCTCCCTCCCATCCCGCTGCGCCCCGCGCAGGAAGGCACTCCGTGTCCACTCTCGCCTCGACTCCGACCGGCTCCGTCCCCGTGCACCGCCACCCGGGCGACGCCCTCACGGCCCGCCAGCGCCTCGTCTACGTGATCGTCCTCGGCTCGCTGACCGCCCTCGGGCCGTTCACGATCGACCTCTATCTGCCGGCGTTCCCCGCGCTGCAGAGCGAGCTGAACGTCTCGGAGGCGGCGGTCCAGCTGACGCTGACCGGCACGACCCTCGGCTTCGCGCTCGGCCAGCTGGTCGTGGGCCCCTGGAGCGACGCGGTCGGCCGGCGCCTGCCGATCCTGCTGGCCACGTCGCTGCACGTGCTGGCCTGCGTCGGCGCGGCGCTCGCCCCCGAGATCGTCACGCTCGGCGTCTTCCGCTTCCTGATGGGAGCCGGCGCGGCGGCGGGCGGCGTGGTCGCGATGGCGATGGTCCGCGACCTCTTCGGCGGACGCCCGCTGGTGCGGATGCTGTCCCGCCTCGCCCTGGTGTCGGGCCTCGCGCCCGTGCTGGCGCCGGTCATCGGCTCGCAGCTGCTGCTGATCATGGACTGGCGCGGGATCTTCGTCTTCCTCGCCGCGTACGGCGTGCTGGTCGTCGCGGCCGTCGGCCTCCTCGTCGTCGAGACGCGGCCCCGCGCGGCCCGGCACGAGCGCGAGCACCGCTCGCTCGTGCAGCGCTACCGGGCCGTCCTCAGCGACCGCGTGTTCCTCGGAGTGGCGGTGATCGGGGGCATGACCTTCGCCGGCCTGTTCACCTACCTCTCCAGCTCCTCGTTCCTGTTCCAGGGCCTCTACGGATTCGACGCGCAGCAGTACGGCCTGCTCTTCGCCGTGAACTCGCTCGGCGTCGTCCTCGGCGTGCAGGCGTCCTCCTACCTCAGCCGGAGGATCGGTCCGCAGTGGATCCTCGCGATCACGACGCTGACGCTGTTCACCTCCGCCGGCCTGATCGCCCTCTTCGACGTGCTCGGGCTGGGGCTCTGGGGCACGCTGGTCCCGCTGTGGTTCTTCATCGCGTCGTGCGGCTTCAGCTTCCCCTGCGTGCAGGTCCTCGGCCTGGTCAACCACGGCCGGGAGGCGGGGACGGCCGCGTCGCTGCTCGGAGCGGTGAACTTCGGCACCGCCGGACTGCTGTCGCCGATCTCCGGGATCTTCGGCGCAGGCTCGGCCGTGCCGATGGCGCTGGTGATGATGGCGACGGCGACCGTGTCGATCCTGGCGCTCTGGCTGATCGTCCGGCCGAGGAGCGTCCCGGCGCTGCAGGACTGAGCGGGCGGCTCCGGCGGGTCCCGGCGGTCCGGCGCGCCCCGCTCCTGCGGCTCCTCCCGGGCGTTCCGACCCTCGCTGGATCCGCTCCCGAGCACCGCTGCTACAGTCCCCTCCCATGTCCTCCCGCGACTCCTCCGCCCTGCTCGCCGAGCTCTCCGACCCCGACCGCGACGTCCGCCTCCGCGCGGCGATGACCCTGGGCGAGCTCGCCGAGCCCGCCACCGCCGAGCCCCTCGCCGCGCACCTCTGGGAGGAGCCGGACTTCTTCGTCCGCGACGTGCTCACCTGGTCGCTCGGCCGGCTCGGCTCCGCAGCCGTCCCCGTCGCCCGCGAGGCGCTCGGCCGCGAGCCGCGGGTGCGCACGCAGGCGCTGCACGTGCTCAGCAAGATCCTCGACCCGCACACGCTCGACGACATCGCCCCGCTGGCCGCCGACTCCGAGCCCGCCGTCGCCGCGAAGGCCCGCTTCGCGCTGGGCCGCCTCGGCGACGAGCGTGCGCTGCCGGTCCTGCTCGGCCTGCTCGGCGACGACGACGCGGAGGCGCAGAACGTGCTCACCGACGTCCTCGCCTCCTTCGGCGCCGCGGCCGTCCCCGGTCTGGAGCAGGCCCTCCGCGAGGGGTCCGCGCCGGTCCGCCGTCACGCCGCCGCCGCCCTCGGCTACCTGGGCGTCGACGCACGACCGGCCGTCGACGCGCTGGACAGGGCCGCCGGCAGCGACGACTCCGCCCTCGCGGTCTCGGCCGTGATGGCGCTCGGCTCGATCACCGGTCCCGACGCGGCCGCCGCGCTCGAGCGGGCCTCCGCCTCGGACGACTCCCGCGTGAGCGCCGTCGCCGCGCGGCTCCTCGCCCGCGCCTCCGAGCCGACCCGGCTCGACGCCCTCCGCGCCGCCCGCCTGGCCCGCGCGGCCGGCTGAGCCGCGCCGCGGACGTCCGCGGGGAGAGGCCGGGCATCCGAGCGGCCGGCCGAGCCGTCCCGCAACCCCCAGCGGGGGAACGCCTTTGGCGGCATCATGTCCGGATGGATCACCGCGACGACCGACTGTCGACCGAGCCCGGAATCGCGCGCCCGGACGCCGTCCAGCGCTCGCGGATGCGCGAGCAGGTGCCGTCCGACGACGTCGCCGCGCGGCTGCTGACGAAGGAGGCGGCGCACCGGGTCTCCCGCCGCTGGCCGCTGATCTCCGCATCGCTCGCGATCCTGCTCACGGTGCTCCTCGCCGTGCTGATCGCCTTCCGCCCCACCTCAGCCTTCCGCTTCGACGTGGAGTGGATGGACGAGATCGTCGAGCACCGCTCGCCGGTGTGGGACATCCCGGCCCTCGTCATGAACACGGTCGGAGCGGGACTCGTCGGCACGACGCTCATCCCGCTCGGCATCGTCGCCGTACTGCTGGTGTTCCGGAGGCGGTGGGCCGCGCTCTACTACGCGATCGCCGCGCTGGTCAGCGTGGGCGCCACCCAACTCGTCAAGGAGTTGGTGGGACGCGCCCGCCCGGCCGACATGCTCGTCACCAGCGACTACGGCTCCTTCCCCTCCGGCCACACCGCCAACGCCGCGACGACGGCGATGGTGCTGGCCCTGGTGTTCCCGCTGCTGTGGGTCTGGATCGCCGGCTTCCTCTACACCGTGGCGATGATGGCGAGCCGCACCTACCTCGGCGCCCACTGGCTGAGCGACACCGTCGGCGGCCTGCTGCTCGGGATCGGGGTGGCGCTCGTGGTCTGGGCTCCGCTCGCCGGCCGCCTGCGCACCGAGGCCGAGCTCCCGCACCCGCCGATCTGGATCCGCCGCACCACCTGACGCGCGCAGACCCTCCCCGTGGGAGGGCCGGGGGATCGCGGGGTCGGACGTCCGCGGCGCCCGAGGAGCGCGGAGGCCTGCCGATCAGCCGAAGGCGGAGAGGGAGTCGAGCTCGTTGAAGGTGTAGACGTGCAGGCCCGCGAGGCGGTCGCCCGCCGCCGCTTCCAGTCGCGCGACGAAGGCGGACGGGTCGAAGCGGCGTCCGCGGAGCAGCCCGCCGGCCACTGAGGTGCTCCGATTCAGGAAGCCGAGCGAGGAGCCCACTCCGATCCGCGCGCCGAGCGTCAGCAGCCGCGAGCGCTCGACCGGCCCCGGCACACCCGCCCACAGGTCGGCGGTGATCCCCGTCTCGCGCAGCCGGTCGGCGTAGCGGACCACCGCGTCGACGTCGAAGCACATCTGCGTGACGATCGAGCGGATGAACGGAGCGCGCTCGCGCAGGTGCCGCTCGATGCTCTCGTCGGAGAGGTGCGGGTGGCCCTCGGGGTAGCCCGCGATGTCCAGGGCAAGCCCCGGCGAGATCTCGCGAGCGTCGCGGATGAGCTCGAGGCTCGTGGAGTAGGTGCCGGCCGCCGAGGACGCGTCGCCCGAGATCACGAACGCCTCGTCGATCCCCGCCTCGCCCATCCGACCGAGGACCCGCTCCAGCGCGCCGCGGCCCTCGACGTTCCTCGCCGCCAGGTGGGGTACCACGCGGAATCCGCGGTGGGCCAGCGCGAGCGCGCAGTCCACGGTCCGCCCGGTCCCGTGCTTCGGCAGGCTCGTCACGGTCAGCGTCACCGCGGAGGGGTCCGGGAACGCCCGCGCGGCGCGCTCGCCGATGTCGTCGGCCGGGATGATCTCGAAGCGCGCGCGGGTCATCGGCCCAGCCTGCCACGCGGAGGCGGAGCGGCGCGGGCGGTCGCCGCGCCGCACGAGTGTCGGAGGGGCGCCCTAGCCTGGAGCCGATCGCCGCCCGGCGGTCGCGGAAGGAGTCGCGTGTACCTGGAGTCCGGACGCGTGGTCACGAGCCCCACCGACCTGTCGAACTGGGCGGCCTGCGAGTGGGCCGTCCTCCGCCGGTTCGACGCCCTTCTGGGCCGCGCCCCGCGCCTCGATGCAGAGAAGGACGCGATGCTCGAGCGCACCGCGGTGCTCGGCGACGAGCACGAGCACCGCTTCCTCGCCGAGCTGAAGCGCACGCACGAGGTGCTCGAGTTCGAGCGCCCCGAGCCCGCCGGCTACCCCGCGGCGGCCGAGGCGGCCGTCGAGGCGATGCGCGCCGGGGTCGACGTGCTCTACCAGGCCACCTTCTTCGACGGCGACTTCCTCGGCTTCTCGGACTTCCTCCTCCGCACCGCCGACGGCGCCTACGAGGTCTACGACACCAAGCTCGCCCGGCACGCGAAGATCCCGGCGCTGCTGCAGCTCGCCGCCTACGCCGAGCAGATGCAGGCCCGTGGCATCCGCGTGGGGGAGCAGGTGCACCTCGTGCTCGGCGACGGCTCCGTCACCAGCCACGAGCTGGCCGTCGTCGCCCCGGTCCAGCGGGTGCAGCGCGCCCGGCTCCGCGCCGTGCTCGCCGAGCGCCTCGCCGCCGACGAGCCGCTGGCGTGGGGCGATCCGCGGTATCCCTCCTGCGGGCGCTGCTCCGTCTGCGCGCCCGAGGTCCAGGCGCACCGCGATCCGATCCTCGTCGCCGGGATGCGGCTCGACCAGCGCGCGAAGCTCGCGGCGGCCGGCGTCCTGACCCTCGACGCACTGGCCGAGCACGACGGCCCCGTGCCCGGCCTGGGCGCGGGCACGCTCGAGGGCCTGCGCGCCCAGGCGAGGCTGCAGCTGCGGTCGGAGTCCTCGCCGGTGCCGACCGTCGAGGTGATCGACGCCTCCGTGCTCGCCGCGCTGCCCGCCCCCGACCCGGGCGACCTCTTCTTCGACTTCGAGGGCGACCCGCTGTACACCGAGGACACCCGCGAGTGGGGCCTCGACTACCTCTTCGGCATGGTCGACGACCAGGAGCGCTTCACCGCGCTCTGGGCGCACGACCTCGCGGACGAGCGCCGCGCGCTCCTCGACTTCCTCGCGCTGCTGCAGGCCCGCCGCGCCGAGCACCCCCGGATGCACGTCTACCACTACGCCTCCTACGAGCGCAGCCACCTGCTCTCGCTCGCGCTCCGGCACGGCGTCGGGGAGGAAGAGGTCGACGCGCTCCTGCGCGACGGCGTCCTGGTCGACCTGTACCCGGTGGTGCGGCGGGCGCTCCGCGTGGGCTCGCGCAGCTACTCGCTGAAGAAGCTGGAGCCGCTCTACATGGGCGACGAGGAGCGGGACGCGTCCGGCGTCACGAACGCCGCCGACAGCATCGAGATGTACGTGGAGGCGCGGGCGGCGCTGGAGGCCGATCCGGTCGACGGCCGGCGCCGGCTCGACCTCGTCGCCGAGTACAACGCCTACGACTGCCGCTCCACGCTGCGCCTGCGCGACTGGCTCCTCGAGCTCGCTCCGCCGCGCGAGGAGCTGCCGCCGCTGCTCGAGGTCGAGATCCCCGTGCCCCGCGAGCCGCACCCGGTCGCGGTCGCCCTGCTGGCGCAGGTCGAGGGGATCGAGCCGCGCGAGCGCACGCCCGACCAGACCGCGCTCGCCCTCGCCGGCGCGGCGATCGACTACCACCGCCGCGAGGCCAAGACCTTCTGGCAGGAGCACTTCGACCGCCTCCGGCAGCCGCTGGACGAGTGGGCGGACACCCGCGACGTCGTGATGATCGACCGGGTCGAGGTCGTCCGCGACTGGGCGAAGCTCCCACGGGCCCGCACGCAGTCGCGCGAGCTGCGGATCCTCGGCCGACTCGCTCCCGGCAGCCGGCTCGGCGTCGGCTCCTCGCCGTACCTGGTCTACGAGGCCCCGGCGCCCCCCGGTGCGCCCTCACCCGGTCCCGGTCTGCGCGGCGCCTCCGAGCGCTCCGAGATCCTCGCGGTCGACGACGACGGCGAGCGGATCGTCCTGCTCCTCAAGGAGGGCCTGAAGGCGGGGGAGGAGCCTCACGACGACGCCCCCGTGGCCCTCGCCCCCGCGCCGCCGCCGCGTGCCGCTCCCCAGCCCGAGGCGATCGCGGAGTGGGGCGCCGAGGTCCTCGACGCGCTGCCCGCGATGCCGGCCGACCCGGCGCTCGACGTCCTCCGCCGCGTGCCGCCGGCCGCCGTCGCTCCTGTGCAGGGCGACGACGTGATCGGCGCGGTCGTCACGACTCTGCTCGGACTCGACCGGGCGACCCTCGCCGTGCAGGGGCCGCCCGGCACCGGGAAGACCTACGTCGGCTCCCACGTCATCGCGCGGCTGGTGAACGAGCACGGCTGGCGGATCGGCGTGGTCGGCCAGTCGCACTCGGTGGTCGAGAACGTGCTGAGCGCGGTCGTCGGCCGCGGCGTCGATCCCTCCCGGGTGGCGAAAGTGCCCAGGAGCGGCACGTCGCCCGAGGCGCTCGAGGCCGCGCCCTGGGCGCCGGTGAAGAACGCGGCGGCGCTCACCGCGGTCCTCGAGGAGGGCGGCGGCTGCGTCATCGGCGGCACCGCCTGGACCTTCGCGAACCCGGTCACCGTGCCGCGCCGCTCGCTCGACCTCCTGGTGGTCGACGAGGCCGGGCAGTTCTCGCTCGCTCCGACGATCGCGTCGGCCGTCTCCGCTCAGCGCCTGCTCCTGCTCGGCGACCCTCAGCAGCTGCCCCAGGTGAGCCAGGGCGCGCACCCGGAGCCGGTCGACGAGTCGGCGCTCGGCTGGCTCGCCGACGGTCACGACGTCCTCCCGCCCGAGTACGGCTACTTCCTCGCGCAGACCCACCGGATGCACCCGGCGCTCTCCGACGCCGTCTCCGAGCTCTCCTACGAGGGCGCGCTGCGGTCGCGGGCGCCGGAGGTGCGCCACCTGGAGGGGGTCGAGCCGGGCGTGCACTCCGTCCCGGTCGAGCACGCGGGCGACACCACCTCCTCGCCGGACGAGGCGAGGCGCGTCGTCGAGATCGCCCTCTCCCTCGTCGGCCGCACCTGGACCGACGAGCACGGCGAGCGGACGCTGACCGCGGCCGACGTCATCGTCGTCGCGCCCTACAACGCTCAGGGCGGGCTCCTCCGCGCCGCCCTCGACGCCGCGGGCCTCGAGGAGACGCCGGTCGGCACGGTCGACCTCTTCCAGGGCAGGGAGGCGGTGGTCGCCATCGTCTCCCTCGCCGCGTCCTCGGGGGCGGACGTCCCGCGCGGGATGGAGTTCCTCCTCCTGCCCAACCGCCTGAACGTCGCGGTCTCGCGGGCGAAGTGGGCGGCGTACCTAATGCACTCGCCGGCGCTCGCCGCCTCGCTCCCGACCTCGCTGACCGGCCTCGAGCACCTCTCCGGCTTCCTCCGCCTGCTCGAGCGGGGAGAGCGGGCCGCCCTGTGACGGATCCGGTGGCCGAAGGAGGCGCTCCACTCCGATTCCGTCGGTGTTCGGCATGGTGGACGACGCGATCCGTCGCTACGGTGTCCCCATGAGAATCCTCCTGGTCGGCGCCGGCGGCGTCGGCGACGCCTTCGCGAAGATCGCCGCGCGCCGCTCCTTCTTCGAGCAGATCATCGTCTGCGACTACGACCTCGCCCGGGCCGAGCGCACGGTCGCCTGGATCGCGGAGCGGCACGGTGCGGACGACCGCTTCGTCGCCGCGCGGATCGACGCCTCCGACGCCGAGAACGTCGAGACCGTCGCCCGCGCGCACGGGGCGACCCATGTGATGAACGCGGTCGAGCCGCGCTTCGTCCCGACGATCTTCGCCGGAGCGCTCGCCGCCGAGGCCGACTACCTCGACATGGCGATGAGCCTCTCCCTCCCGCACCCCGAGCAGCCCCACGAGCTGACCGGGCTCAAGCTCGGCGACGAGCAGTTCGCCGCCGCGGAGGAGTGGTCCTCCCGCGGCCGCCTCGCCCTGGTGGGCATGGGCGTGGAGCCGGGGCTCTCCGATGTCTTCGCCCGCTACGCCTCCGACCACCTCTTCGACGAGATCGACGAGCTGGGAGTGCGAGACGGCGCGAACCTCGTCGTGCACGACGCGGACGGCCGCGAGATCTTCGCTCCGTCCTTCTCCATCTGGACCACGATCGAGGAGTGCCTGAACCCGCCGGTGGTGTTCGAGCGCGACCGCGGCTGGTACACCACGGCCCCCTTCTCGGAGCCCGAGGTGTTCGAGTTCCCCGAGGGCATCGGTCCAGTCGAGTGCGTGAACGTCGAGCACGAGGAGGTGCTGCTGATGCCGCGCTGGCTGGACGCGAAGAAGGTCACCTTCAAGTACGGCCTCGGCGAGCAGTTCATCGGCGTCCTGCGCACTCTCCACCTCCTCGGCCTCGACAGCACCGAGCCCCTGCGGGTCCGCTCGGCCGGCGGTCCCGTCGAGGTGTCGCCGCGCGACGTCGTGGCCGCCGCTCTGCCCGATCCGGCCGGCATCGGCCCGCGGATGACCGGCAGGACCTGCGCCGGCCTCTTCGTCTCGGGCACGAAGGACGGCGCTCACCGCGAGGTGTACCTCTACCACGTGAGCGACAACGAGTGGACGATGGCCGAGTACGGCACCCAGTGCGTGGTCTGGCAGACGGCGCTCAACCCGGTGGTCGCGCTCGAGCTCCTCGCGACCGGCGTGTGGACCGGCGCCGGAGTGCTCGGGCCGGAGGCGTTCAGCGCCGACCCGTTCCTCGAGCTGATGGCCCGCCCCGAGGCCGACGGCGGGTACGGACAGTCCTGGCACGTCCGCGAGGACTGACCGGCGCCGCCGACCCTAGGCTGAGCCCATGAGTGACGACGACGGGCTCGCCTCGGCGAGAGACGAGGCGCGCGCGGCCCTGGAGGCCGCCCGCCGACTGCAGGCGGAGGCCGCCGAGGCCCTGGCGCGAGCGGAGGCGGCGGCCGCGGCGCTGAACGCGGCGGCCGGCCCGGAGGAGGCGGAGGCCGTCGCCGACGACGTGCGGCTGGTCGCGGCGTCGGAGAGCGGAGCGGAGCAGTCCGCCGCTCCCGTTGCTGCTGACGCCGTCGCTGCGGTCGCCGTCTCCTCCGGTCCGGTTGCTCCGGGGGCCGATGCTCCGCCCGTCGTCGCTCCGGAAGCCGCTGCTCCGCCCGCGCCCTCCGCGCTCGCCCCGGCCCCCGGCCCGCTCCCCGAGAGCGCCGTCGACGCGGTGCGCGCCGGGTACGCGTTCTCCGGCCCGGCCCTCGAGCTCGGCGCCCTCGTCAACGGCGACGCGCGGATCGACGTCCCCGTCCGCATCCCGCTCGGCATGCTCAACCGGCACGGCCTCGTCGTCGGCGCGACCGGCACCGGCAAGACCAAGACGCTGCAGGTCCTCGCCGAGCAGCTCTCGGCCCACGGCGTCCCCGTCTTCGCCGCGGACATCAAGGGCGACCTCTCCGGCCTCGCCACTCCGGGCGCCGCGACCGACGCGCTGCTCGCCCGCACCCGCGGCATCGGCCAGGACTGGCGAGCGGAGGCGGCCCCCGCCGAGTACTTCGCGCTCGGCGGCATCGGCACCGGCATCCCTGTCCGCGCCACCGTCACCGGCTTCGGAGCACTGCTGCTCGCGAAGGTGCTCGGCCTCAATCACACGCAGGAGTCGAGCCTCGGCCTCGTCTTCCACTACGCCGAGAGCGCCGGCCTCCCGCTCGTCGACCTGTCCGACCTCCGCGCCGTGCTCACCTACCTCGTCGGCGACGAGGGCAAGTCCGAGCTCGCCGAGCTCGGCGGGCTGTCCAAGGCGACCGCCGGCGTGATCCTCCGCGAGCTGATCGCGTTCGCCGACCAGGGCGCCGACGTGTTCTTCGGCGAGCCCGAGATCGACACGGCCGAGTTCCTCCGCCTCGCCGCCGACGGGCGCGGCGTCGTCAGCCTCCTCGAGGTCCCCGGAGTCGCCGACCGACCGGCTCTGTTCTCCACCTTCCTGATGTGGCTGCTCGCCGACCTCTTCAACGACCTGCCGGAGGTCGGCGACCTCGACAAGCCGAAGCTGGTGTTCTTCTTCGACGAGGCGCACCTGCTCTTCCGCGACGCGTCGAAGGACTTCCTCGCCGCGATCACCCAGACCGTGCGCCTCATCCGCTCCAAGGGCGTCGGCATCGTCTTCGTCACGCAGACCCCGAAGGACGTGCCCGGCGACGTCCTCGCCCAGCTCGGCTCCCGCGTGCAGCACCAGCTCCGCGCGCACACGCCGGACGATGCCAAGGCCCTCCGCGCCACCGTCTCGACCTACCCCGAGAGCGACTACGACCTCGGCGAGGTCCTCCAGGCGCTCCCCATCGGCGAGGCGATCGTGACGGTCATGAACGAGCGCGGCGCCCCGACCCCGGTCGCCTGGACGCGTCTCCGCGCCCCGCTCGGCTCGATGAAGCCCACCCCCGAGGCCGACCGCGAGGCGAGCGTCCAGAGGTCCCCGCTGCTCGCGCGCTACGGCACGTCCCTCGACCGCGACTCCGCCCGCGAGATCCTCACCCGTCGGCTCGACGCCGCCGCCGACGCCGAGGAGGCCCGCGCCGCCGCCGAGCAGCAGGCCGCCGACGACGCCCGCCGCGCGAAGGAGGACGCGCGCCGCGCGAAGGAGGAGACCGCGGACGCCGCCCGCCGCGCCAAGGAGCGGGCCGCCGCCGAGCGCGCCGCCGACCAGGCCGCCGAGCGCTCCCGGCGGCGCACGGCACCGACGTCGCGCGGGACCCGCACCGCCCGCCGCGACAAGACGGTCGTCGAGGAGGTGCTGGGCTCGAGCGCCGGCAGGACGCTGCTGCGCGAGGTGGTCCGCGGGATCTTCGGGACCGCCCGACGGCGTTGACGCGACCCGGGCCACTCGGCGAGACGAGGCGCTAACGGGAGCGTGTTAGCGTCGGTAGCGTGAGTGAGAGCGGGACGACGCGGGAGCGGATCCTCCGGGCGACGGTGGAGCTGCTGGCGGACGGCGGGCGGGACGCGGTGTCGACGCGGGCGATCAGCGCGGCGGCGGGGGTGCAGGCGCCCACGATCTACCGGACGTTCGGCGACCTGCGCGGGCTGCTCGACTCGGCCGCGGCAGCCGGTTTCGCCACGGCTCTCGCCGACTTCGAGCGGAGCGAGGCGCCGGCCGACCCGGTCGACGCGCTCCGGGCCGCCTGGGACCACCACGTCGCCTTCGGGCTCGCCGAACCGCACCTCTACGCGCTGATGTTCACCGCGCGGCCGGGGGAGGAGTCGGAGGCGGCGCGCCTGTCCCGCGGCGTCCTCCTCGACGCGGTCCGCGCCGTCGCCGAGGCCGGCCGCCTCACGGTCGACGTCGAGCGCGCCTCCCGCCTGCTCCAGTCGGCCGCACTCGGCTGCACCCTCACGCTGACCGCCCTCGCCGACCCGGACGACGAGCTCTCGTCCCGCTCGCGCGAGTCCGTCCTCGCGGCGATCACCACGGCGGAGGCGGGCCCCACCGATCCCGCCGCCCGCGCGGTCGTCGCGCACGCCGTCGCCCTGCGCACCGCGCTGCCGCAGATCGAGCCCTTCAGCGCGGGGGAGCGGCTCCTGCTCGACGAATGGCTCGAGCGCATCGCCGACTGAGCATCCGCGTCGCCGCGGCTCCGTGTCGCCGGCCGCTCGTCCGCGATGTCGTTATACGGATGGCGACGGGCACGATCCGGTGCCGGCACCTACGGTCGGACCATGTCGCGATCCATAGCCGAACTCTTCTTCCGCCCCGTCTGCGCCGCCTGCTCGGCCCCGCTCGTCGCCCGCCGTGGCGCGTTCTGCTCCGACTCCTGCGCGCGGACGAATCACCTCTACGGCTGATCCCGCCTTCGGCGCGACTCCTCGGCGGCCGATCACGCAGGCCCCGCCCGGTACGGATGCTCGCGCCCACGGGTCGAATGCCGCCCACGGGTTAAACAAAACGGTGCCCGTGCTGGCGAGAGCAACGGGCACCGTTCGCGGAGGATGGGGGATTCGAACCCCCGAGGGCTTTCACCCAACACGCTTTCCAAGCGTGCGCCATAGGCCACTAGGCGAATCCTCCTGGCACGACCTGAGCCGCGACTCATCGATACTAGCCGGTGTCGGAGGCTCCCGCTGACCACGACCCCGACACGCCCCGCTCTCCTCGGCCGTCGTCGTCGGTTATACTGTCACCCGGCTCCCCGCGTGGCGCCATCCAGGCCAACTCCCCCAGGGCGGAAACGCAGCAAGGGTAACCGGGCTCTGGCGGGTGCGCGGGGGGTCTTCTTCCGTTGACGGGCCGCGGTGGCGGCGGAGGCTCCTCCACAGCCCTCCGACCTGCACGGACTCCCATCCCTGGCCTCTACCCAGCCAGCCGGAGGGACCCCCTCGGTAGGCTGGATTCGATGGTTCAGAGCATCTACATCTCGTCCGCCGAAGGTCATTCGGGCAAGTCCACGGTCGCCCTCGGCGTCCTCGATGCGCTCAGCAGCCAGGTGCAGCGGGTCGGCGTCTTCCGCCCGATCGCCCGCTCCACCTCCGAGCCGGACTACGTGCTCGAGATGCTGCTCGGCCACTCCGACTCGGGCCTCGCCTACGAGGACTGCATCGGCGTCACCTACGAGGACGTCCACGCCGACGGCGAGGCGGCGCTCTCGCGGATCGTCGAACGCTACAAGGGCGTCGAGGCGCGGTGCGACGCGGTCGTCATCCTCGGGTCCGACTACACCGATGTGGGCAGCCCCACCGAGCTCGGCTACAACGCCCGCATCGCCGCCAACCTCGGCGCTCCGGTCCTGCTGGTCCTCACGGGCCGGGACTCGTCCCGCAGCGAGCAGCTGGGCCAGGCGCCCGCGCGCACTCCCGAGGAGATGCGCCAGATCACCGAGCTCGCCTCGGTCGAGCTGCGCACCGCGCACGCGAGCCTCATCGGAGTGATCGCGAACCGCGCCGATCCCGACACCGCCGCCGACGCCGTCGCCGCGATCCGCGAGAGCATCCCCGCCACCGTCCCGGTCTGGGCGATCCGCGAGGACCCGTTCCTCGTCGCTCCGAGCCTGTCCCGGCTGGTCGAGGCGGTCGACGGCGTCGTCGTCGCGGGCGATCCGGAGCTGCTCGGCCGCGAGGCGCTCGGTGTGGTGATCGCCGGCATGTCCATGGTCAACGTCCTGCCGCGGCTCACCGAGGGAGGCGTCGTGATCGTCCCCGGCGACCGGCCCGAGGTCGTCCTCGCCGTGATCATGGCGTACGCCTCCGGCACGTTCCCCACCGTCACCGGCATCATCCTCAACGGCGGCTTCGAGCTGCCGGAGCCGATCGTCCGGCTGATCGAGGGCGTCGACAGCCGCGTGCCGATCGTCATGACCGAGCTCGGCACCTACGACACCGCCGTCCGCGTCACCGCGGCCCGCGGGCGACTGGCTGCCGACTCCCCGCGCAAGCGCGACACCTCCCTCGCCCTCTTCCAGGAGGCGGTCGACGCGGTCGAGCTGCTCACGCTGCTCGACGTCGGCCGTTCCGAGGTCGTCACGCCGCTGATGTTCGAGTACGGGCTGATCGAGCGCGCGCGCATCGCCGACCGCCACATCGTCCTGCCCGAGGGCGGCGA
This sequence comes from Rathayibacter sp. AY1B5, assembly GCF_002932795.1. Lineage (NCBI taxonomy): Bacteria > Bacillati > Actinomycetota > Actinomycetes > Micrococcales > Microbacteriaceae > Rathayibacter > Rathayibacter sp. AY1B5. The sequence continues at coordinate 39,058 of NZ_PSWM01000030.1, forward strand.
CGACCGGATCCTCCGCGCCGCCGCGACCGTGCTCAAGCGCGGCATCGCGCGGCTCACGATCCTGGGCGAGGAGGCCGAGATCCGCGCCCGCGCGGCGGGCCTCGGCCTCGACCTCGACGGCGCCCGCGTGCTGAGCACCCTCGACCCGGAGCACCGCGCGCGCTTCGCCGAGGAGTACGCCCGCATCCGCGCGCACAAGGGCATCACCTACGACCACGCCTACGACACGGTCACGGACGTCTCCTACTTCGGCACGATGATGGTGCAGCTCGGCCTGGCCGACGGCATGGTCTCGGGAGCCGCGCACACGACGGCGCACACCATCCGCCCCGGCTTCGAGATCATCAAGACGAGCCCGGGCGTCTCCGTCGTCTCGAGCGTGTTCCTGATGGCGCTCGCCGACCGCGTCCTGGTCTACGGCGACTGCGCGGTGAACCCCGACCCGACCGAGGCGCAGCTCGCCGACATCGCGATCTCGTCCGCCGAGACCGCCCAGCAGTTCGGCATCGACCCCCGCATCGCGATGCTCTCCTACTCCACGGGCGAGAGCGGAGCCGGAGCCGACGTCGAGAAGGTCCGCGCGGCGACGGCTCTGGTGCGCGAGCGCCGGCCCGACCTGCTCGTCGAGGGCCCGATCCAGTACGACGCGGCGGCGGACGCGGCGGTCGCGGCGTCGAAGATGCCCGGCTCCCAGGTCGCCGGACGCGCGACGGTGTTCATCTTCCCCGACCTCAACACGGGCAACAACACGTACAAGGCCGTGCAGCGCTCGGCCGGCGCCGTCGCCATCGGGCCGGTCCTGCAGGGCCTGCGCAAGCCGGTCAACGACCTCTCCCGCGGCGCGCTCGTGCAGGACATCGTGAACACCGTCGCGATCACGGCCATCCAGGCCGCGACGCAGGCCATCGTCCCGCCCACCGCCGCCATCCCCGTGGTGCGCTAGCGGCGACCCCGCCGCCGCCCCTCCCGACCCCGATCACCCCAGGAGTCCCCTCATGTCCGTCGTCCTCGTCGTCAACAGCGGTTCGTCGTCGTTCAAGTACCAGCTCATCGAGATGACCACCGAGGAGACCCTCGCCAGCGGCCTCGTCGAGCGGATCGGCGAGGACACCGGCCGCACGAAGCACACCCGCGACGGGGAGTCGTTCGAGATCGAGGGGCCGATCCCCGACCACACCGCCGGCTTCGACGCGATGATCCGCGCGTTCGGCGAGCACGGTCCGAGCCTCGACGAGTTCCCTCCCGTCGCCGTGGGCCACCGCGTCGTGCACGGCGGCAAGCGCTTCTTCGAGCCCACCGTCGTCACCGACCTGGTCAAGATCAACATCGAGGACCTCGCCGACCTCGCCCCGCTCCACAACCCCGCCAACCTCGAGGGCATCGAGGCGGCGCAGAAGGCCTTCCCGGACGTCCCGCACGTCGCCGTCTTCGACACCGCCTTCCACCACACGATCCCGGCCGAGGCGTCGACCTACGCGCTGCCCGCCGAGCTCGCCGAGAAGCACCGCGTCCGCCGCTACGGCTTCCACGGCACCTCGCACAAGTTCGTCTCGGAGGCCGCCGCCGCCTACCTCGGCCGCCGCCGCTCCGACCTGAAGACGATCGTCCTGCACCTGGGCAACGGAGCGTCCGCCTGCGCCGTCGACGGCGGCGTCTCCGTCGAGACCTCGATGGGCATGACCCCGCTCGAGGGCCTGGTCATGGGCACCCGCTCCGGAGACCTCGACCCGGCCGTCGTGTTCCACCTCGCCCGCAAGGCCGGCCTCTCGATCGACGAGCTCGACACCCTCCTCAACCGCCGCAGCGGGCTCCTCGGACTCACGGGACGCGGCGACATGCGCGACGTCCAGGAGGCGGCCGAGGCCGGCGACGAGCAGGCCCGCGCCGGACTCGAGGTCTACTACCACCGCCTCCGCCACTACATCGGTGCCTTCTACGCCCAGCTGGGCCGCGTCGACGCCGTGGTGTTCACGGCCGGAGTCGGCGAGAACGTCGCCGCCGTCCGCGCCGGCGCCCTGCGCGGCCTCGAGGGCCTCGGCATCGAGCTCGACCCCGAGCGCAACACGTCCGCCGACCGCGGCGCCCGCCGCATCTCCACCGACGACTCCCGCGTCACCGTCCTCGTCGTCCCCACCAACGAGGAGCTGGAGATCGCCCGGCAGAGCTTGTCGGTCGTGTAGCGGCGCAGCCGCGACACGACTCGCGGTCGGCTTCCAGGGGTGGTGGCTCCCGCAGAGCGGGGTGCGTCGGGCCGCCCTGAATCGCTGACACGCGGCGGCGTCTGCTCGTCGTGCAGCGGTGACCCGCTGCACGACCTCGGTCGGCTTCTCGTGGGGTCTCGTTCCGCAGAGCGGGGTGCGTCGGGCTGCCCTGAATCGCTGACACGCGGCGGCGTCTGCTCGTCGTGCAGCGGTGACCCGCTGCACGACCGCGGTCGGCTCCTCGTGGGGTCTCGTTCCGCAGAGCGGGGTGCGTCGGGCCGCCCTGAATCGCTGACACGCGATTCCGGGTCGCGGCCCTCTGCCGGATGCTCGGACGCTCTTGCTGGTCGAGCAGCCGCGGCGGCTCAGGGCAGCAGGCGCGCGTCGCCCGCGTAGAGGTTGAAGCCGGAGCCGCGGCTGAAGCCGATCAGGGTGAGGCCGGAATCGCGGGCCAGGTCCACCGCCAGCGACGACGGGGCACCGACCGCGGCGAGCAGGGGGATGCCGGCCATCACGGCCTTCTGCACCAGTTCGAACGAGGCGCGCCCCGACACCTGCAGGAGCGTCCCGCGCAGCGGCAGCCGGCCCTCCCGGAGCCCCCAGCCGACCACCTTGTCCACGGCGTTGTGCCGCCCGACGTCCTCCCGGAGCACCAGCAGCGAGCCGTCCGCGTCGAACAGCCCGGCCGCGTGGACGCCGCCCGTCCGCTCGAACACCGCCTGCGCCTCGCGGAGCCGGTCCGGGAGCGAGACCAGCAGCTCCCGCTCCACCCGCAGCCCGTCCTCCGCGACGCTCCACGCCGAGTCGGTGGCGACCGCCTCGAGCGACGCGAGCCCGCACACTCCGCACGAGCTCGTCGTGTAGACCGACCGCTCGCGCTCGAGCAGCACGGACTCCCGTCCGCCTCGGACACTCGCATCGACCACGTTGTAGGTGTTCTCGCCCGGCCCGGAGCCGCTGGCGCAGTAGCGCATCGCCGCCAGCTGCTCCGACTCGGTGAGCACCCCCTCGGACACCAGGAACCCGGCGACCAGGTCGAAGTCGTCGCCGGGTGTGCGCATGGTCACGCTGAAGCGCCGTCCGCCGACGCGGATCTCGAGCGGCTCCTCGACGGCGAGGACGTCCTCGCGGCGGCGGGGCGGATCGTCCGCGCGGACAGCGGTCAGGCGGGTGCGGGCGACACTGCGGGTCATGGGTCTCCTCAGGCGGTGGAGGTCATCCTCCCACCGGGAACCGGGAGCGATGCCGGGGTGCGGACGTACGATGCAGGAATGGTCGATGACGCCGAGCCCCGCGAGAGTCCGATCGACGAGAGCCGCCTCTCCGTCCGGTCGCCGAAGAGACGCGCCGTCGGGATCCCCGGCGTCGCCCACGCCCTCGAGATATCGCTCAAGCAGATGGGCCCGGTGCGCAGCGCCGAGACGCTCCTGCGGGTGAACCAGAAGACCGGCTTCGACTGCCCGGGCTGCGCCTGGCCCGAGGGCGACAAGCGGCACGTCGCCGAGTTCTGCGAGAACGGAGCGAAGGCGGTCGCCGAGGAGGCGACGCTCCGCACCGTCACGTCGGCCTTCTTCGCCGCGCACCCCGTCGCGGAGCTGGAGGAGTGGGACGACTTCGCGCTCGGCCAGCAGGGGCGTCTCACCGAGCCGATGCTGCTCGAGGAGGGCGCGACGCACTACCGGCCCGTGGGGTGGGACGAGGCGCTCGACCTCGTGGCCGAGGAGCTGCGCGCCTGTGCGAGCCCCGACGAGGCGATCTTCTACACCTCCGGCCGGACCTCGAACGAGTCGGCCTTCGTCTACCAGCTGATGGTCCGCGGCTTCGGCACGAACAACCTGCCCGACTGCTCCAACATGTGCCACGAGTCCAGCGGCTCCGCCCTCACCGAGACGATCGGGATCGGCAAGGGCTCGGTGAGCCTGCGCGACGTGGAGCGGGCACCGCTGATCATCGTCGCGGGCCAGAACCCCGGCACGAACCATCCGCGGATGCTGACCGCTCTGGAGCGTGCCAAGCGCGCGGGCGGCACCATTGTGGCCGTGAACCCGCTGCCGGAGGCGGGGCTGCTCCGCTTCCAGAACCCGCAGACCGTCCGCGGCACGCTGGGCGACGGCACGGCCCTCGCCGATCACTTCCTCCAGGTGCGGCTGGGCGGCGACCAGGCCCTCTTCCAGGGCCTCGGCAAGGCGCTGCTCGAGGCGGAGGAGGCGCGCGGCGACGTCTTCGACCACGCCTTCATCCGCGAGAGCACCGGCGGCCTCGCCGAGTACCTCCACGGGCTGCGCGAGGTGCAGTGGGACGAGATCGAGCGGGCGAGCGGCATCGACGAGACGCGCATCCGCACCGTCGCCGAGCTGATCGCGGCGTCGGAGGGCACGGTCGTCTGCTGGGCGATGGGCCTCACCCAGCACGCGCACTCCGTCGCGACGCTCAAGGACGTCGTCAACGTGCTCCTGCTCACCGGCAACATCGGCAAGCCCGGCGCAGGCGTCTGCCCGGTGCGCGGCCACTCGAACGTGCAGGGCGACCGCACGATGGGCATCTTCGAGCGGATGCCGGACTCCTTCCACGACGCGCTCGACCGCGAGTTCTCCTTCTCCTCCCCGCGCGTGCACGGGACGGACACGGTCGCCGCGATCCGGGCGATGCGCGACGGGAAGGCCCGCGTCTTCATGGGGCTCGGCGGCAACTTCGCCCGGGCGACGCCCGACAGCGGAGTGACGGAGGCGGCCATGCGCTCGCTCGCCCTCACCGTGCACGTCTCGACCAAGCTCAACCGCTCGCACGTCGTCACCGGCCGGCGCGCGCTGATCCTGCCCACCCTCGGCCGCACCGACTCCGACGTGCAGCGCTCGGGCGAGCAGCGGGTCACGGTCGAGGACTCGATGAGCGCCGTGCACGCCTCCCGGGGCCGCCTGCGCCCGCCGAGCCCGGGCCTGCGCTCGGAGGTGGCGATCCTCACGGGGATCGCGGAGCGGCTGCTCGAGGGCCGTGAGAACGTCCCCCGGGTCGATTGGGCGGGACTGCGCGACGACTACCGACGCATCCGCTCGCACATCGCCAACGTCGTCCCCGGCTTCGACGGCTTCGAGGCCCGGATCGACGTGCCCGGCGGCTTCGTCCTCCCGCACCCGCCGCGCGACTCGCGCCGCTTCGACACCCCCTCCGGCCTGGCCCGCTTCACCGCGAATCCCCTCGAGTACCCGCGGGTGCCGGAGGGCAGGCTGCTGCTGCAGACGCTGCGCTCGCACGACCAGTTCAACACCACGATCTACGGCAAGGACGACCGCTACCGCGGGATCCACGACGGTCGCCGAGTGGTGTTCGTCCACGCCGACGACGTCGCCGAGCTGGGCTTCGCGGACGGAGCGATGGTCGACCTGGTCTCGGAGTGGCCCGACGGCGTCGAGCGGCGGGCGGAGGCGTTCCGCGTCGTGGCCTACGACACGCCCCGCGGCTGCGCGGCCGCGTACTACCCGGAGACGAACGTCCTCGTGCCGCTGGACTCGACCGCGAAGATCAGCAACACGCCGACCTCGAAGTCGGTCGTGATCCGCCTCGAGCCGGCGGCGTAGGCCTCACCAGGGCAGCGGCAGCAGGCGCACGGAGTCGCCCGCTGCCGCCCCCGGCGCGGGAACGACGGCGACGGCCTCGGAGGCGGCGAGCCCGGTGAGCATGTGCGAGCGGATGCCCGCGGAGGCTCGCCAGCCGTCCTCGCCGGAGGAGACGGGTACGAGCACCGTGGTCCCTGCGCGCCCGAGCGGCTCGGCGAGGACACCCCGGCCGAGGGGGCGGGCAGCGGCGCCGGACGCCGCGTCGAGGGCCGGGGGCAGGAAGGAGAGCGCCGCGAGCAGCGCGGCGAGCGGATTGCCCGGCAGCGCGATCACCAGCGTCCCGCCCGGCAGCAGCGCAGCCATGGTCGGGTGGCCGGGGCGCATGCCGACGCCGTCGACGAGGACGCGCGCCCCCACCGCATCGAGGGCGCGGCGGACCGCGTCCACCCGGGAGCGCCCGGTCCCACCCGTGGTGAGGAGGATCGGCGCCGTGCCCGCCAGCAGCGTCCGGGCGATCGCGTCCTCGTCGTCGCCGCGGCGCACGACCTCTCCCACAGCTCCGCCCGAGAGCTCGACCAGCGCGGGGAGCAGCGGTGTGAACGCGTCTCGGACCCGTCCCGCGGGCGGCATCCCCTCGGTGTCGACCTCGTCCCCCGTGAGGAGCAGGTCGACCGCGGCGGGTGGCCGGACGTCGAGCGCGTCGATCCCGGCGACCGCGAGCAGGGCGAGGTGCGCGGGAGTGAGGCGGGTCCCGGCGCCGACCAGCACGGCGCCGCGCGAGGCCTCGTCGCCCGCGAGCCGGATGTGGCGGCCGGGCGGGAGGGGCGTCCGCGCCGTGAGCAGGTCGTCGCAGACCGCGCCCTGCTCGGATGGCAGCACCGCGTCGCTCCACTCGGGCACGGCGGCGCCGGTGACGATCGGAGCGGCGGTGCCGTCCTCGAGCGGCCAGGGCCCGGGCCCGCGCACGGCCCAGCCGTCCATGGCCGAGGAGTCGTAGTGGGGGAGCGGCCGCGCGGCGGCGACGTCGCGGTCGAGGACGGCTCCCCGCGCGTCGAGGAGGGGGACGGTCGCGACGCCGGAGCGTGCGACCGCTCCGCCGACGATCCGCCTGGCCTCGTCCCAGTCGGTCGCCTCGTGCCCGTGCGCGCTCATCCCGTCCATTCTCCCGGGGCTCGGGGCGGGCCCTGGGCAGGACCCGCCCCGTCGGTCATCCCAGGTAGCCGTTCGGGTTCAGCACGAACTTCTTCGCGGCGCCCTTGTCGAAGTCGGCGTAGCCGCGGGGAGCGTCGTCCAGGCTGATCGCGGTGGCCTGGACCGCGTCGGCGATGTGCACCCGGTCGTGCAGGATCGCCATCATCAGCTGCCGATTGTACTTCATCACCGGGCACTGGCCCGTGGTGAAGGACAGCGACTTCGCCCAGCCGAGCCCGAGCCGGATCGACAGCGAGCCCTCCTGGGCCGCTTCGTCGACTCCGCCCGGGTCGCCCGTGACGTAGAGCCCCGGGATACCGAGGGCGCCGCCCGCCGCGGTGATGGACATCAGCGAGTTCAGCACCGTCGCCGGCGCCTCCTTCCCCGAGTCGGCGCCGTTGCCGTGCGCCTCGAAGCCGACGGCGTCCACTCCGCAGTCGACCTCCGGCACGCCGAGGATCTGCTCGATCTGGCCCGCCGGATCGCCCTTCGAGACGTCGACCGTCTCGCAGCCGAAGGAGCGCGCCTGCGCCAGACGCTCCTCGTTGAGGTCCGCGACGATCACGACGGCCGCTCCGAGCAGCTGCGCTCCGACCGCCGCGGCCAGTCCGACCGGTCCCGCTCCTGCGACGTAGACCGTGGAGCCGACGCCGACCCCGGCGGTCACCGCGCCGTGGAAGCCCGTCGGGAAGATGTCGGAGAGCATCGTCAGATCGAGGATCTTCTCGAGCGCCTGATCGCGGTCCGGGAACACCAGCAGGTTCCAGTCGGCGTAGGGGACCATCACGTACTCGGCCTGCCCGCCGACCCAGCCGCCCATGTCGACGTAGCCGTACGCACTGCCCGGGCGGTCCGGATTCACGTTGAGGCAGATGCCGGTCTTGCGCTCCTTGCAGTTGCGGCATCGGCCGCAGGCGATGTTGAACGGCACCGACACGATGTCGCCGACCTTGACGAACTCGACGTCGGGGCCGACCTCCACGACCTCGCCGGTGATCTCGTGGCCGAGCACGAGGTCGGACGGAGCGGTGGTGCGGCCGCGGACCATGTGCTGGTCGGAGCCGCAGATGTTGGTGGAGACGGTGCGGAGGATGGCGCCGTGCGGCAGCTTCCGCCCGATGTTCGCCGGATTGACGCCGGGTCCGTCCTTCAGCTCGAAGGTGGGGTAGTCGATGTCGATGACCTCGACGACTCCGGGGGACTTGTAGGCGACGGCTCTGTTGCCTGACATGCGGGGCTCCTTCACATGGACGACCGCGGCGCAGTCGGCCGCGGGAGTCCTGCGCCGCGCTCGGTCCGAGCCGCGGCACCGGGACTCGTGCGAACCGTACGACCTCGGCCTGGTGCCGGATCGAGGCCGGTGGAGTAGCTTCTCAGGAGGCGTGCGAACGCTCGTCCACCGCTCGGTGCGAGGCCGCGAGCGCCGCGTCGAGCGCGTCCCGTCCGCCTCCGGCCAGGCCCGCCGCGTAGCCCGCGAGGAACGTGGTCAGCGGAGCCGCCGGCCGGACCACTCCGTGCGCAGCGCGACCGGCGAGGGCGAGCAGGGCGTCCGGGTCCGCCTGGACCTCGGCGAGGCCGAGCGCGGAGGACAGGTCGGCCCACCAGCCGGCGAGCACCTCCTCGGTGGGGCGGGTGCCGTCGGAGGCGGAGGGGCGGGGGCCGGTGGTGTCGTCCATCCGCTCAGTCTGCGCCGCGCGGGCCCGGCAGGTCGATCCCGTGCCGGAGCGCGTCGGCGGGCGCGTCGACGTCGTCGGTCGTCCCTGCGGGGACCGCGACGAGCCTGACGGACAGGTCGCGCAGGAGCACGCGCGCGGAGGCGCCGTCGGGATCGCCGAGCGCCGCGAGAGCGTCGACGAGCGCTGAGCGCCGGTGCACGCCGAGGAGCTGCTGAGGCCGGCCGTCGTCGTCGACGGCCAGGAGGGAGTCCTCGACGGCGCTCGCCGCCTCCTCCAGCAGCAGGCGGACCGCCGGGCCGGGCGCGACGAGATCGGCGGCGAGCACGACGACCCACTCGGGAGCGCCCGCGCGCTCGAGCAGGGGCAGGGCGGACGAGATCCCGGCGACCGGACCGCCGAACGGGGGATCCTCCTGGACGAGCTCGGCGCCGTCGACGGCCGCTGCGAGCGACGGCGGTCCGGCCACGACCCTCCGCTCGGCTCCGCGAACGGCTGCGAGGGCCGCGCCGAGGAGCGTCGACTCGCGGTGCCGCAGGAGCGGCTTGACCGCGCCGCCGAGGCGGGAGGCCCGTCCCCCGGCGAGCACGACGGCGTCGAAGCGGGGGAGCGGCGGCGGAGGGTGCACGGCTCCGAGGCTACGCGCGCTCCCGTCTCCGCCGCCCCGGCTCCGGTGTCGGAGGTCGCGGCTACTCTTGTCGGGTGGTAGCAGCTCTGTATCGCCGGTACCGGCCCGAGACGTTCGCCGAGATGATCGGCCAGTCCCAGGTGACGGATCCGCTCATGACGGCGCTGCGCACCAACCGCGTCAACCACGCCTACCTCTTCAGCGGCCCCCGCGGCTGCGGCAAGACCACCTCGGCGCGCATCCTCGCCCGCTGCCTCAACTGCGCGACCGGCCCCACCGACACTCCGTGCGGCGTCTGCGACAGCTGCGTCGAGCTCAGCCGCGAGGGCCAGGGCTCGCTCGACGTGGTCGAGATCGACGCGGCGAGCCACAACGGCGTCGACGACGCGCGCGATCTGCGCGAGCGCGCCATCTTCGCCCCGGCGCGCGACCGCTTCAAGATCTTCATCCTCGACGAGGCGCACATGGTCACGCCGCAGGGCTTCAACGCGCTGCTCAAGATCGTGGAGGAGCCGCCGGAGCACGTGAAGTTCATCTTCGCGACCACGGAGCCGGACAAGGTCATCGGCACGATCCGCTCGCGCACGCACCACTACCCGTTCCGGCTCGTCCCGCCGGCCCAGATGCTCGACTACACGCAGGAGCTCTGCGAGCGCGAGGGCGTGCACGTGGCGGCCGGCGTGCTGCCGCTCGTGGTCCGTGCGGGCGGCGGGTCCGTCCGCGACACCCTCTCCCTGCTCGACCAGCTGATGGCCGGCTCCGAGGCCGAGACCGTCGAGTACGAGCGGGCCGTCGCCCTCCTCGGCTACACCCACGGGGCCCTGCTCGACGAGGTGGTCGACGCGCTCGCCGAGCACGACTCCGCCGAGGCGTTCGGAGCGGTCGACCGCGTCATCCAGACGGGGCAGGACCCGCGCCGCTTCGTCGAGGACCTGCTCGAGAAGCTCCGCGACCTGATCGTCGTCGCGGCGACCGGGGGAGCGGCGTCCGCCGTGCTCCGCGGCGTCTCGCAGGACGAGCTCGACCGCATGGCCGGCCAGTCCCGTGCGCTCGGCCTGGCCGAGCTCTCCCGCATCGCCGACGTGGTCAACGAGGCCCTCACCGAGATGACCGGTGCGACCTCGCCGCGCCTGCACCTCGAGCTGATGGTCGCCCGCACCCTGGTGCACGGCACCGGCGCCGGCATCGCGCCCGCTGCGGCGCAGGAGGAGCGCCCGCGGCACGTGGCCGCGCCGCGCGAGACCGCGGCGCCCGCCCCGCGGTCGTCCGAGCCGCAGCGAGCACCCGAGCCCCACCACGCCTCGCACGCCGCCGCTCCCGGCTCGGTGCCCGAGTCCCTCGCGGCCGCTCCGCGCGCCGAGGCGCCGGTGACCGCGTCCGCACCCGTCGATGCGCCCCCGGTGAAGGCCCCCGAGGAGACGGCGGCCGCGCCGGAGGCGGACGAGACCGCGCCCGCCGCGTCCGGACGCCCGCGCGCGACGACCGCCGAGGCGGCTCGTCCGGAGCCGATCGAGCAGGAGTCGCCGGACGAGGCCGTCGCATCCCCTGCGGCGGCCGCCGCGCCGGCCGCCTCCGCACCCGCTGCAGCCGTTCCGGACGCCCCCGCAGACGGCGCGGTCACCCTCCAGCGGATGAAGGACACCTGGCCCGAGATCCTCGAGGTCGTGCAGAAGGCGAAGATGACCGCCTGGCTGGTCGCCTACACGGCTCAGGTGCGTGCCCTCAAGGACGACGTCCTGACCCTCTCGTTCCCGAGCCAGAACGACGTCGAGTCCTTCAAGATGCCCGGCACCGCGGGCCAGCCCGGCGTCAGCGAGTACCTGCGTCAGGCCATCCAGCAGGTCCTCGGCCTGCGGGTGAAGTACATCGCCCGCGTCGAGCCGCGCGCCGCCGCGCCGGAGGCCGAGCGCGCCGCCGTCGAGGCGCCCGCCGCGCCCGCCCCGGCTGCGTCGGTCCCGGCCGCGACCGGCTCCGACGGCTGGGCCACCGTGGCGATCCCCGCCGATCCGACTCCGGCCGTCGAGGCCGCGACCGCCTCCGCTTCCCTCGAGGCACCCGCCGCTGCCGCTGTTCCCGTCCGCGACTCCGTTCCCGTCCGCGACTCCGCTCCCGAGGCCGCGCCGGTCCCTGCCGCGGCCCCCGCGTCCGACGAGCCCCCGTTCGACGAGGAGCCGCCGGAGGAGGACATGCCGCCGGTCGAGCCGCCGATGCCCGACTCCTGGGCGACCGTCGCGCCGCCCGGTGAGCCCGCCGCCGCGCCCGAGCCCGCCGCCCCGTCGCGGCCCGCCCCCGTCGCCGAGCGTCCGGCTCCCGCCGCGCGTCCCGTCACCCGCACGACCCGCTCGGCGACCGCCGACGGCCGTCAGCGCTACGGCGAGGCGGTCGTGCGCGAGATCCTCGGCGCCCAGTTCATCGAGGAGCAGCCCCACACGCCGCGCGGCCCCCGCGTGACC